>DATMMH010000385.1:0-15180 GCA_035569855.1 Candidatus Dormiibacterota bacterium
GGGTCGGGTCAGGCCACTGCGCCGAAAGCGATCAGCTTCTCGAGGCGCCGGAGTTGATCTCCGGTGCCGAGCGCCAGCAGGTGGTCGCCCGCGGCCAGGGCCAGGTCGCCGGGTGGACTCGCGAGCGGGCTGCCGTCGCGCAGAATGGCCAGCACCGTCGCGCCGGTGGTCCGCCGGATGTCGAGCCTATCGAGGGTCTGCCCCACGCTCGGGCTGTCCGCGGGCATGGACAGGTCCTCGATGTTGAGTGCGTCGCTGCCCCGCCCGAGCGCGGTCTCGAAGAAGTCCACTACCGCCGGGCTCAGCATCAGGTGGGCCAGCCGGTGCCCCCCGATCGCGTAGGGGCTGACCGCCCGGTTGGCGCCGGCGCGGCCGAGCTTGGTGACGCCCGCCTCGTCGGCGGCCCGCGCGACGATGTAGAGATCGGGCTTCAGCACGCGTGCGGAGAGGACGATGTAGGTGTTGGTCGCGTCGCTGCCGGTGGTGGCGATCAGGCCTCGAGCCCGCTCGATCCCCGCCCGCTTCAGTACCTCGTCCTCGGTGGCGTCGCCGAGTAGGGTGAGGTATCCCCGCTCGGTCGCGTGATGCACCGACTCCTCGCGTGGGTCGACGACCACGAAGGGCGTCGCCGCCTCGTGTAGCTCCACCGCGGCCTGGCGCCCCACGCGGCCCATGCCCGCCACGATCACGTGCCCCTCGAGCTGTCCGATGCGACGCTCCATTCGACGCCTCCCCATGGGATCGGCCAGACGCACGCTGACCAGGTATTCCATCACCACGCCCAGCGTGTAGAACAGGCTGCCGATGCCGGTGAACGCGAGGAAGATCGTGAAGAGGCGGCCCGCGGTGGTGAGGGGCCGGACCTCGCCGTAGCCGATGGTGGTGATGGTGGTCACGGTCATGAAGAGCGCGTCCATCCAGGTCCCGCCCGCATCGCGCCAGAGCCAGTAGTATCCCAGGGTGCCGACGGCGACCACCAGCACGACAAGCGACAGGGGCAGGAGCAGCCGCACCTTCAAGGACCGGAGCGCGGGGCTGTCGATCGCCATCGCCGGTACCAGCATAGCCGTGCGGCCCCGCCTTGACCGCAGACTCCCGGCGGGGGAGGATGACGCGGACTCGCATCCGGAACCCGCCGCATCCCGAGAGAGGAGCCATCGCGTGATCATCGGCGTACCACGAGAGATCAAGTCCGGCGAGCAGCGCGTGGCGCTGACGCCGGCCGGCGCCCGCGCGCTCGCCCAGGCCGGGCACCGTGTCGTGGTCGAGCAGGGCGCCGGCGGCGGGAGCAGTGTCCGCGACGAGGAGTACGCGCGCGAGGGGGCGACGCTCGCCGCCGTCGCGGAGGTCTGGGCGCGGGGCGAGATGATCCTGAAGGTGAAGGAGCCGCTCCCGGAGGAGTACGGGCGGATGCGCCCGGGCCAGATCCTGTTCACCTATCTCCATCTGGCCGCGGTGCCCGAGCTGGCGCGCGCGCTGCAGGCGGCCGACGTGATCGCGGTCGCCTACGAGACGGTGCAGCGCGCCGACGGCAGCCTGCCCCTGCTGGCCCCGATGAGCGAGGTGGCGGGCCGGCTCTCGGTCCAGGAGGGAGCGTTCTACCTCGCCAAGGCGCACGGCGGTCGGGGCATCCTGCTCGCCGGCGTTCCCGGCGTGCCGCCCGGGAACGTGGTGGTGGTGGGCGCCGGCGTGGTCGGAGTCAACGCCGCGCGCATCGCGCTCGGTCTGGGTGCCGACGTCTCGATCCTCGACGTCAACCTCGACCGGCTCCGCGCGGTGGACGACCTCTTCCACGGCCGGGTGATCACGCTCATGTCCAACAGCTTCAACCTCGACCAGGTGCTGCGGCGGGCCGACCTGCTCGTCGGCGCCGTGCTGATCACCGGCGCCCGCGCGCCGGTGCTCGTCACCAAGGCGATGGTGGCCTCCATGAAGGAGGGCTCGGTGATCGTGGACGTGGCGGTGGATCAGGGGGGCAGCGTGGAGACCATTCACCCCACGACGCTGCTCGATCCCACCTACCTGGTCTCCGGGGTCGTGCACTACGGCGTGGCCAACATGCCGGCGCTGGTGCCGCGCACGTCGACGTTCGCCCTCACCAACGCCACGCTGCCGTACGCGCTCGAGCTGGCCGGCGAGGGCGTGGCGACTGCCGTCCGCCGCAACCCGGCGCTGGCCCGGGGTGTGAACATCTGGCGCGGCCACATCGTGCATCCGGCGGTGGCCGAGGGGCTCGGCGAGAAGGCGACGCCGCTCGAGACGCTGCTCGGCTGACCTGGAAGGTCAGCGCGTCACAGCGTCGCGAACATCCCGATCGTCGCGGCGGTCATGACGACCGCCGTCGCCCAGCCGAGCCACCGCAGGAGCGGAGGGTTGACGCGCTTCCCCATGACGGTGCGGTCGCTGGTCAGCAGGACGACCAGCACGATCAGCGGCGAGGCGAGGACCCCGTTGACGACGGCCGACCAGAACAGCATCGCGACGGCGTCGAAGCCCACGAAGTTCAGGGTCAGTCCGATCAGCATCGAGACGGCCACCACCGCGTAGAAGCTCCGGGCGAGGCGCGGCGTGTCCTCGAGGGAGCCACGCCAGCCCTCCGCCTCGGCCACCGCGTAGGCGCAGGACCCGGCGAGGACGGGGACGCCGAGCATGCCCGTCCCGATCAACCCGAGCGTGAAGAGCCAGTACGCCCCGTCCCCGGCCAGCGGCCGGAGGGCCTCGGCGGCCTGGCGGGCGGTCTCGATGTGGGTGTGCCCATGCGCGTGGAGGGTGGCCGCGGTCGTGAGGATGATGAAGTACATGACCAGGTTCGAGAAGAACATGCCCGTCAGCACATCGGTGCGGGCCCGCCGGAGCTCGGCGTCGGTCGAGCCGCGCCGCTGCTTGACGGTTCGCCGCCCGGCGGCCCGGTCCTCCTCGACCTCCTGGGCGGCCTGCCAGAAGAAGAGATAGGGCGAGATCGTGGTCCCCAGGATGCCGACGAAGGTGGCGAGGTAGGCGTTGGACCACTCGATGTGCGGGACCACGGTCGAGAGCAGGACGGCCCACCAGTCCGGTCGGGCCAGGAACGCGGCCAGGACGTAGGCGAAGAGGACGAGCGTGAGCCACTTGAAAATGCGGGCGATCTGGCGATAGGAGGACCAGAAGAGCAGAGAGACGATCAAGCCGGCGTACAGCGGGGTCCACACGAAGGCCTTCACGCCGGTCACCATCTCGCTGACCTCGGCCATGCCGCCGAGGTCCGCCCCGATGTTGATGACATTCGCGACGATGAGCAGGGCGCACGCTCCCCAGAGGACGGGGCGGGAGTAGCGCCGTCGGATGACGCTCGCCAGCCCTCGGCCCGACACCATGCCGAGGCGAGCGCACATGAGCTGGACGGCGGCCATCAGCGGAAAGGAGAAGAGCGCGGTCCAGAGCGGGGCATAGCCGAAGGCCGCGCCCGCCACGGAATAGGTGGAGATGCCGGAGGGATCGTCGTCGGCCGCGCCGGTGATGAGGCCCGGCCCGAGCTCGGCGAAGAACCTGAGCGGCCTCCGGGTCCGGTCCGGCGGCTGCTCAGTGGCCAAGCGCCCTCACCCCTCTCAGGCTTCGTACTCCTGGACCGCTTCGATCAGCACGTCGCCATCGTCATCGAATTCGAGCGTGATGAGATTGGGTCGGCAGCAGACCGTGCAATCCTCGGTGAACGTCTGGCGATGACCCCCACTGGGGTCCGGGGCCAGCTCGTTCTCCTCGCCGCAGAACGCGCAGCTGTACGTCACCGGAGCGGCTCGGACGGGCCGGGTCGGGAAAAGACGACGAGGCAGGCGACCCTGGGCGGGCACCACCTGCCTCGTGTCGGTGAATCTCTAAAGTTGGTGGAGCTGAGGGGGCTCGAACCCCTGACCCCAAGACTGCCAGCCTTGTGCTCTCCCAACTGAGCTACAGCCCCACCGCGTCGCCCAGCTTATCCAGCGGGCGTTCTTTTGTCAAGATTGGCCGGTATTTGCGGCGTGCTCCCTAGCCGCCGGCTGCCTGCTTGGCCGCGCTCAGCGCCGTGTCGTAGTTCGGCTCGGTGGTGATCTCTTTCACGTATTCCACGTGCTTGACCTTGCCGTCCTTGCCCACCACGAAGACCGCTCGCGCGGTGAGCCCGGCGAGCGGGCCTTCCTTCACGAGCACGCCGTAGTTCTGGGCGAAGGAGTGCTCGCGAAAGTCCGACAGCGTCTTGACCGCGGTGGCCCCGGCGGCGCCGCACCAGCGCTTCTGGGCGAAGGGCAGATCCATGCTCACCGTCCACACTTCGACGTTGCCGCCGAGCTTGCTCGCTTCCTGGTTGAAGCGGCGCGTCTCCATGTCGCACACCGGCGTGTCGAGTGAGGGCACCGCGCTCAGCACGATGACCTTGCCCCTGGCCTGGCTGAGCTTGACCGGCTGCAGTCCGTTGTCCACCGCGGTGAAGTCGGGCGCGTCGCTGCCGGGCTTGATCTCGGGGCCGCTCAGCGTGACGGGATTCCCTTTGAACGATACGGCGCCAACTCGATCGGCCATTGAGACACCTCCAGTTGGATGGGTCACATGTTCGGGCGGTCCGAGTATACAAGGGCCGCTTGTCGTATCATAGGCAGGCGCCGGAGTGGCGGAACTGGCAGACGCGCACGACTCAAAATCGTGTACCCGTAAGGGTGTGTGGGTTCGACTCCCACCTTCGGCACCACCGGCTCGCGGGCGCACACCCGACATTCCAGACAGGCGAGGATGGTCACGGCCACGCGCAGCGTGCTCCACACGCCCCTCTGCGAGCGGTGGGGCATCCGCGTGCCGATCTGCCAGGCCGGGATGGCCCTCGTCGCCCGCGATCTCACCGACGCGATGAAGGGGGCGATTCGCCGCCGGAGCGATCCGTGACGCTCCCGCTCGAGGGCCGGGTCGCGGTGGTCACCGGCGGCTCTCGCGGCATCGGGCGGGGTATCGCGCTCCACCTGGCGCGCGAGGGCGCCGACTGCGTGATCACCTATCGCCGCGACGAGGCCGCCGCCGCGGAGGTGGTGGCCGCGCTGCGAGCGGTCGGGCGCCGCGCGCACGCCGAGCGGCTCGATCTTTCCGAGCCCGAGCAGGTCGGGCCGGCCTTCGAGCGGATCGGCGGAGCGCTCGGGCGGGTGGACGTGCTCGTGGCCAACGCGGCGGCCACCGCCTTCCGTCCGGTGCTCGAGCAGAAGCCCCACAACGTCCGACGCACGTTCGCGATTTCGGTGGACTCCTTCGTGGCGATGGCCCAGGCGTCGGTCCCGCTCATGACGGGCCGCCCCGGCCGCATCGTGCTGGTCTCGGGGATCGACAGCTTCCAGGCCATGGGCGGGCACAGCGTGCTCGGCGCGGCCAAAGCGGCCGCCGAGGGACTCGTGCGTGGACTGGCGCTGGAGCTGGGACCGCTCGGCATCACGGTGAACGCGGTCACACCCGGATTCATCACGACCGACTCGTCCGCCTACTACATCACGCAGGGGCTCGGCCTCGATTACCAGCAGGCGACCGCGCGGCTGCTCGCGGCCACCCCGGTGCGCCGCCACGGCACCACCGAGGACGTGGCCGCGCTGGTGGGCTATCTGGTCTCGGACGCGGCGTCGTTCCTCACCGGGCAGTGCATCGTGATCGACGGCGGGCTCACCATCACCTCGCCGATGACCCGCATGGACGAGCGGTCCTAGAGCCTCCGTCCGGGCAGCCGGATCGTGTAGACTGGCGCGGTATGCGACCGTCATGGTTCGAGCCGCTCCAGGTGCGGGCGACCGAGCAGGCGGAAGCCCTCACCGAGGGCCGGGCCGCGCTCGCGGAGGCGGCGGCCGCCGCCTGCTCCCGCGCGGCGCCGGCGCTGCTCGGGATGCAGAAGCCCGAGGGCTACTGGGTGGGCGATCTGCTCGCCGACACCACCCTCGAGTCCGACTACGTGTTCCTCCAGCTCTGGCTCCATCCGCCACGGGACGGCGAGTGGAAGCCGCCGAGCTGGGCGCGCATCCAGCGCGCGCGCCAGGCCATCCTGGATCGCCAGCGGCTGGACGGCGGCTTCGAGATCTATCCGGACGGGCCGGCCGACGTCAACGCCACGGTCAAGGCCTACATCGCGCTGAAACTGGCCGGCCTCCGGCCGGACAGCGAGCCGCTGTTGCGGGCGCGCGACTGCATCCTGCGCCTGGGCGGCCTCCAGGAGGCCAATAGCTACGTCCGCATCAACCTGAGCCTGTTCGGGCTCTACCCGCGCCGTCACGTTCCCACCATTCCGGTGGAGCTGGCCCTGCTGCCGGGCGGTCTGATCTACGAGATGTCCTCGTGGACGCGCGCGATCGTGATGCCGCTCTCGATCATCCAGGCCAAGACCGACACGCGTCCGGTGCCGGCCGGCTTCAATCTGGAAGATCTTGTCGTGCCGGGCAAGAGCTTCAAGCTGCCGAAGCGCGATCGCCTCTCCGCGCTGTTCCGCCAGATCGACGTGGCGCTCAAGGTCTGGGCGAGCCGCGGACCCGAGATGATCCGCCGGCCGGCCATCCGCGAGGCCGAGAAGTGGATCCTCGATCGCACCCGCAACAGCGACGGGCTCGGCGCCATCTTCCCTTCGATGATGTACCTGATCATGGCCCTCGACGCGCTCGGCTACCCGCGCGACCACCCGGATCTTATCGAGGCCATCCGGCAGTTCGAGGGTCTGCTGACCGAGACCGACGACACCTTCTACTTCCAGCCTTGCGTTTCCCCGGTGTGGGACACCGGGATCGCGATGTTCGCGCTGGGCGAGATGGGCGCGGTCGCGCCCGAGTCGATGCGGCGCGCGGCGGACTGGCTGATCGCGCGCGAGATCCGGCGGCGCGGGGACTGGTCCGTGAAGCGGCCCGAGCTGGAGCCGTCCGGCTGGGCCTTCGAGTTCGCGAACGAGCACTACCCGGACATCGACGATACCGCGATGGTGCTGCTCGCGCTGCAGCACGCCGAGGCCTCGGATGCGGCGGCGCAGGAGCGCTGCGAGCGGCGGGCGGTGAGCTGGCTCGTGGGGATGCAGTCGATCGACGGGGGATGGGCCGCATTCGACGCGGACAACAACTGGGCGTTTCTCAACCGCGTGCCGTTCGCCGATCACAACGCGATGCTCGATCCCTCGTGCCCTGACATCACCGGCCGCGTGCTCGAGGCGCTCTGCCGGCGTGGGTTCAAGCTGGCCGACGCGCCGATCGAGCGCGGGGTGGGTTTCCTGCTCGGCTCCCAGGAGCGTGACGGCAGCTGGTACGGCCGCTGGGGCGTGAACTACCTCTACGGGACGTTCCTGGCCCTGCGTGGCCTGCGCGCCGCGCAGGATCCGGGAGCCTCGAAGGCGGTCTGGCGGGCGGGGAAGTGGATCCTCTCGGTGCAGAACGAGGACGGCGGCTGGGGCGAGAGCTGTGCCAGCTACAACGAGGGCCGGTTCGTACCGGCTCCGAGCACGCCGTCGCAGACCGCGTGGGCGCTGCTCGGGCTGGTCGCGGCCGGCCTGGGCGACACGGAGGCGCTGACGCACGGCGTCCGGCACCTGGTCGACAGCCAGAAGCCCGACGGGACGTGGGACGAGTCGCTCGCCACCGGTACCGGATTCCCCAACGTGTTCTACCTGCGCTACACGCTCTATCGGAACTACTTCCCGCTGCTCGCCCTCTCACAGGCCCGCCGCGCGCTCGACGAGGCTGCGCGGAGCCTTCGCCTCGTGCAGGAGTCCGGTCCGCCGGGACCGATCCGCTGACCAGGCCCGGCGGCTGGGACGCGCGGCTCCCTCGGGCGCGGCGTTACGCGCCCTGCCCCGAGGCCCCTACCGCCGGCGACCGCGTCGTTGACCTGATTCGGGCTGAACAGCCTGAAAGATGCGGCGGCTGGTCGGAGGATCAGGCGCCGGGGCGGAGGGCGGCGAAGGCGGTCCGGGCCAGGGCCGGCAGCTCGGGATCCCGGGCCCCCATCAGGAGCACGGTATCGCCCGGGCGGGCCTCGCGGCGGAGCCACTCGATCACGGCGCGATGGTCCGGGGCGTACGCGCACCGGAGCGCGGGCGGGAGATCGTCGGCGAGCATGCGGCTCGAGATGTCACGGGCCACCGTGCCGCCCGCGTAGAAGATCTCGGCATAGCAGAGCCGGTCCTGGGGTCGCAGCAGCCGGGGCATCAACTCGCGCAGCTCGGGCCGCAGGAAGCGGGCGGGGCCGAAGCCGTGGGGCTGAAACACGGCCAGGATCCGGGGCGCACCGGACTGCGCGGTGGTGATGGCGGCGCGGAGCTTCTCGCCGTTGTGGGCGTAGTCGTCCACTACCCGAATGCCGTCCGCGGTGACGCCGATCACCTCGAAGCGGCGCGCGACGCCGGGGAAGCGGGCGATCAGGCGCTCCACCGTGGCGGGAGCGATGCCGAGCTCGAGCGCGATCAGGGCCGCCGCGGTCGCGTTCTCGAGATTGTGCAGGCCCGGCTGGGGCACGTCGAGCGCGAGGACGGAGGTGCCGAGGTGAAGCCGCCCGGCGGCGCGCTCCGGCCCGGTGCGCTCCACCTCGAGAGGCGCGTCGGCGTCGGGCCCGGCGCCGTAGGTGCGCGCGCCCACCGCGCGGCCGAGCTCGAGCGCTTGCGGCGAGGCGACGTTGACCAGCAGCCGGCCGCTGCGCTTGGCGAACGCTTCGAACTGCGGGCGCAGGGTCTCCACCTCGCCGTGATCGCGGCTGATGTTGTGGATCAGGCCGATCGCCGCGTGGTAGCCGGTCAGCGTGCCGTCCGACTCGCAGGCCTCCGCGGCCACCGGCCCGTCGGCCGGGCCGGGGAGGAAACAGCCGCTCCCACCCTCGCCGGCGAGCGCGGCGCCACCCAGCACGGTGGCCGGCATGCCGGCCTCACGCGTGAGCCAGCCCACCATGCCGGTGATCGTGCTCTTGCCACTGGTGCCCGCGATCGCCACTCCCGGTCGGCCTGCGTCCACCACCTGGGCGAGCAACGCGGGGCGCGGAACCCGCTCGATTCCGAGGGCGCGGGCCACCTGCACTTCCGGCGTGTCCGATTCGACCGCGGTCGAGTAGATGAAGCGGTCGAGGTCGGCGGTGATCGCCGAGCCGTCCTGGGGCTTCACGAGGATCCCGAGCGCGCTGAGCTGGGCCACGACCTCGGCGTTCCTGCCCTGGTCGAAGGAGCGGTCGGAGCCCTGGACGACGTGGCCCTGCGAGCGCAGGAGCCGGGCCAACGGGTTCATCCCGACGCCCGCGATCCCCGAGAAGTGATAGCGCACGCTTCATCCTGCCACGACTGCCCCGCCGATTAAATCGGGGGATTTCCGCCCGCTTCCGCGCGGGCGAAGCGCCCGATGCCAGGATCTAAGCGGTTGATATTGTGAGGCGCCCGCGGTGGCATCGCAATTGCGAAGAATCTGCGCCCGAGGAGGGACGTCATGGACACTGCCGAGGCTACCGGGGTCATCGTGAAGAGTCGGTTCTGCGGCTCCCCGAAGCACGCCAGCGCCGGCTACGTCGCGGGCCTGCTCGGCCGGCACCTCGAGGGGCCGGTGAGCGTCAGCCTCGAGCATCCGATCCCGATCGACCAGCCTTTGGGAATCGAGCGCACCGCCGGCGGCACCGTCGTGCTCGCCGACGGGGGCGTCACGCTGGCGCAGGCGGTCCCGGCCACGCTGCAGCTCGAGCCGCCGAGCCCCGTGTCGTTCGCGGACGCGGAGTGGGCGTCGGAGCGCTACCTGGGCTTCACCGAGCACGCCGCGCCCGGATGCTTCGTGTGCGGACCCGCGCGCGAGTGGGGGGATGGGCTCGCGATCTTTCCCGGGCCGATCCCAGGACGTCGGCTGGTGGCCGGGCCCTGGGCGCCGGATCCCACGCTCTTCGATCGACGCGGCGTCGTGCGTCCGGAATTCGTGTGGGCCGCCCTGGACTGCCCGATCGGATTCGCGGTCCTGGAGGCCTTCGGCCGTCGGACCATGGTGCCACGCCAGCTCACGGTGAGCCTGCTGCGGCCCCTCCCGGTCGGAGCGCGGTGGATCGTGATGGGCTGGCCGTTCGCGGTGGAGGGCCACACCCTGCTCGGCGCCTCCGCGATCTTCTCGGAAAGCGGCGAGCTCCACGCGCTCGCCTCCGCGGCGCTGGTCTCCGGGAACTAGGTGGGGCCGGTCGGCCGGCGCTTGACGAGCTGCATGCTCGTCATCGTGAGCACCGGCTCGGAGCGCTGATTGAGCGTGCTCCAGTGCAGGCGCACGATGCCGCGGTCGGGTTTGGTCGAGGAGGGTCGCTGCTCCGTCACCTGTACGGTGGCCCGTAGCGTGTCACCCGGCCGTACCGGCCGCAGCCAGCGCACCTCGTCCACCCCCGGCGAGCCCAGGCTGCAGGCGGCGAGCGCGCGGGTCTGGGCGAAGAGCCGGAAGGTCAGCGCCATCGTGTGGAATCCGCTCGCGATGAGCCCGCCGAAGATCGTCGCCTTCGCGGCCTCCACGTCGAGGTGGAATGGCTGCGGGTCGAAGTGCAGCGCGAAGTCCAGGATCTGCGCTTCCGTGATCGTCACCCCGTCGGTGCGAAACTCCCGGCCGGGGGTGAAATCCTCGAAGTAGAGATCGTCTGGGCTCACGAGGCTAGGCGGGGGGAACCGCGCCGGCGCGCTCGACGATGAGCCGGTACTGCTCGGGTCGCCGGTGCCGGGCGAAGTTGAAGATCATGTCCTTGTAGGAGCGCGTCAGGTCGAGATCGCAGGCGGCGGTGATCAACTCGTCGCCGAGCGTGGTGCACTGGGCGACGATCTCGCCCGAGGGCGCGATGATCGCGGACTGGCCGATCATGTCGCAGCTCTCTTCCCGGCCGCACTTGGCCACCCCCACCACCCACGTGCCGTTCTGGTACGCGCCCGCCTGCATCACGAGGTGGTTGTGGAAGTTGGAGAGCCCGTCGTGCTCGGGGGCGGGGGGATTGTGCGTCAGCGTATTGTAGCCGAGCAGGATCATCTCGACGCCCTGCAGTCCCATCACCCGATACGTCTCGGGGCCAGCGCCGGTCGTTGCAGATGCACATGCCGATCACCCCGCCGAGGGCGCGCCACACCGGGAAGCCGAGATCGCCGACGTCGAAGTAGCGCTTCTCGAGGTGCTGGAACGGGCGCGCGGGCTCGTGTTCGGCGTGACCGGGCAGGTGGACCTTCCGGTACTTCCCCACCAACCGCCCCTCGCGGTCCACGATGATCGACGTGTTGTACCGGCGCAGGCTCGCGCCCTCGCGGCTCAGCTCCGCGTAGCCCAGACAGAACGCGAGCCGCAGGCGCCGCGCCTCGTCGAACAGTGCCCGGGTCTCGGGGCCGGGCATCTCTCGCTCGAAGAAGGTGTCGATCTCGGCCTGGTTCTCCATCCACCAGCGCGGGAAGAACGTGGTCAGGGCCAGCTCCGGAAACACCACGAGATCCGAGCCACGACGGTGCGCCTGATCGAGCAGGGCCAGTAGCCGCTTCACGACGTCTGCGCGGCTCTCGCTTCGCGCGATGGGTCCGAGCTGCGCCGCCGCCACCGTGATCACTCGTGACATCGCGATGCCTCCTGGCTCGGCGGCCCGCGGTCTCGTGGTGGACGATCGGGTTGGTGTCGCTACGCGCCGGCTGGGCGGGAGCCTAGCATGGGCGACCCGACGGTGAAATGGGCGGGGTGTTATCGCAGCCGGCCGGGCCTGGAGGCCGGCCGGCTGCGCGGTCTACTTTGCCGCGACGGCGCTCAGCTTGGCCTGGATCTGGGGCTTCGGAACGGCGCCCACCACCTGATCCTGGACCTTGCCTTCCTTCACGAACAGGATGGTCGGGATCGATCGGATCCCGTATCGAGCCGCCAAGCCGGGATTCTCGTCGACGTTCACCTTCGCGAGGGTCACGGAGCCGCCGGAGGTTCGGGCGATCTCCTCTAGCACCGGGCCCACGGCGCGGCACGGACCGCACCATTCCGCCCAGAAATCCACCATCAGCACGCCTTCAGCGGCCACCAGGGCCTCGTCGTAGGTTTTCTCGTCGAGATGCAGCAACCACGGGGTCTGCTCACTCATTGCTCTGTCCTCCCGCCGTTGAGATGTGCGAATGGGCCCGGGCGATGCACGGGCCGGCCGGCTTCCGGGTAAGATGGGGCGGCCGCTCATGCTCCCGATCCGCCTCGATCATATCGCTATCGCTCTACCCCGTATCGCAGATGCTCCCGCTACCCTGGTGGCGGTGCTGGGCGGTGTCCCCGAGCGGAGCCAGCCTCCCGGTCCGCTGGCCGGTACCTTCCGCTGGGCCACCTGGACTTTTGCCGGGGGCGGTGCCATCGAGATCCTGGAACCGCTGGGCCCGGACGGGTTCCCGCACCGCTTTCTTGCCGGCCACGGTCCGGGAGTGCATCACGTCACGTTCAAGGTTCCGAGCCTGGACGAGGCCTCCCGGCGTGCCGAAGCCCGCGGCTACGACATCGTCGGCCGCGACGACTCCGACCCCTCATGGAAGGAAGCGTTCCTACATCCCAAACAGGCGCTCGGTATCGTCGTGCAGCTGGTGGAGTCGGCGCCGCCGCCGCCCGCCGACCGGCCGGTCACGGCTCCTCCCGGACTGCCCGCTCCGCCGGCCCCGGTGCGCATCCTCGGGTTGCGCATGCGCGCACACTCGGCGGAGCGCGGGCTCGCGCAGTGGCGCGACGTCCTGCACGGCAACGCGGGCCGGACCGCCGACGGCGCGCTCGTCTTCCGCTGGACCAACTCGCCGATGCGCATCGTGGTAGACGGCGATCCCACCGCCGTTGAAGGGCCGGTCGCGATCGAGCTGGCGAGCGAGCGGGCCGTGCCGTCGCTCGAGATCGCGGGCGCACGCCTGGGCATCCGCCTCACGCAGCGGTCCGCCTGATTTCACGTCGTACGGGCGCGGCTGCCGTAGTCGGCCCAAGGGGTTGACAGTCACCGTCACTCGGTTGCCGCGAAGGTCCCGATAAAACCCTGATTCCATTGGCGCAGAGCGTGGTCCGCTTCTTGTATTTCTGCCGAGCCGCGGCGGGAGGGCCACGACTGCATGAATCTGAAGGTGCTGGGACGGATGTTCTCGAGCGATCTGGCGGTGGATCTCGGGACGTCGAACACTCGACTCTACGTGCGGGGACAGGGCGTGATCCTGGACGAGCCCTCCGTCGTCGCGGTGGACATGGACGGCACCGTGCAGGCCGTCGGCAACGACGCGAAGGCGATGCTGGGCCGGGCCCCGGGCTCGGTGCAGGTGGTGCGCCCCCTGCGTCACGGCGTCATCGCCGACTTCGATCGGACCCAGAAGATGTTCCGCTACTTCATCGGCAAGACCCGGCGGCGCTGGGGATTCGTCCAGCCGCGGCTGGTGGTGGTCACCCCGTCGGGCATCACTCAGGTGGAGCGGCGCGCGGTGCGCGACGCGGCCCTGCAGGCCGGCGCGCGCGAGGTCTATCTCATCCAGGCCTCGATGGCCGCGGCCATCGGGGCGGGCCTGCCGGTCACCCAGCCGGGAGCGAGCATGATCGTCGACATTGGCGGCGGGACCACCGAGGTCGCGGTGATGTCGCTCTGCGGGATCGTCTACTGCGAATCGATGCGCACCGCCGGCGACGAGATGAACCAGGCGATCATCCAGTACCTGCGGCGCAGCTACGACTTGCTGGTCGGCGAGCGGCGGGCCGAGGAGGCGAAGATCCGGCTCGGCTCGGCCTATCCGAAGGGCGACGACAACGAGCCCATCGAGGTACAGGGCCGCGACCTGCTGGACGGGCTGCCCAAGACGGTGGTGGTGACCGCGCTGGAGGTGCGCGAGGCGATACGCGAGCCGGTCGCGGCCATCGTGGCCGCGGTGCGCGCCTGCCTCGAGCAGACGCCGCCCGAGCTGGCGGCCGACATCGGGGACAACGGCATCGTGCTCACCGGAGGCGGCGCGCTGCTGCGCGGCCTCGACGCGCTGCTGCACCACGAGACCGGGCTCACCATCAGGGTGACCGAGGATCCGCTCACCTGTCCCGCCCGGGGCGCCGGTGCCGTCCTCGACCAGCTCGACATGCTCAAGCGCGTCGCGATTCCCGCCTAGTCCGCTCCGCCCGGTTGTTGCCTGCCGCCCCCCGGTGAGGATAGGCTCGGGGGAGTCGATGCTACCCCCGAGGAGGCAGGCCATGACACCCCGTCCACTCACTCCGCTGCTGCTCGCCGTCGTCCTGGCCTGCGCTTGCTCGTCCCAGCCCGCCCCGCACGCGCACGACGCCGCCCCGGCGGCGGCCGCGAAGCCGGTGCGGTTCGACAACCTGGGCGACTACCGTCGCCCGGTCACGACAAAGTCGCCGGAGGCTCAGGCCTACTTCGACCAGGGGCTGCGGCTCACCTACGGATTCAACCACTCCGAAGCCCAGGCCGCCTTCCGCGAAGCCGTGCGGCTCGACCCGAGCTGCGCGATGTGCTACTGGGGCGTCGCGCTGACCTACGGCTCCAACTACAACAGCCCGACCGACGCCGATCGGGAACGCGCGGCCCTGGAGGCGGTGACCCAGGCCCGGACGCTCGTGGCCGCGGCCGGGACCGACCAGGAGCGCGCGCTCGTCGGCGCGCTCGCCGCGCGGCATTCCGCCGCGGCGGGCGCCGACCGCGCCGCGCTCGATCGCGCCTACGCCGATGCGATGCGGGAAGTCGCGCGTTGCTTTCCCGACGACCTCGACGCGGGCACCTTCTTCGCCGACGCCCTGATGAACCTGCGCCCGTGGAGCCTGTGGACCGCCGAAGGAGCGGCGCAGCCCGGCACCGAGGAGATCGTGGCCACGCTCGAGCGGGTGCTCGCCGCGAATCCGCGCCATCCGGGCGCCAACCATCTCTACATTCACGCGGTGGAGGCGAGCCCGGATCCCCGCCGGGCCGAGGCGGCGGCGGACCGGCTGCTCGGCCTGATGCCGGGGGCCGGACACATGGTGCACATGCCCTCGCACATTTACTTCCGGATCGGGCGGTACGCCGACGCGGCCTCGGCCAACGTGGCCGCGGTGGCGGCCGACCGGGCCTACTTCACGAAGAGCACGCCGAGCCCGATCTACCGGATGATGTACTACCCGCACAATCTCGACTTCGTCTGGCACGCGGCGGGCATGGAGGGCCGCGGGGCGGAGTGCATGCGGGCGGCCCGCGACTTCTCGGCGGGGGTGCCGACCGACGTCGTCCTGGAGATGCCCGACA
>DATMMH010000386.1:0-5342 GCA_035569855.1 Candidatus Dormiibacterota bacterium
CCTTTCAGCTCGACCTTCTCGATCGTGATCTTGTACTCCGGTGCCGCGGCCGGCTTGGCGGGAGTCTCCGCCTTCGGGGCCGGTGGCGTTGGAGCGGGGGGACCCGCCGCCTTGCGAGGCGCAGCCGCAGGCGACCCGAGCGCGGAGCCCGCCGGCTTCGCCGCGAGCTCCAACAGATCGATGCGCTCCTGCTTGTCGCGGACCGCGCGGAGATCGAGCCCGTCGACGCTCACGCTCGACAGCGTCACGACCTTCGAAACGAGGTTCACCTCCTTGAGGCCGACCCCGATACGGGGCACCGTGAGGAACGGAGCCGCCGCCTTGCCCGGCTGGGCGAGCGCGAGCGAAGTCAGCGTCACGTCGCCGGTCACGAGCCCGACCGCGAGGCCGCCTGGTCCGGGCCCCAGCTCGAGCTTGACCGCCATGTTCACGCCCGCGATCCCGGACTCGAGCGTGGCGGGCAGCGGCGGCAGGTAGGGCCGGATCTGGAGCAGGCTGAAGTTCTGGATCGAGAACTTCCCTTCGAAGGACGTGGGAGTGAGGTCGATGTCCTCCGCCGAGAACTCGACGGGCGAGTCGTTGAGCGCCGCGCGTACCGCGAGGGTACCCACCGGCCCCGACGGCCGCGTGGTGAGATTGCCGGCCTCGATGTTGAGGTCGCGCACCTTCCACTCGCTGGCCGGGGACACCACCCGGTCCGTGGCGGTGATGTTCGCCCGCACGAGGGCGAAGTGGTCCAGCGCGATCGTCCAGCGGGACTTGGCCTTGGGGTCCGGCGGCTTGGGCGGCGGCGCGCCCTCCTTCGGGGTGGCCAGACGCGTGAGAATGTCCGTGAAGTTGAACTCGGTCGGCCCGACGCGCACCAGTTTCACGGTGGGCGCGGTGAGGGTCAGCTCGGCGACCCGGATGTTGCCGAACAGGCTCCGCCACGGCACCACACGCACGTCGAGACGCTCGAACTCCACGAAGGATTGGGCCGGGTCCCGCTCGGCGAGGCGGAACTTCTTGACCGCCACCCGCCCGGTGAACAGGTTGATGTCGATGTCGTCGATGCTGACCGCGCGGCCGGTGATCGCGGGAATCTGCTTGAGCGCCTGCCACTTCACGATCTCGGGCAGCGTCCAGATGAACGCGACGCCCACCACCAGCAGAGCGGCCAGGACGATCAGCCAGCGCTTCAGCCGGCGGCTCATCGGGAATTCCTCCTGCTTACACCGGCGCCTGTCCGGAGGACGGCTTCAGGAAAGAGTAGACGCTCGTGAAATCGCGCCGGCCGAGCCCGTGGGAAGAGGCCAGCCGGTAGACCTGCTGGGCCGCGGGTGTCACGAACAGCGGCACGCGCAGGTTCCGTGCCGCGTCCACCGCCAGCCCGAGGTCCTTGCACATGAGATCGGTCATGAAGCCCGGCTTGTAGTCGTGGCTCGACGCGGCGGTCGGGATCAGGCCCGGCACCGGGTGCATGAAGCCCATCAGGAAGGTATTGCCGGAGGACTTGGAGATGACCTCGGTGACCACCTTCGGGTCCATGCCGAAGCCCTCCGCGATGCGGAACGCCTCGCTCACCGCCACCCCGCACACCCCCGCGATCAGGTTGTTGCAGAGCTTGACCACTTCCCCGCTGCCCACCGCGCCCACGTGGATGACGTTGGCTCCCATCGCGGACAGCGCGGGTCTGGCCTCCTCGAAGTCGGCCGCGGCGCCCCCCACCATGATCGCGAGGGTGCCGTCGGTGGCACGCGGGGTGCCGCCGGAGACCGGCGCATCCATGAAGCGCACGCCGCGCTCGTGCGCGGCCTTGGCCATCCGCTGCGAGACCGCGGGATCGATGGTGGACATGTCCAGGCACAGCGTGCCCTTCCGCGCGGCGGCCAGGACTCCGCCATCGCCGGTGTACACCGATTCCACGTGGGGCGACGAGGGCAGCATGGTCACCACGATGTCGGCGGTGGCCACCGCCTCGGCCGCGGAGGCCGCGGCGGTCATGCCGGCCGCGGCGGCCGCTTTCACCGCCTCCGGGTTGCTGTCGAACGCGGTGACCGTGAAGCCCTTCTTCACGAGGTTCGTGGCCATGGGCAGGCCCATGGTGCCGACGCCGATGAAGCCGATGCGGGTCATGCGGATCCTCCCTGGGATCGGAGCGAGACGCCGGCCCACTCTTCGATGAGGCGAGCGATCGCGGTGTGGTCCTGCTCGCCCATGCCACGCGCGATGGCGAGCCGATAGATCTCGGCGGCGGCGCGGGCCACCGGCGACGGCACTCCCGCCTCCTGGGCGAGGCGCCCGTAGCCGTCGAGGTCCTTCATCATCAGCCGGATGGCGAACCCCGCGTCGAAGCCTCCGTTGAGAATGAAGCGCGGGAACTTGTAGTCGCTCGCGTTGGAGCGTCCGCTCGAAGCCTGGATGATCTCGATCGCGCGCGCGGAATCGACGCCCGCGCGGGCCGCGACCGCCACCGCCTCGATGGTGAGCGCCAGGATGCCCCCCGAGCACATGTTGTTGACCAGCTTGATCGCGTGGCCGGCCCCGACCGGCCCCGCGTGGAAGATGTGCTTGCCCATACGGGAGAGCACCGGGCGCGCGCGCTCGAGCAGCGCCGGATCGCCGCCCACCATGATCGCGAGCGTGCCCTCGGTGGCCCCGCGCACGCCGCCCGAGACCGGCGCGTCGATCAGCGCGGAGCCGCGCGCCACCACCTCCGACTCCAGCTCGCGCGTGACCGAAGGATCGGCGGAGGTCATCTCGAGCACGAGACTTCCCGGGCGCAGGGCGTCGAGCAGGCCCTTGGGCCCGGTCAGGACGTGGCGCACCTCGCGCGAGGTCGGCAGGATCGTGATGATGGTCTCCGCGGCGGCCGCCACCTCCGCGGGCGAGGCGGCCCACCGCGCCCCGCGCCCGAGGAGGGGACGCGCCGCCTCCTCGCGGACGTCGTGGACGACCAGCGCGTAGCCGCCGTCCAGCAACCGTCCCGCCATCGGGGCGCCCATGTTGCCGAGCCCGATGAATCCGATCGTCTCGCTCATGCCGCGCGCCGCCTCCTGTATGCTACTCGCCCATGCTGCTCGGCCTCGTGCTCATCGCCCTCGCCGCCATGTCGTGGGGCACGACCGGCGCGACGATGACCCTGCTCTCGCGCGACGCCGCGGCCGGCCCCCTGCTCGTCGGCTGGTGCCGCCTCGCCATCGCCGCGCCGATTCTCGTCCTGGGCGCGGCCGTCGTCTCGAGGCTGGGCCCACGCCGTCCCACCCGTCGCGCCTGGCCCGCGCCGAGCGACCTGCCGCTCTGCGCCGCCCTCGGCCTCGCCATGGCCGCGTACCAGGTCTTCTACTTCCGCGCGGTCACCCTCACCGGCGTCGCGGCCGCCGCGCTGCTCGCCATCTGCTCCGCGCCGCTCATCATCGCGGTGCTGGCCGCCCTCTTCCTCGGCGAGCGTCTCACGCCAGTCGTGCGCCTGTCGCTCGGGATGGCCGTCGCGGGAACCGCGCTGCTCGTGGTCGGCCCACGGCGGCTCGGCGAGATCACGGGCCACTTCGGTCTGGGGGCGCTACTCGCGCTCGGCGCGGGGGTATCTTACGCCGTGTACGCGGTGGCCGCAAAGGGGCTTCTGGCGCGCGTGCAACCGGTCGCGGTGTCGGCGCTCACCTTCGCGCTCGCCGCGCTGTTCCTGGCCCCCGCCCTGCTCGGCGAGCCCACGCCGGCTCACGCGCTGCGAAGCGGGTGGCCGCTGCTGCTCTACCTCGGGTTGGTACCGACCGCGGTCGCGTACGCGATGTTCAACACCGGCCTGCATCGCGTGCCCGCCACCGTCGCGGGCATCGTGTCGCTGCTGGAGCCGCTGACCGCCACCACGCTCGGCCTGCTCGTGTTCGGCGAGCACCTGGGTGCCCTCGGCATCACCGGGGCACTTCTGCTCCTGGCCGCCCTCGGCCTGCTGGCGCTCAGGACGCCGGCAGCAGCCGGTCGAGGGGGCGGCTGACCGCGCGGCTGAAGGTGCAGTTGGGAACCACGCACGAGTGCTTGCCGGAGCCGCCGCCCACCATCACGTAGACATCCTCCACGGCCGGCACGCGCGGCAGGCGCGCGGTCTCGTCGGTCACCTTGGTCATCCACGGCGGCCAGTCGCGCATGTCCCACATGCCGCCGAGCTTCATGCGCCCGAGCGGCATGCGCGCGTGCTCGAAGACGAAGCGCTGCACGTCGGCGCGCGAGAACCCGTCCGCCGCGATGGTGGCCGCGTGCTCGGGACCGAGCACGACCAGCAGCTGGCTCTGCGAGAGGTACCATCCCACGTTGGAGCCGAGGGTGGTCGCGACGTCGGCCACGTTGTTGAGGATGCCCGTCGCGGTGGTGGAGACGTGGTCGTTGACGTTGTGCGGGCCCTCGCCGCCGAACACCGTCACAACGCTCTGGCCGGCCTCGAATCCGAGCGCCACGTGCAGCGCCTCCCACGGACTCGCGTCCTCGCGCTCGGCGATGGCGTAAGCGAACTTGGCCGGGCTGCCCTGCGTGGCCATGTCCCCGCGTCCGGGCCAGCCGCCACCCACGTTCATCAGGATGAGGCGGATCGCCCGGCCGATGGTGGCGTTGGCGCGAAAGCCGGGCCCGAAGAGCCCGTGGCCCGCGTGCATCCCGATGGTGCGCGCGTACGGGCCGCTCACGATCACGAGCGGGGCCACCGGATGGGTGGTGGCCTGGACCCCGTAGAGGTTGAATTCGGGATCGAGCACCGCCTGGACCGCGGCCACGATGACCGGGAAGTACGCGGGTTCGCAGCCCGCCATCACCGCGTTCACCGCGAGCTTCTCGACCGTGCACTCGCGCCAGAGCGGCGGCATGACCCCGAAGTTCTCGGTCGCCTTGGCGCGCCCCCCCGCCAGCATCGCCCGCACCCGCTCCGGGGTCGGCGGCACGAACGGAAGCCCGTCGCACCACTCCCGCCTGCAGAACTCCGCGTAGACGTCTTCTTCCGGCAGCGTCAGGGTGGCCTCGACGGCCTCGCTCATGGCGTGGGTCAGCGTCCCCCGAGCATGGCGCCGAGCTGCTCCACCGCCTGCTCGACTCTCCGGCTCACCCCCTCCGGCGGCTCACCGCCCAGCGGGTGCTGGATGACCAGCAGCGGGAGCCCGGTCGCACCGAGCGCCGCCATCTCCCCGAGGGCGAGCCGCTGGAACACGGTGGTGGTGATCAATCCCGCGGGCGTCCCGGCCCGGGCCAGCTCCAGCGAGTCGTGGAGACTCCACGACGTGCAGGAGCCTCAGTCCGCGGAGCCGGCGAAGACGAGATCGCACTCCTTGGCGAGCGCCTCGATGATCTCGTGGGCGGCCCCGGTGGCCGCGTTGGCCTTG
>DATMMH010000387.1:0-18520 GCA_035569855.1 Candidatus Dormiibacterota bacterium
GCGCCGATGTGGTCCTCGTGGCCGTGGGTCAGGATCACCGCGCGGAAGGCGTCCCGGCGCTCGCGGAGATACGAGAAGTCCGGGATCGCGAAGTCCACCCCGAGCATCTCGTCGTCCGGGAAGAGCAGGCCGCAGTCCACCGCGACGATGTCCGGGCCGCACTCGATCAGCATCATGTTGAGCCCGATCTCGCCCAGGCCGCCCAGCGGAATGAGCCGGACCGCCAGCTCGCTGGGGGCATCGATCGGGACGGGCTCCGGTCTGTAAGTGACGTTCACGGCGGCTTTTTGATCCTACCACCGGCCCCCAGCCCGGCCCAAGGAATGGGGCCCCGGCGGCGCGTGGCACAAGGCGGGTCAGGGCGCCGCGAAGGCGGCCGCGAGCTCCGCGAACTCGGCGAGCGAGAGCGTCTCGGCGCGCCGGCCCGGATCGATCCCGGCCGCCGCCGCCAGCCCCCGGGCGCGCTCGGCGCCCGAGCCGAGGCCCGCGGCGAGCGAATTGCCCAGGCTCTTGCGGCGCTGGCTGAACGCGGCGCGCACCACCGCGGCGAAGCGGGCGGGATCACCGAGCGGAACCGGCGGCTCGCGATACGGCCGTAGATGGAGCACGGCGGAGTCTACCTGGGGCGGCGGGCTGAACGCGCCCGGAGGCACCATGAAGGCCAGGCGGACCGCGGCGGCCACCTGGGTGAGCACCGAGAGGGCGCCGTAGGTCTTCCCGCCCGGCGCAGCGGCCACCCGCTCCGCCACTTCCTTCTGCAGCATGAGCGCCATCTCGTCGATGACCGGGCCGGCCTCGACCAGGGCGGCCAGGATCGGCTTGCCCACGCTGTACGGCAGGTTGCCCACCACGAGCACGCGCCCGGCCGGATCGGGCAGGAGCGCGCGCAGCGAGGCGTAGTCGAAGCGCCGCGCGTCGGACTGGCGCACCTCGACCCGGGGCGCGGAGGCGAAGTGCCCCTGCAGATCGGCGGCCAGCTGGAGATCGATCTCGAGCGCGAGGAGCCGGCCGCTGCACGCGGCCAGGCTCTCGGTGAGCGCGCCGCGCCCGGGGCCAATCTCCACGACGAGATCCTGGCGGCTCGGCGCGACCAGCTCCACGATGCGGCCGATCACCGACCGATCCCGCAGGAAGTGCTGGCCGAGCGCGCGGGCGCGACCCCGCGTCGCGGACCGGCGCACCGGCGCGCGCGGGGCCGCCGCGCGCGCGTTCCGCCGGGGGCTCACCGCGGCGCCTGGGCGCGGTGCAGGTCGTCGAGGAGCGCCCGGTACACCTCGCGCACGCGGGCGTCGGTCTGCTCCCGCGTGCCGGAGTTGTCGATGACGTAGTCGGCGTAGCGGGCCTTCACCGCCAGCGGCATCTGGCTGGCGGTGCGGGCACGGGCGGCTTCCTCGGAGCAGCCGTCCCGCGCCACGAGGCGTCGGAGCTGGGTCGCGGGATCGGTGGTCACGACCACCACGCGGTCCATGTTCTTGCTGCCGCCCGACTCCACCAGCAGCGCCGCGTCCCAGACCAGGATCCCGTCGAAGCCCGCCTTCTCCAGGTCGGCCATGATCCGCTCGAAGCGGGCGCGGATCGCCGGGTGGGTGATCGCCTCGAGCCGCTTCCGCTTCACCTCATCCGGAAAGACGATCTCGGCCAGCCGCGCGCGGTCGAGCCGGCCGTCGGGCTGCAGCACGTCCTTGCCGAACTCGGCCACGATCCGGGCGTACGCGGGCGTGCCGGCCTCGACCACCTCGCGCGCGAGCGCGTCGGCGTCCACCACGCGCACGCTCGGGCTCGCCAGCATGTCGTGCACGGTGCTCTTGCCGGTGGCGATGCCACCGGTGAGGCCGACCAGGAGGAAGCGCCTCATACCGCGGCCCAGTCCAGGCCCGTCTTGACGTCGACCTTGAGCGGCACGTCGAGAGCGAGCGCCGACTCCATCACCTGTACCGCCAGCGCCTGGAGCCGCGTCACCTCCGCCTCCGGCACCTCGAAGAGGAGCTCGTCGTGCACCTGCAGCAGCATGCGGCTCGTGAGCCCGTGCGCGCGGAGCTCGGCCGCCATGCGCACCATCGCGATCTTGACGAGGTCCGCCGCGGTGCCCTGGATGGGCGCGTTGGTGGCCATGCGCTCCCCGAAGCCCCGCAGGTTGGGATTGCCGCTACGCAGCTCCGGGAGGTAGCGCCGGCGGCCGAGCAGCGTGGTGACGAAGCCGCGCTCGCGCCCTTCCGCGACGGTGCGCGCGAGATAGGCCTTCACCTTCGGATGGCGGGCGAAGAAGCGGTCGAGGAATTCCTGCGCCTGCTTGGGGCTGATGTCGAGACCGCGGGAGAGCCCGAACGCGGTGACTCCGTAGATGACCGAGAAGTTCGTGGTCTTGGCGATGTCACGCTGCTCTCCGCTCACCGCGTCGAGCGCGATACCGAAGACCTCCGAGGCGGTGCGGGCGTGGATGTCCTCTCCCCGGCGGAAGGCCTCGATCAAGCTCTCCTCGCCGGAGACGTGGGCGAGGATGCGCAGCTCGATCTGCGAGTAGTCCGCGGCCACGAACCGCCGGCCGGGCTCCGGCACGAACGCGGCGCGGATCCGGCGGCCCAGCTCGGTGCGCACCGGGATGTTCTGGAGGTTCGGATTGCTCGACGAGAGCCGCCCGGTCGCGGCGACCAGCTGGTTGAACGAGGTGTGGATGCGCCCGGTGGCGGGATTGACCAGCGTCGGCAGCGAGTCCGCGTAGGTGGATTTGAGCTTGGCGAGCGTGCGGTGCTCGACGATTCGGGCGGGCAGGTCGTGGCCCAGGGCGAGGTGCTCCAGCACGTCGGCGTCGGTCGAGTAGCCGGTCTTGGTCCGCTTCACCGGGGGCAGCTTGAGCTTCTCGAACAGGATGTAGGCGAGCTGCTTGGGCGAGCCGATGTTGAACTCCTCGCCCGCCAGACCGAATATCTCCCGCGTGGTCCGCTCGAGATGGACCTCGAGCTCCTTGGAGAACTCGGCGAGCCGGGTCTCGTCCACCCGGATGCCGTGCCGCTCCATCTCCGCGAGCACCGCGATCAGCGGGCGCTCGATGTCCTCGTAGAGCGAGCGGAGCCCGACCTCGTCGAGCGCCCGCGGGGCCATCGCCCACAGGTCCCAGATCCAGCGGGCCCGCGCGCCCGGCTTCGCGATGCCGGGCCCTTCGCCGAGGAGCTCGGCGCAGACCTCCTCCAGCTTGTAGTTCGTGCGCGCGGGGTTCAGGAGATAGGCCGCCACCGCGGTGTCCTCGTGCGGCGGTAGCGCGCCGCCGCGGGCCAGCCACCACTCGGCCAGCGCCTTGACGTCGTGGCCGATCAGCCGCCGGCCGCCCAGCTCGCCGATCAGCGCCGCGGCCGGACCGCCCTCGACGGCCGGGCCGCCGCCGGCCAGCAGCGCTGCGCCGGCCGCCGGATGATAGAGCCCGATCGCGCTCGGGGCGGGATCGGGCGGCCCGCCCTCGCCCACCCATTCCGCCGCGACCGGGTCGCCCGCGGGCACGGAGGCGAGGTAGCGCGAGACCGCCGGCCCGTCCTCGAGCGTGGGCGCGTCGGCGCCCGGAGCCGCCGCCGCGGGCTGGGCCGGCACCTGGCGCAGCAAGCTGTGGAACTCGAGCTCGGTCCAGAGCGCGCGCAGCCGGTCCCAGTCGGGCTCGCGGCGGCGGAAGGCGTCGAGGTCGACGTCGACGGGCACGCGCGTGCTCACCGTCGCCAGCTCGCGCGAGAGCAGCGCCTGCTTCCGGTTGGCGGCGAGCGTCTCGCGGAGCTTGCCGGGCACGAGCGAGAGATTCTCGTAGAGTCGCTCCACGCCGCCGAACTGGCCGATCAGCTTGGCCGCCGTCTTCTCGCCGATTCCGGGCACGCCCGGGATGTTGTCGATGGCGTCACCCATGAGGGCCAGGATGTCGGGGATCTGGGCGGGCTCGACGCCCCACTTGGCCTTCACCGCCGCCTCGTCGAAGACCACGCGGTCCCCGCCCCGTCCGGTGGTCGAGAAGACCCGGACCCGCGGGCTCACGAGCTGGAGCATGTCCTTGTCGGAGGTGACCAGCACCACCTCCACCGGCAGCTCGCGCGTGCGCTCCACCACCGTGCCCAGCACGTCGTCGGCCTCGAAGCCCGGCACTTCCAGCACCGGCAGGCGCAGCGCCTCGAAGAGCGTCTTCACGTACGGGATCTGGGAGCGGAGATCGTTCGGCGTGGGAGCGCGGGTCTCCTTGTAGGCGGCGAACCGCTCCTCGCGAAACGTCGGCCCGGGCGGGTCCCACGCCACAGCGAAGTACTCCGGCGTGTCCTCGCGCAGGAGCTTCCAGAGCATCGTCGACATGCCGAACACCGCGTGGCTCGGCACCCCCCGCGAGGTGGAAAGGAACGGAATCGCGTGGTAGGCGCGGAAGAGAAAGCCGGGGCCGTCGAGGACGAAGAGACGTTCGCTCATGCGGGTACGACCGGATCATACAACGGGGCCGGGCGCGGCGCCGGGGCTCGGAATTTTCTCGACAGGCCCCCGGGGCGGCGTCTACGGTTGGTCGATGAATCGGATCGGCGATCGGTTCCTGGGGGAGGGGGGCGCCCCGCTGCGTGGGACGGTGACGCCGGCCGGGAACAAGAACGAGGCCCTCCCCGTGCTCGCGGCGTGCCTGCTCGTCGAGGCCCCGGTCGTCATCGACAACGCGCCCCGCATCCGGGACGTGACCGTGCTGCTCGAGGGGCTCCGCCACCTGGGCGTACAAGTGGACGCGGACGACCGGGGCACGGTGCGCCTGGACGCGAGCCGCTTGAAGGACAGCGATCCGGACCCGGCGGTGATGGCGCAGCTGCGAGGCTCGGTGCTCCTGGCACCGGGACTGCTCGCGCGGACGGGACGCGCGGTCCTGCCGCCGCCGGGCGGCGACCGCATCGGCCGCCGCCGGGTCGACACGCATCTCCTCGCGCTCGGCGGGCTGGGCGCCCGGGTCGAGGCCGGCCCCGCGCTCCGCCTGACGCTGGCGGGCCGCTTCCGCGGCGCCGAGATCTTCCTCGACGAGATGAGCGTGACCGCCACCGAGAACGCGGTGATGGCCGCGGTCCTGGCCGAGGGCGAGACCGTCATCCTGAACGCGGCCAGCGAGCCCCACGTCCAGGGCCTCTGCCGCTTCCTCAACGCGGTGGGCGCGCACATCGGCGGCGTCGGCACCAACCAGCTACGCATCGAGGGCGTGCGCGCGCTCACCACGGGCCGCCACCGACTGGGTCCCGATCACATCGAGATCGGCTCCTTCGTGGCGCTCGCCGCCATGACCGGCGGCGAGCTCCGCATCCGCGACGTGGTGGCCGACGACCTGCGGATGATCCGGCTGGCCTACCGGCGGCTGGGCGTGGAGACCACGCTCGAGGGCACGACGCTGGTCGTCCCCGGCCCGCAGGACCTCCGCGTCGCCGCCGACGCGGACGGCGCGATCCCCAAGGTGGACGACGCGCCGTGGCCGGGCTTCCCCGCCGATCTCACCTCGCTCGCGCTGGTGCTGGCCACCCAGAGCCACGGGACCGTCCTCATCCACGAGAAGCTGTTCGAGAGCCGGCTCTTCTTCGTGGACAGCCTCATCGCGATGGGCGCGCGAATCGTGCTGTGCGATCCCCACCGGGCGGTGGTGGTCGGCCCCAGCGAGCTGCGCGCCGCGCCGATCGTCTCCCCGGACATTCGGGCCGGGATGGCGCTGATCGGGGCCGCGCTCTGCGCCCGGGGTACGTCGGTCATCATGAACGCCCACCAGGTGGATCGCGGCTACGAGCGGATCGACGAGCGGCTGCGCGCCCTCGGCGCCCGGATCACCCGCGAGGCCTGAAGCGCCCTCGCGCGGGGTCGGCACCGCTCACGCCGGCACCACGCGATCGTAGAGCGCCCGGACCCACGCGGTGCGCGCGCGGTAGTCGTCGAGGAAGTCCTTGCGGGACGGGTATTCGAGGGTCTTCGCGAGCCGGGCCGGATTGGGGCCGGCCACCTCCAGCGTGTCGGAGGGCCGCGTGCCGAAGAGCCGCAGGCCGAGCGAGACCCTGCGCAGGAAGCGGTACTGCTGGGCCAGCGTGTCGCACTCCGACGTGGAAAGAAGCCCGGCCGCCGCGATCTCGCGGATGGCCTGGAGCGTGTTGGCGCGCCTCAGCCCGGGCCGCCGCGCCCCGTGCCGCATGGCCAGCGCCTGGGTGATGAACTCCACGTCCACCAGCCCGCCCCGGCCGAACTTGACGTGGAACCGCCCGGGCGTCTCCTTTCCCAGCTCGCGCTCCATGCGCTCACGCAGGCCGCGCATCTCCTTCAGGTCGGGCGGCGGCGCGTCGGGGCCGTAGAGCAGGCCGCGGATGCGGCGGCGCACCGCGCGTCCGAGGCGCGGATCGCCGCCGACCAGCCGCGCGCGCGTGAGCGTCTGCCGCTCCCACGGGTCGGCCCACTCGCGGTAGTAGCGCTCGAGCGCGTCGTCGCTCGAGGCGAAGCCGCTGCCCTTGGAGCCCGGGCGCAGCCGCAGGTCCACCGCGAACGCGGTGCCGGCGGCGGTGATGTCGCCCAGGATCCCGCTCAGCGACTCGACCGCGCGATCGTAGAAGACGTGCGCCTCCACCGGGGAGCCGCCCGGGGCGGCGCCGTCGGTGAGCCCGGCCCCGCCGTAGATCACGAACAGGTCCAGGTCGGACCCGGTGGTCAGCTCGCGACCGCCGAATTTGCCGAGCCCGATGATGGCGGACGGCACCAGTCGCCCGGCCGCGTCGCGGGGGACCCCGTACTGGGCGACCGCCTCGTCGAGAGCCAGCGTCCAGGCGATCGCGAGCGCGGCCTCGGCCAGCGCGGTCATCTCGAGCGAGAACCGCTCGGCGTCGGTCACCCCGAGCAGCATGCGCCAGATGACGCCGAGCTCCTGCGCCTGCTTGAGCCGTCGCAGCCGGTCCTTTCGCTCCGCGAGGTCGAGGCGCGGGGCGAGGACCGGCGCCAGCTCGGCGCGGAACTCGCGCTCGCTCCGGTGGGTCACGAAGGTCTCGGGGCGCGCCAGCTCGTTGAGCAGCTCGGGCTGGCTCATCAGGAGCTGGGTGAGCAGCTCGCCGCGCGCGCACAGGCGCACCAGGTTAGCGAGCAGGTCCGGCCGGTCGGCGAGCAGCTCGAGATAGGCGGTGCGCGGGCCGGCCGCGGCCACGAAGCGCTCGAACTGGCTCAGGGCCTCGTCGGGATCCGGACTCTGCCAGAGGGCGTCGAGCAGCACCGGGAACAAGCGCGCGACCGCGCGCGCGGCCGCGAGCGGATACGGGATGAGCGGGCGGCCCTCGAGCACCAGGCGCAGGTTCTGGCGCGCGCGGTCCGGATCGGCGAAGCCGGTGGCCTTGAGCGCGGTGTAGGTCGGAACGCGCACCGGCCGCACCGCGGCGGCGGGCGGCGCGGCGAAGAACTCCCGGAAGGCACGGTGCACGAGCGCGGTCACGCGCCGGTGGCCGGCGAGGAAGCGGCGGGCCGCCGCCGCGGGCGGGAGCGCGATGCCCATGCGGCGCGCGAGCAGGCCGAGCGCGTGCGGCTCCTCGGGCAAGGTGTGGGTCTGGAACTCGTGGAGGATCTGCAGCCGGTGCTCGACGGTGCGCAAGTAGATCAGCGCGTCGCCGAGCTGGCGGCCGAGGGCGGGCGGCAGGTAGCCGCGCTCGGTGAGCCGGAAGATCGCGCGCAGGCTGTTGCGCTCCCGCAGCCAGCCGTCGTCGCCGCCGTAGAGGAGCTGCAGGGCCTGCACCAGGAACTCCACCTCGCGGATGCCGCCGCGGCCGAGCTTGACGTTGCGGCGCTCCGCGTCTTTGCCGCGCAGCGCGCGGTCGATCTGCGTCTTCATCTCCCGCACGTGGCGCACGATCGCCGGGTCGAGCCCCGGCCGGTACACGAAGGGGCGCACCGCCTCGAAGAAGCGCGCGGCCACCGCAGGATCGCCCGCGCTCGCGCGGGCCTTGATCAGGGCCTGCCGCTCCCACGGCTCGGCGCGATCTACGAAGTAGCGGCGGTAGCCGTCGACCGAGAGCACGAGGGCGCCCGAGCGGCCCTCGGGGCGCAGCCGCAGATCCACCCGGAACGCGTGGCCCTCCTCGCTCACCGACTCGAGCGCGTCCGCGATGTCGCGCACCGCCTGGGCGAAGAAATCGCCGTTGTCGATCGGCCCGCCGGGCCCGCCCGCGGTCCGGCCGTCGTCGCCGTAGACGAAGATCAAGTCGATGTCGGAGGAGTAGTTGAGCTCCTCGCCGCCGAGCTTGCCCATGCCGATCACGGCCAGCCCGGTGGGCGCGCCGTCCGGGCCGAGGGGGGCGCCGTGGAGCGCCGCGAGCCGCTCGCGCGCCCACTGCCAGGCCGCGGCCAGGCAGACGTCGGCCAGGTGCGACAGCTCCTCGGTGGTCACGGTGAGATCGGCGTCGCCCAGGATGTCGCGGCAGCCGATGCGTAGGAGCTGGCGGTACTTGAATCGGCGGAGGGCGTTGAGCCGCGCCTCGGGGCGCGTCAGGGTCAGCAGGCTCGCCGCGAGATCTTCCGCCAGCTCGTCGCTGAGCCACTGCCGCATCGTGCGGGCCTGGAGCAGCCACGGCAGCAGGGTGGGATGGCGGCGCAGGGTGTCGGCGAGGAACTGGCTGGTGCCGCCCAGCCGGGCAAGCAGCGGGATCGCGCCCGGATGCGCGGTCAGGAGCTGGAGGAAGGCGGCGCGGTCTCCCTGCCCGGCCAGGCGCTCCAGGTTGTTGAGCGCCATGTCCGGATCCGGCGCGGCCCCCAGCTCCGCGAGCAGGCGCGGTAGCGCGGGCTCGAGCAGCTCGGCGTCGCGCGGGGTCGGTGTGACCGCGTGGAGGTTCCGCAGCGCCGCCCCCGGGTCGGCGAAACCCCCGCGCTGGAGCCGCCGGAGCGCGGTGCGATTGGTCGGGGCCGCCGATAGAAGGCTACTCACGGGCTGTCCGCCGCTGGGGGAGTGCGGGAGCCATTTCTGGGCCCCCGCATCTGAACAAGCTTCTAAGAGAACCCCCACGCGATGCCGGGCAAACGTGTGACAACCCGCGAGCCCGCGCCCCCGCGACCTAGATCGCCGCCTCGCCCTTCTCTCCGGTGCGGATCCGGATCGCCTCGCCGAGCGAGAGCACGAAGACCTTGCCGTCGCCGATGGACCCGGTCTTGGCCGACTGGCAGATGACGGAGACCACCTTGTCCACCATGTTGTCGGGCACCACCACCTCGACCTTGACCTTGGGCAGAAAGTCGATCGTGTACTCGGAGCCCCGGTACAGCTCGGTGTGGCCCTTCTGGCGGCCGAAGCCGCGCACCTCGGTGACGGTCATCCCGACCACGCCCAGCTCGTTCAGCGCTTCCTTGACGTCGTCGAGCTTGAACGGCTTGATCACCGCCTCGATCTTCTTCATGGAGGCCTCCGTGCTCTAGCGGGCGCTGCGCGCCTTGATCGTCTTGCGGTAGAGAGTAACGTATTCCCGCGCCGACGCGTCCCACGAGAAGTCCTCGGCCATCGCGTTTCGGATCAGGGCCTTCCAGATGGCCGGCTGCCGGTACGTCGAGGCGGCGCGGCGCACCGCGGTGAGCAGGGTATCCGGCGTGAAGTCGTCGAACACGAACCCGGTGCCGGTGCGGCGGGCCGGATCGAACTCGGTGACGGTGTCGGCGAGCCCGCCGGTGCGCCGCACGATCGGCGCGCCGCCGTAGCGGAGGGCGATGAGCTGGTTCAGCCCGCACGGCTCGTAGCGGGACGGCATCACGAAGGCGTCGGTGCCCGCGTAGATGCGCCGGGCCAGATCGTCGTCGTAGCCGATGTGCACCGCCACCCGCCCGCGATGCGTGACCGCGGCCTGGCGGAAGGCCTCCTCGAGGCGGGCTTCGCCCGATCCCAGCACCACGAGCTGGCAGCCTTCCTCGAGGAGGCCGGGGAGCGCATCCAGCACCAGGTCCATCCCCTTCTGCTCGGCCAGCCGCGTGACCACGCCCAGCACCGGACCCGGCGCGTCCACGAGCCCGAGCTCCTGCCGCAGCGTCTCGCGGCAGACCGCCTTGGGCTCCGGATCGTCGGCCGAGTACGGGTGCGCCAGGGCCGGGTCCTTCCGAGGGTTCCAGGTCTCGTAGTCGATGCCGTTGATCACGCCGTGCAGATCCTGGCTGCGCTCCTCCAGCACGCCCTCGAGCGCGTTGCCGAAGGCGGCGGTGCGGATCTCCCGGGCGTAGGTGCGGCTCACCGTGGTCAGGAGATCCGCGAAGACCAGGCCGGCCTTGAGGAAGTTGAGCTTGCCGTAGAACTCGATGCCCGCGGGGGTGAAGAGGTCCCAGCCGAGCCCGGTGATGGGCATGTCGTAGTGCCAGAACACGCCCTGGTAGGCGAGGTTGTGAATCGTGAACAGGCAGCCGAGGCCGCCCAGCAGGGGATCGTCGCGGTACAGCGTGCGCAGATAAACGGGCAGGAGCCCGGTCTGCCAGTCGTTGGCGTGGATGACCTGCGGCCGCCAGCCCACGCCGGGGCGTGCCGCGTCGAGCCGCGTCAGGCCCTCCAGCGCGGCCCGACAGAAGAACACGAAGCGCTCGCAGTTGTCCCAGTAGTCGCCGGCCGCGGTGCCGTAGAGGCTGTCCCGGTTGTAGTAGTGCTCGTGCTCGAGCAGGTAGACCGGCACGCCCGACGGCGCCCGGCCCTCGAGCAGCGCCCCCTCGGCCGAGCGGTCCCCGAGCGGGACCCGGATGTTCGGCACCACGAGCCGCGTCTCGCCGGCCTGGGCCTCCGCGCCCCGGTACTTGGGCAGCAGGATGCGCACGTCGTGCCCCAGGTTCTGGAGCGCCCTGGGCAGCGCGCCGGCCACGTCGGCGAGCCCACCGGTCTTGGCGAAGGGCGCGACCTCGGAGGCGATCAAGAGGATGCGGAGTCGGGGAGGCACGGGGACGCTCTCAGGCCTCTTCTTCGAGGATCGGGTAGACGAGCGCGGTGATGTGCGAGGAGATCCGCTTGAGGTTGGTCAGCACGTCGAGGTGGATCTCGGAGGTCTCGAGCGACTCGGCGAGCCCGCGCCGCAGCCGGGCCAGGTGCGAATCGCGCAGCTCGCGCTCCCGCTGTCGCACCACCGGCCGCTGGTCCAGCACCTCCTGGGCGAGGCTCCGGTCGTTGGCCGCGAAGCCCGCGATGGCCCGCTCGAGATTCTTCGAGACCATGCTGTGGAACTCGATCAGCTCGGCCTCGCCCGTCTCCGAGAAGCGCCGGCCCTGATAGAGCTTCTTGCGCGCCAGCTCCATGATGTTCTTGTCGATGATGTCGCCGATGTTCTCGAGGTTGCCGATGAACGAGATCAGCGCGATCTCCTTCTGCGCCATGTCCGGGCTCATCGTCTCGCGTCCGAGCCGCGCGATGAAGAGCTTGATCTCGCGCTCGAGATAGTCGAGTTGGTCATCGCGCCGCTCCACGTCCTCCAGCAGCTCCTGGTTGTCGGTGCGCAGCACCACCATCGCGTCGCGCAGCATGCCCTGGGCCACGTCGCCCATGCGCAGGGCCTCTCGCGTCGCCTGGCCGATGGCCAGCGCGGGCTGGTCCAGGTAGCGGTCGTCCAGGTAGCGGGTGCGGTAGGGATTGTCCCCCCGCTCCTCCTCTGGCACCAGCGCGGTGATGACCCGGGCCGCCCAGGGGGCGAAGGGCAGGAAGAGCGCGCTGATCGCCACGTTGAAGAGGGTATGGCTGTTGGCGATCTGCCGGGCCGGGTCGGCGGCGGTGTGGGCGATGAGATTCGTCAGCGGGGTGATGAACGGCAAGACCAGCGCCACCCCCAGGAGCTTGAACGCGATGTGAGCCACCGCGACCCGCCGGGCGTCGGAGGACGAGCGGAGGCTCGCGGCGAGTGCGGTGGCGCACGTGCCGATGTTGGCGCCCAGCACCAGCGGGATGGCGGCGGCCAGCGGGAGCAGGCCCTGCTGCCCGAGCGACAGGGCGAGGCCGATGGTGGCCGCCGAGGACGCCATGGACGCGCTCAGCACCGCTCCCGCCATGAGCCCGAGGAAGGGGTTGCCGGCCAGGGCCAGCAGCACCTGCCGGGTGAGGTCGTTGTTGGCGAGCGGGGTGAGCCCGTCGTTCATGACCTTCATGCCGAGGAAGATGAAGCCGAAGCCCAGCACCGCCTGGCCGACGCTCTTGACCAGGCCCCGGCGGCCGAAGAAGGCCATCGCGAAGCCAATGCCCACGAAGAGCAGCGACAGCTCCTGGACCCGGAAGGCGAGGAGCTGCACCGTGAACGTGGTCCCGATGTCGGCCCCGAGGATCACCCCCAGCGACTGGCGGAAGGTCATGAGGCCGGCGGAGACGAAACCGATGAGCATGAGCGTGGTGGCCGACGAGGACTGGATGATCGCGGTCACCAGCGCACCGGAGCCCACCGCGGCCAGGCGGGTGCGGGTCATGCTCGTGAGCAGATGCCGCAGATGGCCGCCGGCCGCGCGCTGGAGGCCCTCGCCGATCAGCTGCATGCCGTAGAGCAGCAGCGCCAGGCCGCCGAAGAGGGCGAGCAGGGTCATCTCACGGGCTCGGGGGCGCGGTGACGGGCACGTCGATGTCGCGCAGGTGCCCGGTCTCGTTGACCGACACGATCCGTGGCGGCGAGACCTCGGAGAGCGAGCAGTTGGCGACGGCCAGCCGCCAGATCGAGGACAGGGGCAGCCCGAGCCAGTGGGCGAGCAGCGCGCTGATCACCCCGCCATGGGAGACGATCAGCACGTCGTCGCCGTTGGGATGGGCCGAGGCGATCCCCTCCACCGCCCGCAGCACGCGCTCCTGCACGTCCAGGAGGGGCTCGCTGCCGGGAGGGAGACAGGCCACCGGGTCGCGCACCCACCGGGTATAGAGATCGCCCGGGCGGGCGTTGATCTCCTCCACCGTGAAGCCCTCCCACTCGCCCAGCGACAGCTCACGCAGGTCGTCCACCACCGTCACCGGCAGGCCGAGCCCGTCCACCGCGATCTCCGCGGTGCGGCGGGCGCGCTCGAGGGGGCTCGCGTAGACGTGGGCGATGGACCGGCGCGCCACCGCGCGGCGGAGCGCCTTGGCCTGGCGCTCGCCGAGCGGGGAGAGCGCCACGTCCTGGGCGCCCTGGAAACGGCGCACCGCGTTCGAGACCGATTGCCCGTGGCGGGCGAGGAGGAGCCGCCTCATCGGGCCGCCGCCACCGCGGCGGCCGCCGTCTTGAGTCGCGCGAGCGTCTCCGCCTTGCCCAGGATGCTCACCACCTCGAAGATCGGCGGGCTCGCGGTCTTGCCGGTGACCGCGATGCGCGTGAGCTGGGCGAGATCCACCAGCTTGAGCCCCTGATCGGCAGCCAGGAACCGGTAGCGCTCCTCGAGGGCCCGCGGGTCCATCGCCTCCTGGGCCTCGAGCCGCTTGATGAGGAGCGCGTAGCGATCGGCCGCGTGCTCCTTCCAGAACTTGGCGGTGGCCTGCGGCTCGTAGGCGGTGGGCGCGCGCAGGTAGAAGGCGGCCTGCTCGGCCATCTCGACCAGGGTGCGGGCCCGCTCCCGGAGCGTCTCGACCACCCGCCCGAGCCAGGCAAGATCGCGCGGCGCGGGCAGCCCGGCTCGATCCAGGAAGGGCAGCAGGTCGCGGGCCAGCCGCTCCGCGGGCAGCGTCTTGATCCACTGGTGGTTCACCCACGTGAACTTCTCCAGGTCGAAGACCGCGTCCGCCGCGCCCACCTGGGCGAGGTCGAAGTGCCGGATCAGGTCCTCTCGGGAGAAGATCTCCTGATCTCCGTGCGACCAGCCGAGGCGCGCCAGGTAGTTCAGCATCGCCTCCGGCAGGATCCCCAGGTCGCGGAAGGCGAGCACGGACGTGGCCCCGTGCCGCTTGGAGAGCCGGGTCTTGTCGGCGGCCAGGATCATCGGCATGTGGGCGAAGATCGGCAGCGGGTAGCCGAGCGCCTCGTAGCAGAGCACCTGCTTCGGCGTGTTCGAGAGATGATCGTTGCCCCGGATGACGTGGCTGATCTTCATCGTCACGTCGTCCACCACCACGCAGAAATTGTAGGTCGGCGTGCCGTCGGTGCGCACGAGGATCCAGTCGTCGAGCTCGGCGTGGCTGACCACGACACGCCCCCGGATGAGGTCGTCCACCACCGTCTCGCCCTCGCGCGGGATCCTCAAGCGCAGCGCGTGGGGCTCGGAGGCGGGCACGTTGGCCTCGCGGCAGGTGCCCGGGTAGCGGAAGGTCTCCTTGCGCGCCTCGGCCGCCTTCCGCAAGGCGTCGAGCGTCTCCGGCGTGCAGCGGCAGCGGTAGGCCTTCCCTTCCGCGATCAGCCGCTCGGCGTGCGCCCGGTAGATCTCGAAGCGCTCGGTCTGGCGGTAGCCGGGCGTGGGCGGGCCCTCGTCCCAGTCGAGCCCGAGCCAGCGCAGCGCCTCGATCAGCGACTCGGTGTACTCCTCGGTGGAGCGCGAGCGGTCGGTGTCCTCGATCCGCAGCACGTAGACGCCCCGGTGGTGCCGCGCGAAGAGCCAGTTGAACAGCGCGGTGCGGGCGCCGCCGACGTGGAGATGCCCGGTGGGACTGGGCGGAAAGCGGACGCGGACCGATTCGGACATCGGAGCTTCATTGTACTCCGACCGGCCCGGCCTCCCGGCGTCTCGCCGTCGTGGTCCGGACCCCCGAGCGGCCTCGACCGATGTTACGATCAGGCCCATGAGCGAGCCCTCCAAGGCCTCCAATTTCGTCCGGGACGCGGTGCTGGACGACCTCGAGTCCGGGCGGTTTCCCCGCCCGGTGGTCACGCGCTTTCCGCCCGAGCCCAACGGCTATCTCCACATCGGCCACGCCAAGGCCATCTGCCTCGACTTCGGCCTGGCCCAGGAGCTGGGCGGCCGCTGCCACCTCCGCTTCGACGACACCAACCCGACCAAGGAGAGTCAGGAGTACGTGGACGCCATCACGCGCGACGTCCGCTGGCTCGGCTTCGACTGGGGCTCGCACCTGCACTACGCCAGCGACTACTTCGAGCAGCTCTACGAGTGGGCCGAACAGCTCATCCGCGCCGGCCGAGCTTACGTGGAGGACCTCTCCGCGGACGCGATCCGGGAGCACCGTGGCACCCTGACCGAGCCCGGCCAGGAGAGCCCGTGGCGGCGCCGCTCGGTGGAGGAGAACCTCGACCTCTTCCGGCGAATGCGCGCGGGCGAGTTCGAGGACGGGGCCAAGGTCCTCCGCGCCAAGATCGACATGGCGCACCCGAATCTCAACCTGCGCGATCCCGTCATGTACCGCATCCGCAAGACCACGCACCATCGGACGGGCGACACCTGGTGCCTCTACCCGATGTACGACTGGGCCCACGGCCAGTCCGACTCCATCGAGGGCGTCACCCACTCGCTGTGCACGCTCGAGTACGAGGATCACCGCCCGCTCTACGACTGGTACCTCGACGCGCTCGGCGTCTATCACCCGCGGCAGATCGAGTTCGCGCGGCTCAGCCTGAGCCACACCGTGATGTCCAAGCGCAAGCTCCTCGAGCTGGTGAACAATCGCTTGGTAGGTGGCTGGGACGATCCGCGGATGCCCACCCTGGCCGGCCTGCGGCGCCGGGGCTACACCCCGGAGTCGATCCGCGACTTCTGCGAGCGGATCGGGGTGACGAAGGCCGCCAACCTGGTGGAGGTGGCGCTGCTCGAGCACTGCCTGCGCGAGGACCTGAACCGCCGGGCGCTGCGTCGCATGGCGGTACTGCGGCCGCTGCGCCTGGTGGTCGAGAACTACCCCGAGGGCCAGACGGAGGAGATGGAGGCGGTCAACAACCCCGAGGACCCGGGCGCGGGCACGCGCAAGGTCCCCTTCTCGCGCGCTCTCTGGATCGAGCAGGACGACTTCCGCGAGGTCCCGCCGCCCAAGTACTTCCGCCTCTCACCCGGCGTGGAGGTCCGGCTGCGCGCGGCCTACGTCGTGAAGTGCACCGGGGTGACGAAGGATCCCGCGACCGACGAGATCACCGAGGTGCGCTGCACCTACGACCCCGATACGAGGGGCGGTGAGGCCAAGGGCCGCAAGATCAAGTCCACGATCCACTGGGTGTCGGCGGCGCACGCGGTCGACGCCGAGGTCCGCCTCTACGACACGCTCTTCACCGTACCCAAGCCCGACGAGGCGCCGGACTTCAGGAGCGTGATGAACCCGGGCTCGCTCGAGGTGGTGCGCGGCGCGAAGGTCGAGCCGGCGCTGGGAGACGTCGCGGCCGAGACGCACGTACAGTTCGAGCGCGTCGGCTACTTCGTCGCCGACTGGAGGGACCACCGCGCGGGTCGCCCCGTCTTCAACCGCAGCGTGGGGCTGCGGGATACCTGGGCGAAGATCGAGAAGGCCGGAGCCTAGACCGACGCGGGGCCGACGCCGCGGCGCGTCGCATCAGCGCCCGGATCAGTGGAAGAACACCCCGGCGTCGATGTTCAGCACCTGTCCCGTGACGCTGTCCGTGCGGCAGAACGCGATCACCTGATCCGCCACGTCCTCGACGCTCGCCGCGCGCTTGAGGACCGCGCGCTGCCGCGCGCCGTCGGCGGTCTCGGGCCGTAGCCGCGAGGTCATGCGCGTCCCTTCCATGAGGCCCGGGGCCACGCAGTTCACGCTGACCTCGGGCGCCAGCGCCACCGCCAGGCAGCGCGTGAGATGGATGAGCCCGGCCTTGCTCGTCGCGTAGCCGATGCTGCTGCCGCCAGGATTCAGCCCCGCCACCGAGGCGATGTTCACGATGCGCCCGGACCCGCTGGCCTTGAGGTAGGGCGCGGCCGCCCGGCAGATCAGATACGGGCCGCGGAGGTTGGTGGCGAAGAGCCGGTCCCAGGTGGCCGGGTCGAGGGTCTCCAGATCGGGGAACGGGATCGCGATGTTCCATCCCGCGTTGTTCACCAGCATGTCGAGCCGGCCGAAGTGACCGGCCGCCGCCTTGACCGCGGCCGGGATGGCGGTCGCGTCCGTCTGGTCGAGCGCGACGCTCCAGGCCTTCCTTCCCAGCGCCTCCACCGCTCCACACGTCTCGCGCGCGGCGTCTTTTCGCTCGAGATAGGTGATTCCGACGTGCGCTCCCGCGGCAGCCAGCGCGCGTGCGATCGCGATGCCGAGCGTTCCGGTGCCGCCAGCCACGAGCGCGACGCGATCCTTGAGGTCCATGGCGCCATAGCCTACCAGACTCGACACCCGCCAGGCTCGGCACCGAGAGATCGCCCGCGGCCGCCTTGCCCCGCTCCCGGCCCTCGTCTATTCTTCCGCCAGCCTCGCTGGTGCGCACCCGCTGGACCGCGGAGGGCACGCTCATGGCCTCATCGACCCGCACCCCGACCTCTCTCCCCCGCCGCCGGTTCCTCCAGGGCACCGCCGCCGCGGCTGCCGCCTCTATGCTCAGGCCCGGGCCGCTCGCCGCCCAGGGAGGCCCGTGGGCTCAGCGTCCGGCCGGCACCCCGCAGAAGCTCACCTTCGTGGTGTGGCAGTACGGCAAGATCTACGAGCAGATCGCCAGGCAGTTCGAGGACGACTGGGGCGTCAAGCTCAACCAGATCATCGAGCCCAACGTGGAGCCCCAGGTGGCCAAGCTCACCACCATGTTCGGCGCCGGCGACGAGGTGGACGTGTCGCTGTCACCCATCCAGTACCTGGCGAGCTATATCCAGCAGGGCATCGCCACGCCCATCGACGGACTGCCGGGGCTCGACCAGTACGTGCGAGACTTCACCCCGTTCGCGCGCGCCGCCGCCCAGCGCGACGGCAAGACGTGGGGCCTGCCCTACTTCTCCACCGCGTGGACCTTCATCTACAACGACGAGCTGCTGGGGAAGGCCGGGTTCAAGGGCAAGCCGTTCCGGAGCTATCCGGAGATGCTGGAGCAGGCCCGCAAGGCCAAGAAGGACGGCGTCGCCAAGTATCCGATCCTCTGGGTCGCGGGCGCGGGCTTCGAGCAGCTTCCCGCGACGTGGTTCAACATGACGTGGAACCGCGGCGGCGTCATCTTCGACAAGCAGCTCGCCCCGCAGCTCGGCGCCGGGTCGGTGGCGCGCGAGACGCTCAAGTGGTGGCAGTCCACCTTCAAGGACGAGCTGGCCGATCCCAACTCGCTCAACCTCCGCTTCATCCCGGCGGTCAAGGCCTTCAACGCCGGCCAGCACGTCTACCTCGGCACGCTCCACCACTACTACATCAGCCTCGTCAACGATCAGGCCCAGTCGCCCATCGCGGGCAAGGGGCGAGTGCTCGGGCTGCCCGGCGACGGCAAGACCATCGGCTACACCATGCTCTACATCCTCACCGGGGCGACGAAGAACCGGGAGTGGGCGTGGAAGCTGCTGCAGTACCTCGGTGGGCGGACCAAGAGCGGCGAGTACACGCAGGCCAACCGGCTGGCCCAGGACGCCATGCTCGCGAGCGGCTATCAGCCGGTGATGGAGAGTGAGCTGCTGCGGACCGCATGGGCAAAGTGGGGCGACGTGCCGACCCTGCTCGACGTATTCAAGAAGGCGACCAACTTCGCCGACGTGGTGCCCGCCGTCTCGCAGCCCTGGTACCCGCGCTGGA
>DATMMH010000388.1:0-32721 GCA_035569855.1 Candidatus Dormiibacterota bacterium
CACCCGTAGGCCGCGCATCCGGCGGAGCGCGTCGCGGAGCTGGTCGAACCCGAAGCCCTCGGACTCCATGAGCGCAAGCAGCTTCTCGACTCCGAGCTTGGGCGGGGAGGCCTCGATCAGGCGAGAGGACGAATACACCACGTCGCCGGGAGTGAACACGATCTCCCCGCCGTAGCTCTCGATCGTGTCGATCTCCTCCTGCGTACGCGGCGGGACTCCCTCCGAGAAATATTCGTAGCCCTTGGCGAAGTAGTCCGGCTGCAGGCACTTGATGTGCTCGATCGGGGTCGGATGCGGATCGATGATGACGTAGTCGACCATCTCGAGCGCCGCGAGGTTGGCGGCTCGCAGCTCCTCCGGGACGTAGGGCCGGAACGCGGCCTTGGTGGCGTGCACGTCGGCGGTGAGGCTCGCGATCAGGAGATCCGCCTTCTCCTTGGCGTACATCAGATGCCGCAGGTGGCCCGGGTGAACGATGTCGAACATCCCGTGGCACATGATGACGGTCTTCGCGCGAGGCCTCGGGCCGATCGCGACGGTCAGCTCCTCGAGCGTCTTGACCTTCTGTCGGTAGTCGGGCTTCATCGCGCGAGGTGCTCGAACCAAGTGCGGGTGGCCGCCTCGATCTTCTCGGGTGTCCACAGGGGCGCCGCCCGCCACTCCTCGATCTGTCCCAGCATCGCGGCGACCCCCTGGGGGAACGAGACCTCGGGCTTCCAGCCGAGCCCGCGCTGGATCTTGGCGATATCCGCCCACGTGCAGTCCGGCTCGCCGGGACGCTTCGGCACGTGCACGACCTCGCCGCCCATCAGCTCGACGAGACGGTTGATGGTCTGGGGGTCACCCGATCCGAGGTTGAAGACCTCGCCGCCCCGGTCCGACTGGGCGGCCATCAGGTACGCCCGCGCCACGTCGGTGACGTACACGAAGTCCCGTCGCTGGCCGCCGTCGCCGACCACCGTGTATGGCTTGCCGTGGAGCTTCTGGGCCAGGAACACCCCGAACACCGCGCCGTAGGCCCCGGTGGTGCGCACGCGCGGCCCGTACACGTTGAACATGCGGATCGAGACGACGGGCAGCCGGTAGACCTGCGCCCAGTGCAGCGCCGTGCTCTCCCCCAGGTACTTGCTGAGAGCGTACGGATACTCCGGGCGGATCTGGGCCCGCTCCGTGGTCGGCAGCTCGGTGGCGAGCCCGTAGCAGGAGGACGAAGCCGCGTAGACGAACTTGCGGACGCGGGCGTGGCGGGACGCCTCGAGCATGGCGAGCGTCCCGTTCACGTTGGCCCGCATGTAGTCGAGGGGCCGCTCGATCGACGGCACGATGTCGCCGATCCCGCCGAAGTGGAACACGTGGTCGACGCCCTCGAACAGGCGCGAATCCGCCGGCACCGTGCACATGTCGGTCTCGTCGAGCACGACGCGGGGCTCGCGCCGGTGCCGGGCCAGGTTCTCGGCCCGGCCGGTGGCCAGGTTGTCGATGACGACGACCGAATACCCGTGATCGACCAGCAGATCGACCATGTGGCTGCCGATGAAACCCGCCCCTCCAGTGACGACCGCGCGAGGCATCGCTCAGGCCAGCCCCGAAGCCTGGATGGTCTTGACGTTGTAGTAGCGAGTGTCGTTGAGCGGATCCGGGATCCGGCCGGCCCGGAAGGCTCCGCACAGATCCATCACCGCGTCCTCGATGGTCCGCCGTGGCGACCAGCCGAGCTCGCGCTTGATCTTCTCCGAGGAGACGTGATACGACCGGGTGTCGTTGCTCGGCACCGTCTCCAGGGCGATCGGACCGAGCTCGGGCATCTCACGGCTCACGATCGATCGCACCATCTCGGCGAGCTGGGCCACCGTGTGGTTCTGGTACGCCGCGTTGAAGGTCTTCCCGGCGATCAGGTCGGCCGGCAGGTCCAGCAACTCGACGTACAGGTCGCTGATGTCGTCGATGTGGATATTCGGGCGCTTCTGGGCGCCGCCGAAGACGGTGATTCGCCGCTGGTTGATCGCGAGGCTGGTGAGGATGTTCACGGTGAGATCCAGCCGCAGGCGGGGCGAGTAGCCGCACACGGTGGCGGGTCGGATGATCACGGTGGTGAAAGCCGGCGCCTGATACCGGAGCAGGATGGGCTCGCACATGCCCTTGTACTTGTTGTAGTCGGTGAGGGGAACGAGCGGGTGGTCCTCGGTGACGTCCGGGGCGTCGCTCACCCCGTACACGCTCGAGGTCGACGCATAGACGAACCGGCGGACGCCGGCCCGGCGCGAGATGCTCACCAGTGGCTCGAAGCAGTCGTAGTTGATCGACCGGCTCAGCCCCGGGTTGAGCTCGAAGCTCGGATCGTTCGAGATGCAGGCGAGATGGATGACCGACTCCACCCCCGCGGTCGCCTTCGCGAGGGCCTTCTCGTCACGGATGTCCGCGGCCACGAGCTCGAGCGCCGCGTGCGTCGGCAGGACGTTTCGGCCGAAGAGAAATAGATCGATCACGCGGACGCGGTATCCCTTGGCCAGCAGCTTCGGGACCAGCACCGCCCCGACGTATCCCCCGCCGCCGGTCACGAGCACCGTCGGTCGCTTCGTCGCCATCTCTAGACCCTCCGCGCCACGGACTCGCCACCAAGGTGGATGGCCCACCACGCCTGTGCGATCGTCCGCAGCGCCTTCAGGATGTTCTTGGCCGACACGGCCTTGGAGCGGCCGTGGGTGCGGTCCACGTGGGTCAACCCCACCTCGACGTAGGTGTATCCGGCGTGAAGCGCGTGGACGAGCATCTGGGTCAGGAAGTAGAAGCCGCCCGCGCTCTTGGGCAGCGCGCGCGCGAGCGCGACCGGATAGATGCATGGCCCCTGGTAGTAGTGCATGCGCTGGCCGAACAGCACATTGACCAGCGCGGTCGAGGCCCAGGTGAGAAACCGGCGATGCAGCTGGCGCGCCCGCGGATTCTCGTGATACGGCGCCACGATGTCGGCCCGGCCCACCGAGCCCAGGATGGCTCGCACGGACTCGCGGGCGATCTCCCCGTCCGCGGCCAGGAAGCTGAAGTGGTCGAGCGTCGCTTCATCCAGCGCCCGCTCGTAGGCCGCCGCGATCCCCATGTTGCGCGCCTGGTGGATCACGCGGACGCTTCGGCTCGCACGCGCGAGCCGCTCGGCCAGCTCTCCGGTCCCGTCGGTGCTGCCGTCGTCGATGATGAGGATCTCGTACTCGCTGAGGACCTGGCTCGCGGCCCACTCGATGTCCGCCACCGAGCGCTCGAGATTGTCCACCTCGTTGAAGGCGGGGAGGAAGATGCTGACGCGGCGGCCCGCGTCCATCTCAGTACGGCCCCGCGAACGTGGCCTGCACGTCGGCCACGCCGGCGCCGAGCGGCACGCCGGCCTTCAGCACGTCGAGGCACGCCTGCGCGATTGTCAGCGGATTGGGATGAAACGCGTCCTCGAGCGGCTTCGACACCGGCGCCGGGCAGTCCGGCGGGGTGACCCGCCGCACCGGGGCTTTCAAGTAGGGCCAGGCTTTCTCGGCCGCGATCGCCGCCACCTCGGCAGAGACTCCACAGAGCGCCCAGCTCGTGTCGGCCACCACCAGCCGTCCCGTCTTGCGGAGCGACCGCACGATGATCTCCTCGTCGAGCGGACGCACGCTGCGCAGGTCGATGACCTCGGCGCTGACGTTGTGCTCGAGCAGGATCTCGGCGGCACGGGTTGCCTCGTATGCCATCAGCGAGACGCCCACGATGGTGACGTCGGTCCCGGGCCGCACCACCTTTCCCTTGCCGAACGGTACGGGATCGAGACCCTCCGGCACCTCGCCATCCAGCTCGTAGAGTGCGCGATTCTCCAGCAACACCACCGGGCCGCTGCCCTGGAGCGCGCTCACCAGCAGCCCCTTCGCGTCGGCCGGCGAGGCCGGCAGGCCGACGTAGAGACCGGGGAAGTGGGCGAACAGCGCCTGCAGGCTCTGGGAGTGCGTGGCGCCCTGCCCCCAGCCGCGTCCCACGATGCCGCGGAAGACCACCGGCACGCCGCCGCGGTTGCCGAACATGTAGCGCCACTTCGCGGCGAGATTGAAGAGCTGGTCCATGCACAGGAACATGAAGTCGTTGCGAGGGTGCACGATGAGCGGCCGCTTGCCGACCGCGGCCGCGCCGATCGCGATCCCGGTCATGGCGTTCTCGCCGTTCGGGATGTCGAAGACACGAGCGGGACCGAACCGTCGGAAGGCCTCCGCGGTGGTGCCGAAGATCCCCTTGAAGTCGTCGACCCCGATGCCCGCGACGAAGATGTTGGGATCCGCCTCCATGCATTGCACGGTGGCTTCGCTGATGGCCTGCCCGTAGGTGAGTCGGCGCATTCCTAGCCCTCAGTAGGTCCCGAGCGTGAGGTCTTCGACCGCCGGGAACGACGCGGCCCGTGCCGCGGCCACCGCCTCGTCCACCTCGAGCTGGCTGGCGCGCACCATGGCGGCAATCCGTTCCGGGGTGCACACGCCCTCGCTGAGGAGGCGCTCCGACGCGCGGCGGATCGGACAGCGGGCGATCCACGAATCGACCTCCGCCTTCGTCCGGTATCCCTTGTCGTAGTCCCAGAGCGGGCCTACGTGCTCCCGCCACCGGTAGGTGGTGCACTCGAGGAAGAACGGGCCCGCGCCGCGCCGGGCGTGGGCGACGGCCTCGCGGGCCGCCTCGGAGACGGCGAAGACATCGTTGCCGTCCACCAGGCGCGAGGGCATGCCGTAGGAGGCAGCCCGGGCGTGGATCGATACCGAGGCGGGCTGACGGACGTCCAGCCGGGTGTGGGTCGAGAATCCGTTGTTCTCGCACACGAAGAGCACCGGGGCGCGCCGCATCACCGCGAAGTTGAGCGTCTCGTGGAAGATGCCCTCCTCGACGGTGCCATCGCCGAAGAACGTGGCCGCGACTCGGTCGCATCCGTCCATCGTGAACGCAAGGGCGGTGCCGACCGCCACCGCCATCGTCTGGCCGAGAATCGCGGAGGATGCGATCACGCCGGCCCCGGGATCGTTGAGGTGCACGGAGCCGCCGCGACCCCGCGCGCAGCCGGTCTCGCGGCCGTACAATTCGGCGACCATGCTGCGCAGGTCTCCGCCCTTCGCGAGGTAGTGCGCGTGGCAACGGTGACCGCTGTACACGACGTCGTTGTGCCGGAGCGCGGCGCACACACCGACGGCCGCGGCCTCCTGCCCGATGGAGAAGTGGGTCGGAGTCCGCATTTCCTGTGACGGGTAGAGATCGGCGAGGGTCTCCTCGACACGGCGAATGCGGATCATGTCGCGCAGCAGGTTCTCTCGGAAATCGGCCGTCACGGTCGTCGCCTATCTCACAGTGCGATCGCGCACGGCCGTCTTACGAAGGATGTCTGGCTGGCGACGCTCTTGGTCACTCTCGAGCGTCGACCGGGGGCTGATGGCCGCCTGGGTCCAGATCGACCAGACGACTCAAATGCCCTTAAAATCAGGGCCTTATATGGGTGCCGGCGCTTTCGGCCGGATTCCCGGCTCAGCTCCCAGTCGTTGATGAGCACGCATAAGATGCAGTGGGCATGCCAAGGACCCAGGAGGGGACAGGTAGCTCAACGACACTGACGTCACCTGGTGGGGAACGAAGCGACGTAGAGACGGAGTCCGTCGCGGAAGGTCCAGCGGTCGCCGGACCCGTGACGGCCGGAGCGCCGAAGCTTTACGCGGCCAGCTTCACCTTGTCCCCGACCAAACGCGCCAGCCGGAGCAGCATCAGCACGCGGATCACCAGCCACGAGGGGTCGAACTCGAAGCGGCCCATGCTGAACTTGGGGCTGGAGGGATAGGCGTGATGATTGTTGTGCAGGCTCTCGCCCCCGGTGAGCCACGCGAGCACGCGCAGGTTGGTGGCGGAGTTGTTGAAGAAGTTCTTGCGGCCCCACCAGTGGCCGAGCCCGTTGATGGAGGGGGCGAGCACGAAGACGTAGAGCACGAAGTGGGTCACCGCCAGCAACAGGCCCCACACCGGCCCCAGCACCAGCATGGCCGCCGCGATGCCGACCACACCGCCCAGCGTGCCCTTGTTGAAGAGCACCCGATCCCAGATGTCGTCCCGGATGTCCTTGGCCCAGCGGGCGAGCGTCTCCGGGTTGCGAGCCTCGCGCACGTAGTAGTAGACGTTCCAGAGCTGGATCCTCCAGAAGCCGTGCACGAGCGGGCTATGCGGATCTTTGTCGGTGTCGGTGAAGGCGTGGTGCTTGCGATGCACCGCGACCCACTCCCGCCGATTCTGACCGGTGGTGAACCAAAGGACGAACCGGAAAGCCCAGTCGGCGAGCGGATGCAGGCTGAGCGCGCGGTGCGCGAGTCCCCGATGCAGGTAGACCGAGGTGGCGATCACGGCGGCCTGCGTCACCAGAAGCGTTCCAAACACGTACAGGAGCGGTCGAAGCACGGATGAATCTCCTTTTACCGGCAGTATGCGTTTCGAATTTTCAGTTGAACGCTCGGGGGAACGCCGGCCGATCGGCTGCCTCGGCCCGACACCGGTCCCAGGCTAGCACAATCGCTCAAAGTTAGGGTGAACAAACATCACGCGGGAGAGGCGGTCTTCGGATCGAGCAGGTCACGCAGGCCGTCCCCGAGAAGGTTCAGGCCGAGCACGGTCAGCGCGATGGCCCCGCCCGGGAAGATCGCGAACCACGGGTTCATGCCGAGAAAGGCCTGTGCCTCCTTCAGCATGAGCCCCCACGACGGGTTCGGTGGCTGTGTGCCGAGCCCGAGGTACGACAGACCCGCCTCGGCCAGGATGGCGACCGGGAAGCTGATCGTCGCCTGCACGATCAGGGGTGGCAGGGTGTTCGGCAGGATGTGCCGCCCGATGAGCGCGCCGTCCCCGGCTCCCAGGGCCCGAGCCGCCACCACGAAGTCGCGGTCGCGGAACTCGAGGAAGCTCGCCCGCGTCAGCCGGGCGAAGACCGGCAAAAAGGCGACCCCGATGGCGACCATCGACGTGGTCAATGTCGGCTTGAAGACCGCGGAGAGCAGCAGGGCCAGGAGAATGGCCGGGAAGCCCTGCACCGCGTCCACGAGACGCATGAAGGTCTCGTCGAGCCAACCCCCGAAGTAGCCGGAAAGGATGCCGAACACCACGCCCACCGCCATCCCGATCCCGACCGCGATCACCCCCACCAGGATCGAGGTCGTGGCGCCCTGCATCACGCGCGAGAGCAGGTCGCGGCCGAACTGGTCGGTACCCAGGGGATGGGCCGGGGACGGCCCCTGCAGGCGGCCCGCGATCGACATCTCGAGCGGATCGCGCGGCGTGTAGACGAGGCTGATCGCGGCGGTGACGATCAGCGCGAGCGTGATGACGAGGCCCGCGACGAACGTCACGTGGCTGAATACGCGGCGGGCTCGGATGTCAGCCATAGACGTCAGCCATAGCGGATACGGGGGTCGAGGATGCCGTAGAGAATGTCGACGGCCGCGTTCACGGTGACGATCATCGAGGCGACGAAGAGCACCACCCCCTGCACCACCGGCAGGTCGCGCGCGCTGATCGCGGCCAGGGTGAGCCGCCCGAGCCCGGGCAGATAGAAGACCGACTCGAGGATGATGCTGCCGGCCAGGAGCTGGCCGAGCTGCACGCCGGCCACCGTCACGATCGGGATGAGCGCGTTCCGCAGGGCGTGCCGGAAGAGCACGATCCACTCGGCCAACCCCTTGGCCCGCGCGGTCTTAACGTACTCCTCGCGCAGCACCTCCAGCACCGCCGATCGGGTGGTGCGGGCCAGCACCGCGAACTGGAAGAGGCCGAGCGCCATTGCGGGCAGCAGCAGCGAGCGCAACCCGGGCCACAGGCCCTGTCCCCAGCCGTCGAAGCCGCCCGCCTGCACCCAGTGCAGCTGGACCGAGAAGAGCAGGATCAGCAGGAGCCCGGCCCAGAAGCCCGGCACCGCGACGCCGAGCTGCGAGAGCGTCATCGTCAAGTAGTCGCCCCAGCGGCGGTGGTGCGTGGCCGCGAACACCCCGAGCGGGAGCGCGGCCACCACCATGAAGCCGGCGGCCAGCAGGGTCAGCGGCAGGGTCACCGCGAGACGGGAGAAGATCAGCGTCGCGACCGGCAGATCGTACTGGATCGAGAGGCCCAGGTCGCCGCCGAGTGCGTGGCCCACCCACCGGGCGTACTGCACCGGGATCGGGCGATCGAGCCCCAGGGCCTGGCGCACCCGCGCGACCGATTCGGGGCTGGCCTCGAGCCCCAGGATGATGAGCGCCGGATCTCCGGGGAGGACCCGGACCACCACGAAGACGAGGAGGGAGACGAAGAGGAGGGTGGCGGCCAGCGCCGCCACCCTCCGGAGGATATAGCGGGACACCTCGTGACTTCTGACGATTACGTCTGGCGCCTACTTCTGCCAGGCCACCTCGGACAGGTCCAGGACCGGCGCCGGCTGATCCTTCCACACGCCGGTCACCCCGCGCTTGGTGATGACGAGCCGCGGATGCATGTAGAGCCAGACCGCGGGTGCCTCGTCGGCCAGCATGTCCTGCATCTTCACGTAGAGCTCCCGTCGCTTCTTGTCGTCCACCGTGACCTCCGACTCCTTGAACAACTTTTGGAAGTCGGGGCTGTCCCAGCGGAAGTAGTACTTGGGATTGGCGAAGTTCCCGATGTCCCAGGCCTCGGCGTGGCCGATGATGGACATGTCGTAGTCGGGGTTCTGGCAGGGCGCCAGGCAGAACACCTGCGAGAGCCACTGGCCCCACTCCACCTGCTGGATGGTGGCGCGGATGCCGACCTTGGCGAGCTGGCTCGCGATGATCTCGGCCGAGCGCACCGTGTAGTAGTACTGCGGAGCCACCTTGAACACCGCGTCGAAACCGTTCGGGTAGCCCGCCTCGGCCAGGAGCTGCTTGGCCTTGGCCGGGTCGTAGCCCACGCGCTTGGAAACGTCCACGTAGTAGGGGTTGGTCGGGTCCACGTTGGACCCCAGGACCTTGCCGTAGCCGAACATCGCCCCCTTGAGGACCTCGTCCTTGTTGATGGCGTGCGTGATGGCCAGCCGGACGCGCTTGTCCGAGTAGGGCTTCTTGCTGTTGTTCATCGACATCGTGACGTCGTTGGTCGTGTCGCCCACGATGACTTGGAAGCGCGCGTCCTTCTTCAGATCGTCCACGCTCTCGGGTCCGATGCCGAAGGCCGAGACGTCGATGTCGCCGGATTTGAGCGCGGCCAGCGTGGTATTGGGATCGGGGATGAACCGGAAGACCACGCGGTCGAGCTTGGGCAGCCCCTTGACCCAGTAGTCCTTGTTCTTGACCAGCACGATGCGGTCGCCCCGCACCCACTCCGCTACCGTGAAGGGCCCGGTGCCGATGGGCTGGCTCTTGAGGGTGTCCACCGCCTCGCGCGGGTAGATCACCGAGCCCTGGCGGGCCATCGTATAGAGGAAGGTGGCGTCGACGTCCTTCAGGGTGACCGTCACCGTGTAGTCGTCCTTGACGATGACGTCCCTGATGATTTCGTATTGCTTCCGATACGGATGCTTGGTCTCGGGGTTCATCGCTCGGTCGAGCGCGAACTTGACGTCGGCCGCCTTCAGCTCCCGCCCGTTCGAGAACCGCACGCCCTTGCGCAGGAAGAAGGTGTAGTTCCGGTTGTCGGTGGTGTACCAGCGCTCGGCCAGCCAGGGCACCATCTTGCCGGTGCGCTCGATCTTGATCAGCCCCTCCTGCACGTTGTCGAAGACGACCGCCGCGATGGCGGAGGAGGGATTCGAGGTGAGATCGAGCCCCGGCGGCTCGGTGGGCACCTGGACTACTAGGCTATTCGGAGCCTGGGCCGAAGCGGGGACGGGCGCCGCGGCAAGCGCGGCCAGCAGAAGGGCGACGACCAGACGCATCATCCGAGTTTCCTCCCGGTGAAGAATTCGACCGTCCGCCGGAGGCCTTCGTCGAACTCCACCACCGGCTCGTACCCGAGATCGCGCTTGGCCGCGCTCACGTCGGCCAGGGTGTGCGGGACGTCGCCGACGCGGCCCGGCGAGTGCTCACGCTCGAGCCGTCGGCCCAGCATCTGCTCCAGCTTGGCGATGATCTCGAGCAGGCTGGTGCGGCTGCCGCAGCCCACGTTGTAGCTCTTCCCGGACACGCGGGCCGCGTCGGCCCGCGAGGCGAGCAGATTGGCCGAGACCACGTTGTCGATGTAGGTGAAGTCGCGCGACTGGGTGCCGTCGCCGTGGACCTGCAGCGGCTTGCCCTGCTGCCCCCAGAGGATGAAGCGCGGGATCACCGCCGCGTACTCGCTCTTGGGGTCCTGGCGGGGGCCGAACACGTTGAAGTAGCGGAGACCGATCGTCTCCACGCCCATGAGCCGATGCCAGACCGAGCCGTAGAGCTCGCCCGCCACCTTGGTCGCCGCGTAGGGCGAGATGGGCAGGGTCGGCTGGTCCTCGCGCTTGGGCAGATCCGGACGGTCGCCGTACACCGATGATGACGAGGCGTAGACCACGCGCGGCTTCTTCTTCTGTCGCGCCGCCGCGTGGAGGACGTGGAGCGTGCCGGTCACGTTCGAGGCGTTGGCCCCGAGCGGATCCGCCACCGAGCGCGGGACCGAGCGCATCGCGGCCTGGTGGAAGACCGCGCTGGTCCCCCGCACCGCCCGCTCGACCGCCTTGAAATTGGCCAGGTCGCCCCGGACGATCTCGAGGCGCTTGTCACCACGCGCGAAGTCCAGGTTCGCCCGGCTCCCGGTGGAGAAGTTGTCGAAGACGCGGACGCGGTGACCCTCGCCGTGCAGCCGCTGGACGATGTGGGAGCCGATGAAGCCCGCTCCGCCAGTGACGAGGAAGAGAGATCGAGGAGCCATAAGTGTGGGTGAACAGCGGACCAATTATGGCGGCCCGGGCCGGATAAAGTCAATGAAGTCCGGGAGCCGCGGCCCACACCGCCTGTGTCAGGACGTGATAGGTGGCCCGGACCCCTTTGTAGTCGAGGAACCCGCGCGGCTCGAAGCCGAGCTTGTCGAGCACCCGTTGCGAGGCTTGGTTCTCCGGATAGGTCACCGCCACCACCCGCGGCAGGCCCACGGTGCGCAGCGCGTGCGCGACCAGCGCGCCCGCCGCCTCGGTGGCGAAGCCGCGCCCCCACGCGCTCCGGGCCAGGCGATACGCGACCTCGACGTCGGCGACGTCCGGCACGTCGGCGACGCCGGACTCGCGGGTAGGCATGAACAGGAGCGCGCCCAGACCGAGGAACGCCCGATCCTCGCGACCCTCGATCACCCAGAAGCCGAGCGGCTCCTGCTCGCCGCTCCGGCCGGCGCGGATGCGCTCACGCGCCCGCTCCGCGGTCTCCGCGGGCGTCTTCACGCCGGCGGGGCTGCCGACGTAGCGCATGACCTCGGGGTCGAGATCGAGCGCGATCAGGTCGGCCTCGTCGGAGGCCTCCAGTCGGCGGAGTCGGAGACGGCGCGTCTCGAGAGCGGCGGGCATGACGTGCCCTTTCTCTTAGCACGTTTGCGCCAGCCGGAGGACGCCTTGACTGGCCGCGCGCCCGCGGCTATTGTTCCAGCACCCGATCGCCAGCTCACGAGGAGACAGCCCTTGATCCTCAACCCTCGCCGACCCCTCGAGATCCGGTAAGGAGACCGTCATGGCTCGCGCCGTCACCCTCGGATTCGCCTTCCTGCTGGCCTTGACCCTGCTCGCCCCGTGCGATCTCCCGGCCCAGACCAAGGACGACACCGTCGTCTACGCGCTGCAGAGCGACGTTCAGAACTGGGATCCGCCCAACTCGGTCCTCCGCGAGAGCGTCATCCTCGGATACCACGTCTTCGACCACCTGGCCGCGCGCGACCTCAAGACCGGCAAGGTCGGCCCGAGCCTTGCGCTGTCGTGGAAAAACGTGGACGACACGACGTGGGAGGTCAAGCTCCGCCCGAACGTGAAGTTCCATGACGGTACCCCCTTCGGAGCGAAGGACGTCAAGGCCACCTTCGATCGCGTGCTGAACCCGGAGAACAAGCTCACCGCCCGCGGCAACCACGCCAAGATCAAGAGCGTCGAGGTGGTGGACGACCTCACCGCGCGGTTCAAGACGGACGGCCCCTACCCCGTCTTCGTCGAGCGGCTCACCGCACAGGTGATGCAGTCCGAGAAGGTGATCAGGGAGAAGGGTCACGAGTGGATGCAGGAAAACCCGATCGGCACCGGGCCCTACAAGCTCCTGAAGTGGAGCAAGAAGCAGGAGCATCTCCTGGTGCGGAACGAGGACTACTGGGGCCCCAAGCCGGCCTTCAAGTACGTTCGCATCCGGATCATCCCCGAGCAGGCCACCCAGATCGCCGAGCTGATCTCGGGGGGCGTCGACGTGATCAAGGCGGTACCGCCCGATCAGATGGACGTGATCAACAAGTCGGGGCAGGCCCGCACGTCCACCTCGCCGATCTTGCGCACCGCGTTCATCCAGCTCGATCAGGCGGGCCGTTCGGGTCCGAACCCCTTCCAGGACAAGCGCGTCCGGCAGGCCGCAAATCTCGCCGTCGACATCGACGCGATCATCAAGCACGTGCTCAACGGTCTCGGCGACCGGACCGCGACCACCGTGAACCCGATGGCCTTCGGCTTCGATGCGAGCATCAAGCCCTACAAGCAGGACCTGGCCCAGGCCAAGAAGCTCCTCGCCGAGGCCGGCTACCCGAACGGGCTCGAGGTCGGCTTCATGCGCACCCAGCCCATCGTGGAGCCGGGGCTCATCCAGACCTCGGACGCGATCGTGTCCGACCTCGTCAAGGCGGGAATCCGCACCAAGCAGCGCATGGTCGGGGAGAGCGGCCCCTTCACCAACCTGGTCCGCGACAACAAGCCCGACCCGATGTTCGAGTGGTCGTGGGGCTACTACTCCGTCTTCGACGCCGACGCCATCCTCTACGACGTGATGACGTGCGGTCAGCCGTACAGCTATTATTGCAACAAGGTGATGGACGACCTGGTCATCCAGGGCCGGTCCACCCTCGACACCAAGAAGCGGCAGGAGATCTACACCAAGATCCAGAAACTGGTCCTCGACGACGCGGCCTACCTCTTCAAGTGGGGACTGCGCGGCATCTGGGGAATCAGCAGCCGTATCGAGTACGAGGCGCCGCGAGATGAAATCGACCGGATGTTCGTCGTGACGTTGCGAAAGAAGTAGGACCTGCCCTCAGCGCACCCTCTCCCCTGAACCGGGGAGAGGGGCGTCCAGAGGGATTCCCCGCCGGCATGCGACGCTACATCGCTCACCAGCTCGTCCAGCTCGTGGTCGTGATCATCGGGATCTCGGTCCTCGCCTTCCTGATCCTGCACGTCCTCGGCGATCCGGTGCTCCTCCTGCTGCCCCAGAACGCGGGCAAGGATGAGTTCGAGCGCTACCGGCACCTTCTCGGTCTCGACCGGCCCCTCTACGTCCAGTACTGGAAGTTCTTCTCAGGCGCGGTGATCGGCGATTTCGGCAAGTCGTGGTACGCCGACACTCCGGCGTTCAGGCTCGTCCTCGAGCGCATGCCGCCCACGATCTATCTGACCTTCGCCGGACTACTCGTCGCGCTCCTGATCTCCCTGCCCCTCGGTATCCTCGCCGCGCTCAAACGCCATTCGTGGGTCGACAGCCTTTGCACCGCGGTGGCCGTGGCCGGGCAGGCCACCCCGCTCTTCTGGCTCGGCATCATGCTCATCATCATCTTCGCGGTGCGGCTCCGGGTCCTGCCCGCCTCCGGTTACGGCACCTGGCAGAACTTCCTGATGCCCGCCTTTTGTCTGGGCGCCGCCCTCGCCCCCATCACGATGCGGCTCGTGCGCTCCGGGGTCATCGAGGTGATGAACATGGACTTCATCAAAACCGCGCGGGCCAAGGGCGTGGCGGAGCCCACCGTCGTCGTCAAGCACGCCTTCCGTAATGCCTGCATCCCGGTCATCACCGTGCTCGGCTTGCAGTTCGGCCAGCTCCTCGGAGGCGCCATCATCACCGAGACGGTGTTCGCGTGGCCTGGGGTGGCCACCCTCACCGTGGAGTCGATCCGCAACCAGGATTTCCCTGTGGTCCAGTGCGCGGTCATCCTGCTCGCCCTCGTGATCGTCTTCGTGAATCTCGTCGTGGACCTCGTGGTCGCGGTCATCGACCCTCGCATCCGGACGGGCGCGTGAAAGCGGCGAGCGCCAGGAGTCAGGTCGAGCTGGTTCCGCTCGGCGAGGCCGCCCCGGCAGCTCCCCGGGAGCACGCCCTCCTGCGACGGCTCGGCCGGCTTCGCTGGAGTATCGCGGCCGGGGCCGTGCTGGTGGCGATCGTGGCGAGCGCGATCTTCGCCCCGTGGATCACGCCCCACGATCCTCTCGCGGTCAACATCCGCCACCGGCTCGGACCGCCGGCCTGGATGGAGGGCGGCGACCCCCGCCATCTCCTCGGGACGGATCAGGTGGGGCGTGATCTGCTCTCCCGCATGATCTTCGGCGGCCGCGTCTCGCTGGTGGTGGGCGTCGCGGCCGTGCTGATGTCGGCCAGCATCGGGGTCCTTCTCGGGCTGGGCGCGGGCTACTTCGGCGGAAACACGGACTGGACGATCATGACGCTGGTCAACGTGATGCTGACCTTCCCGTTCGTCCTGCTCGCCCTCTCGGTGATCGCGGTGCTGGGGCCGAGTCTCGTCAACATGATCATCGTGCTCGGGGTGGCCGGCTGGCCCATCTACGCCCGAGTGGTGAGGGCCGAGACCTTGGCCATCCGCGAGCGCGAGTTCGTGCTGGCGGGTCGCGCGCTCGGCATGAGCCACGCGCGCATCGTGTTCCGGCAGATTGTCCCCAACCTCACGTCCGCCATCGTGGTCATCGCGACCCTGCAGGTGGCCCAGGTGATCATCCTGGAGTCGTTCCTGTCCTTCCTGGGCCTGGGAATCCAGCCGCCGACCCCGGCATGGGGAAACATGCTCGGCGAGGGCCGCCTCTACATGCTCAACTCGTGGTGGATCGCGACCTTCCCGGGACTGGCGATCTTCGTGACGACCCTGATGATCAATCTCGTCGGCAACGGGCTCCGCGACTGGCTCGACCCCCACATGACGTTATGAGGCGGGATCAGGGCAGGAGGGGCAGGCGCGGGCGGCAGCCGTTCCCTTGTTCGATACCTCACTCACCGGGAACGGCTGCCGCCCGCGCCTGCCCCTCCTGCTCTGATCTCTCGCGCGAGGCCCATCTACTACTTGTAGCCGGAGCCGGGCTTCCTATATTCCTCTCGCGGCGGCGAGAAGATGTCGAGGACGACGGCGCGCTTGTCGGTGGCGCGCCCGCCGTGCGGTACGTGCGGCGGCGTCTGCCAGAAGTCGCCCACCTTGACGTGGTGCTCGACGCCGTCCTGGATGCGGATCCACTCGCCCTCGAGGCACACGCCCCACTGCTCGTTGGGATGCGCGTGCACCGGCGAGACCGAGCCCGGCGCGATCTGCACCACCGAGAGCATCAGGTGCTCGCCGGGGAACACGCGAGCGCTCATCCCCTCCGCGAGCTGCCGCAGGATGCCGCCCTCCTTCAGGTTGTGAAAGCACGACGCGTCGGCCATGATCGTCTCCTTTCCCCGGCGTCATTCTACCGGAGAGTGGCGTGAGATTGTTCCTGGCCATGCTCTCGCACGAAACCAACACGTTCTCCAACGTTCCCACCGATCGCGCCCAGTTCGAGGTGCACGACCTGCGCTACGGCGGCGAGATCGTCGAGACCTTCCGCGGCACCGGCACCTGCCTGGGCGGCATGATCGGCGCGGCGGAGCGTCTGGGCGCCACCCTGGTGCCGTCGGTCGCCGCGGCCGCCTCGCCGGCCGGCCGCGTCACCCGCGACATCTACGAACACGTCAAGCAGCGCATGCTCGCGGATCTCGAGAGCGCGGGCCGCGTCGACGGCGTGCTGCTCGACCTGCACGGCGCCATGGTCCCGGAGGGCGTGGACGACGGCGAGGGCGACATCATCGCGGCGGTGCGGGGAGCGGTGGGGCCCGACGTCCCGATCGCGGTGACGGTCGACTTCCACGGAAACCTCGGCCGCGACATGATCGAGAAGGCCGATCTGCTGCACGGGTACAAGACCTATCCGCACGTGGACATGGCCGAGCGCGGGGTCGAAGCGACCGAGCGGCTCGCCCAGGTGATCCGCGGGCACATCCGCCCGACCGCGGCCTGGCGCAAGCCACCGCTCATGCCCCCGCTGGGCAGCCAGGGCACCGCGCGCGGGCCGATGCGCCGGCTCTACGACCTGGCCGACGAGATGGAGAAGGACCCGAAGGTCATCTCGATCTCCATCTTCGCCGGCTTCCCCCTGGCCGACATTCCCGACGCCGGCCTCGGCATCTACGTCATCACCGACGACGACCAGGCGCTGGCCGAGCGCCTCGCCGGGACGCTCGAGCGGGCGGCGTGGGAGCGACGGAGCGAGTTCATCCACTCCGCGCTTCCGGTGAAGGAGGCGGTGGCCAAGGCGCTCGCGAGCGAGGGCGGGCCCATCGTGCTCGCCGACATGGCCGACAACATGGGCGGCGGGGCGGCGGGCGACGGCACCGAGATCCTGCGCGAGTTGCTCCGGGTGGGCGCGCGCCACGCGACGGTCGCCTGCATCTGGGACGCGGCCGCGGTGCAGGCATGCATCCGGGCGGGCGTGGGCTCCCGGATCACGCTCGACGTCGGAGGCAAGGTGGACGACCGCCACGGCGCGCCGCTCTCGGCGACCGGCACCGTGCGCACGCTCTCCGACGGACGCTTCATCTACCGCGGGCCCATGATGAACGGGCTACCCGGCCGGCTCGGGCCGACCGCGGTGCTGGACGTCGACGACGTGAAAGTGATACTCATCTCTCACCGGCGGCAGACCCTCGACCCGGAGATGATCCGGTTCGTCGGGATCGACCCCCTCTTGGAGAAGATTCTGGTCATCAAGTCCACGATCCACTACCGCGCGGCGTTCGAGCCGATCGCCCGGGAGATCGTCGAGGTGGACGCGCCCGGGCTGTCCTCGTCCAACCTCTCCCGATTCGCGTTCCGGCGCATCCGGCGCCCCATCTTCCCGCTCGATCCCGACACGGTGTACGAGCCGGAGTAGAAGGAGGCCCAGCATGTCGTTTAGCGGCTTCTCTCCGTCCGACTTCAAGGTGTTCGACATCCCGGGGTTCAAGCCCCGCATGGACGCGATCAAGACTCGCATCCGGCCGAAGCTCGAGGCGGTGGGGCGCGAGCTGCTGCCCGACGTGGGACGGGTGGGCGGGGCCGACGCGTTCGCCCACGTGGCCAAGCACGCGCGCCGGACCGTGAACCCACCGGACGACACGTGGGTGGCCTTCGCGCTCGACAAGCGCGGGTACAAGAAGCACTGCCACTTCAAGGTCGCGGTCTCTCGCAACACCGTCCGCTTCCTGTTCGAGGCCGGTCCCGAGCACGCGCAGAAGAAGCGCTGGATCGCCGCGTGGAAGAAGCACACCCGCCAGCTGGTGCCGGTGCTGCGGCGGGCCAAGGGACTCGGCTGGTTCAAGAACGAGCACGACGAGGCTCCGTCGGCCATTCTCACCGACCTTCCCGCCGACGCGGTGGCGCGGCTCGGCGACGAGCTGCTGCGCACGCGCGACGGTCAGTTCGTGCTCGGCCGGAGCATCCCGGCGGAGGAAGCGGTCAAGTGGAAGCCGCGGGAGTACGCCCGCGCCGCCCGCGAGACGTTCCACCTGCTGGCGCCCCTCTATCGCCTGAGGTGACCCTCGCCCGCTTCCCGGCCCCTCCGCGCGAGACGGAGCGGATCGGCCCGTGACGTCCGCCGCGATCTTCGATATGGACGGCGTCCTGATCGACAGCGGCGCCCACCACCGGCGCGCGTGGCGGGCCCTGCTGGCCGAGCTGGGCGCCGAGCCGGCCGATCCCGAGCACTGGCGCCTCACCATCGGCCGGCCGAGCGAGGAGGCCATCCCGCTGCTGCTCGGCCGCCGCGTCAGCGGCGCGGAGGCCCGGCGCCTCGCCCGCCGCAAGCGCGATCTCTACCAGGAGCAGGCGCAGGCCGGGCTCGAGCCGGTGCCGGGCGTGCCCGCGTTCCTGGAATCGCTGGCCCGGCTCGACGTGCCGCGGGCCGTCGGTACCTCCGCTTCGCGCTGGGACGCCGAGCGCCTGCTCGACGACCTGGGCCTGCTGCGCCACTTCGACGTGGTGGTGACCTCCGACGACGTGATGCTCGGCAAGCCGGACCCGGAGGTGTGGACCCAGGCGGCCCGGCGGCTCCGCATCGCTCCGTCCCACTGCGTGATCTTCGAGGACGCGGTGGTGGGCATCCAGGCCGCGCGGAGCGCGGGCATGCGCGCCATCGGCGTCACCACCGCGCACTCCGAGCGCGAGCTGCTCGCCGCCGGGGCCGAGCGCACCATCCCCGACTTCCAGGATCTTCGGTGGAACAGCCTCTCCCGGTGAGCCGCGCCGCCTTCTGGGACGGCCTCTACGCGGGCGGCAACGACGGCTGGGAGCTCGGCGGGCCGGCGCCAGCGCTCGAGCACTGGCTCACGTCCGGCGGCTCGTTCGCGCGCGGAGGGGCGGGCGCGGGCCCGCAGTCCGCGGACCCCCGCCCTCTCGTGGCGGTGCCGGGATGCGGCCGAGGGCACGACGCGCGCCTGCTGGCCCGCCACGGCCATCGGGTCTTCGCGTTCGACTTCGCGGACGCGGCGGTCGGCGAGGCGCAGCGGCTGGCCTCCGCGGAAGGGGTCGAGGTCTCCGTGGAGCAGCGCGACGTCTTCACCCTCGGGAGCGATCGGGCCGGCGTCTTCGACGGGGTCTGGGAATACACCTGCTTCTGCGCCATCGATCCGGCGCGCCGGGACGAGTACGTCCGGGTGCTCCACACGATCCTGCGGCCGGGCGGGCTCCTGCTCGCCTGCTTCTACCCGATGCGCGACGGCACCGAGGGCCCACCCTTCCCGGTCGCGCGCGCCGACGTCGACCGCGCGCTCGCCGGCCGCTTCACCGTGCTCGAGGCCGGTCCGCCCGCGCGCTTCGTCGAGCGCCGGCGCGGCCTCGAGTGGCTCGTCCTCGCCCGGCGCGAGGACGCTGCCTACAAGCCGAGAGCGGAGAGGCCCGGATGATCGTCGGGCCGGCGACCGAGAGGCCACCGGTACTTGCGATCCGCCTCCCGGATCGGCAGATCGTTGATGCTCGCGATCCGGCGAGCCATGAGACCGTTGCCCTCGAATTCCCAGTTCTCGTTTCCGTACGAGCGAAACCACTGGCCGCTGTCGTCGTGCCACTCGTAGGCGAACCGGACCGCGATCCGGTTCTCGTGAAACGCCCAGAGCTCCTTGATGAGTCGATAGTCCAGCTCGCGCGCCCACTTCCGCGCGAGAAACTGGACGATCGCCTCACGGCCCGAGAGAAACTCCGCGCGATTGCGCCATACGCTGTCCGGGGTGTACGCCGCCGCGACCTTCACCGGATCACGACCGTTCCAAGCGTCCTCGGCGAGCCGGACCTTCTTGCTCGCCGCGTCACGATCGAAGGGCGGCAACGGGGGCCGGGTCGGGGCCTGCATCGCGCTTCTGTCCATGATCTCTAGGAGGCGGCCTTGCCCCGGATGACCGCCGCGATCGCGGCCTGCGCCTGCTCCTGGATCCGGCGCAGATGCTCCACGCCCCGGAAGCTCTCCGCGTAGAGCTTGTACACCGCCTCCGTTCCCGAGGGGCGCGCCGCGAACCAGCCGTTCCCGGTCATGACCTTGATGCCGCCGATCGGCAGCCCGTCGCCGGGCGCGGTGGTGAGGACGGCGGTGACCGGATCGCCGGCGAGCTCGGTGACGGCCAGATCCTTCGCGGTCACGCGCCCGAGGGCGGCCTTCTCCGCGTCCGTCGCCTCCGCGTCGATCCGCTCGTAGATCGGCTCGCCGAGCTCGCGGGTCAGGTCGTGATAGTGCTCGCCGGGATCGCGGCCGGTGCGCGCGGTCATCTCGGCCGCGAGCAGCCCCATGATGAGCCCGTCCTTGTCGGTGGTCCACACCGTCCCGTCGCGCCGGAGGAACGACGCGCCCGCGCTCTCCTCGCCGCCGAAAGCGAGGGAGCCGTCCAGGAGGCCCTCGACGAAGAACTTGAAGCCGACCGGCACCTCGACGAGGCGGCGCCCGAGTCGTTCGGTCACCCGATCGATCAGGCTGCTGCTGACGATGGTCTTGCCGACCGCGAGCGTCGGCCCCCAGCTCGGCCGGTGGCGCATGAGGTACCAGATGGCCACCGCGAGGTAGTGGTTGGGGTTCATGAGCCCGGCGCTCCGGCTCACGATGCCGTGGCGATCCGCGTCCGGATCGGCGGCGAACGCGAGATCGAACCGGTCGCGGAGCCCGACGAGCCGGGCCATCGCGTAGGGCGACGACGGGTCCATGCGGATCGCGCCGTCCCAGTCGAGCGTCATGAAGCGGAAGGTCGGATCGACCTCGCGATTGACCACGTCGAGCCGGAAGCCATAGCGCTCCGCGATCGGATCCCAGTACGGCAGGCTCGCGCCGCCGAGCGGATCCACCCCGATCCGCAGCGGGCTGCCACGCAGCGGGTCCATGTCGATCACCGAATCGAGTGCGCCGACGTAGCCGGCCACGTAGTCGATGCGTCCGATCGTGGCGGCGCGGATCGCCCGCTCGTACGAGATGCGGCACACCCCGCGCAGACCGTCGGCGAGGAACGCGTTGGCCCGGCTCTGGATCCAGCCGGTGACCTCCGTATCCGCGGGGCCGCCGGAGGGCGGATCGTACTTGAAGCCGCCGTACTCGGGCGGATTGTGCGACGGGGTGATCACGATGCCGTCCGCGCGCGCGCCCGCGCTCGCCCGATTGCGGTCGAGGATCGCCCACGATACGACCGGCGTCGGCGTCACGCGGTCGTGCGTGTCGAGCATCACCTCGACCTGATTCGCGGCGAGCACCTCGATCGCGGTCATCCGCGCCGGCTCGGACAGGGCGTGGGTGTCGCACCCGATGAAGAGCGGCCCGTCGATCCCGTGCGCCCGCCGGTAGAGACAGATCGCCTGGGTGACCGCCAGGATGTGGGCCTCGTTGAACCCGGCCGCGAGCGACGAGCCCCGGTGGCCGGAGGTGCCGAAGGTCACCCGCTGCGCGGGCACCGCCGGATCGGGGCGCTCGGTGTAGTACGCCTTGACCAGGCCCGCGACGTCCACCAGGAGGGAGAGCGGCGCCGGCTTCCCGGCGCGCGGATCGACGGGGGGCGCGCTCATGCGGTTGGTCCCTTCGGCCGGAGCAGCACCACCACCGAGCGGGCACCGACCTCGTAGGCCGCGGACGGCAGCGGGGTCGTGGCGGCCGGCTCCCGCAGGTCGTCGGGGCTGTCGCGCCCGGTGTCGACCACGCGCCGCCACCCGGACGCGGCGCCCTCCTGGAGCGTGAACGTCAGCGGCTCCCAGTAGCCGTTGATCATCACGTAGAGGTCGTCGTCGCCCTGCGAGGCTCCCGAGAGGAAGAAGGCGACGCTCCGCGACGCGGTGGAGAAGTCCACCCCGGTCCCCACCCCGTGCCACCGTACGTCTCCCCGCCAGAAGCGGCTGCGGGCGAGCGAGGGATGCGCCTTCCGGAAGGCGATCATCAGCCGGGCGAACCGGAACGTGTCCGCGTTCGCCCGAAGCCGCCCCCAGTCGAGCCAGCTCGTCGCGTTGTCCTGGTTGTAGGGATTGGGGTTGCCGCCCTGCGTCTGCAGGAACTCGTCGCCCCCGCGCAGCATCGGCGTGCCGTTGGCGAGGAACAGGAGGCACAGCAAGTTCTTCGCCTGGCGGCGGCGCAGCGCGAGCACCTCGGCCGGCGCGCCCGCGTCGCCCTCGAACCCGGAGTTCCAGCTCCCGGTGTCCCGGTCGTCGTAGGAGAGCAGATCCCAGAGGGTGAGCCCGTCGTGGGAGGTCACGTAGTTCACGCTCTGGTACGGGCGGTAGGCGTTCGGGAGATCGTCAGGAAAGAGATCGTCGCTGCCGTAGAGCCGCTGCATCAGGGAGCCGATCATGCCCTCGTCGCCGCGGACGAACCGCCGCACGTCGTCGCGGAACTGTCCGTTCCACTGAGCCCAGGTGGAACCGGGGAAGGCGCGGCCGAGCTGACTGGTGCCCGCCGCGTCCCACGGCTCGGCGATCAGCCGCACGCCGGACAGCTCCGGATCCGCGCTGATCTCCGCGAAGATCGGCGCCGCGTAGTCGAGCGAGCCGTCCGGACGCCGGGCGAAGACCGAGGCCAGATCGAACCGGAAGCCGTCCACGTGCATCTCCCGTGTCCAGTAACGCAGGCTGTCGAGGACCAGCCGGCGCACCGCGGGGTCGCCGACGTTGAAGCTGTTGCCGGTGCCCGAGAAGTTCGCGTAGGGGGCGTCGGGCCGGTCGGTGAGCATGTAGTAGCTCTGGTTGTCGATGCCCTTGAAGCTGTAGACGGGACCGGCCTGGTCACCCTCCGCGGTGTGGTTGTAGACCACGTCGAGCACGACCTCGATGCCCGCGGCGTGGAGGGCCTTGACCAGGGTCCGGAACTCGTTGTGCTGCCCGCAGTCCGTCTTCGACGCCGCCCACTCCTGGTGCGGGGCGAAGAACCCGAGCGGCATGTAGCCCCAGAAGTTGCCCTCCTGGGGATCGAACTGGAACACCGGCATCAGCTCGACCACCGTCACCCCGAGCTCGACCAGGTGCGGGATCTTGTCGATCAGCCCCGCGAAGGTCCCTCGACGCGCGGCGGCCACCCCCGAGCTCGGGTGCGCGGTGAAGCCGCGGACGTGCAGCTCGTAGACGATCGTGTCCGCCTCGTGGCGCGGCCGGGTATCCGCGCCCCAGTCGAAGTCGCAGGCCCCGTGCCCCGCCGCGAGGAGCCCCAGCGGCGCGTGCCCGGCATTCGAGCCCGATTCGATCGCGGCCTTCCGGTCGAACCCCGGGGGGAAGAAGATCGAGCGGGCGTAGGGATCCAGCAGGATCTTGTCCGGATCGAAGTGGTGAGGCGCCGACCGCGGCCCGTCCACCGAGTAGCCGTAGTAGAGCGCGCCGGGCGCCGCGCGCTCCGGCACCCGACAGTGCCAGACCGGCCCGGACTTGTTCGACGCCGGATCGAGCTGGTACGCCCGCGCCGGCGTGGCCACGTCGCGCCCGTAGAGGAGCAGGGTCACCCGCTCGGCGTGCCGCGAGAACAGCGCGAAGTTGTACGCCTGCTCCGCCGCGATCCAGGTCGCTCCGAGCGGCGACGGCGCGCCTTCGACCGCCTCCCAGGACGTCATGCGCAATCCGGCCCGGCCATGTCCAGAAGTATCCCATGCGCGTCCAACCACGGCGAGCAGAGCCGAGCCGAATTCCTTCCGTCACGTCGCGCGGTTGCTTGCATCGCCCACGGCCCCGGCTCATAATCCCCGGCATGGTGAAGTGGCGCGTGCACCCGGACGAGGAGCCCACCAAGCAGGCCCAGGCACTGGCCGAGCAGGTGGAGCAGGACGGGGGCAGTGTGCTGGCCATCTACCAGGAGCCGGTCGGGGATCACTGGCACGTCTTCTGCCTGCTGCCGATGGACAAGGTGGAGCCGACCCCGTACCAGCGCGACCTCTCGCCCACCCACGTCAAGCGGCTGCAGGACGTGGTCAAGAAGATCGACCGCTTCGTGGACCCGGTGGTCATGATGTCGCCCGGGCCCGGACGTTACTGGACGCCCAACGGCAACCATCGCCGCGCGGTGCTCGCCAAGCTCAAGAGCAAGTTCATCCCGGCCATCCTGGTGCCGGAGCCCGAGGTCGCCTATCAGATCCTGGCGCTCAATACCGAGAAGGCGCACAACCTCAAGGAGAAGTCCCTCGAGGTGATCCGCATGTACCGCGGCCTCGTGACGGAGGAGCCGCAGGCCGGCGAGGAGGACTACGCTTTCCAGTTCGAGTCGGCCCACTTCATCACGCTGGGCCTGCTCTACGAGCAGAACAAGCGCTTCGCGGGCGGCGCCTTCGCGCCGATCCTGCGCCGGGTGGACAAGTTCCTCAAGGGTCGCTTCCCCAAGACCCTCGAGGAGCGGGAGGAGCGGGCGGCCCTCGTGCGCGAGGCGGACGAGGCCCTGGCCGGCGCGGTGGCCAAGGTCAAGAAGCGCGGCATCAATCACCCTTACGTGAAGAACTTCATCCTCGCGCGCACCACTCCGCTCACCCGGCAGCGCAAGACCCTGCCCGGCTTCGAGCAGACCTTCAAGAAGCTCGTCGAGAACATCGAGGGGTTCGACGTGTCGAAGGTGCGCTACGAGGACATCCAGCGCTCCGCCATCATGGCGGTCCCCGCCGCCGGCTGACCGCTCGACATGGCCCGGCCCGCCAAGCTCACGAGCCCCGAGGTGTCGCAGCGCCTCGCCGCGCTGCCCGGCTGGGTGGTGAAGGACGGCAAGCTGCATCGCGAGCTCACCTTCCCCGACTTCGTCCAGGCCTTCGCCTTCATGGGAGACGTGGCGCGCGAGGCGGAAGCGCTCCAGCACCATCCGGAGTGGTTCAACGTCTACAACCGCGTGGTCATCGATCTCACGACCCACGACGCGGCCGGGATCACCTCGCTGGACTTCGAGCTGGCCCGCCGGGCCGAAGACCTGGCCGGCCGCCGCCTGCGCCCCGCCCCGTGACCGCGCCGGTCGCGATTCTCACCGGCGGCACCGGCGCGCTCGGCCAGTCGATCACCGCCGCGCTGCTCGTGGCGGGCGGCGTGGTGGCCATTCCCTACGCGGTTCCCGAGGAGGCCAAGAGGCTGGAGGCGCGGCTCTCTCCGGACCAGCGCGCGCGGGTGCTCGCGCTGCCCGCCGACGTGACCGACGAGGCCTCGCTCGGGAAGTTCGTCCAGGTGGTGGGGGAGCGGCACGGCCGGGTCGACGGGCTGGTCAACGCGGTGGGGGGCTTCGCGGGCGGTGACCTGGTCTCGACACCCCTGCCCGAGTGGGAGCGGATGATGAAGCTCAACCTCACCTCGGCGGTCATCGCGTGCCGCGCGGTGCTGCCGGGCATGATCGAGGCGCGCCGCGGGCGCATCGTCAACATCGCCTCGCGCGCGGTGCTGCCGCCCCAGGGCGGCTTCATCGCCTACACCGTCTCCAAGGCGGCGGTCATCACGCTCACCCAGGCGCTGGCCCAGGAGGTAAAGCCGCACGGGGTCGCGGTGAACGCGGTGCTACCGAGCACGATGGACACCCCCGCCAATCGTCGCGCCATGCCGGACGCAGATCGCTCCGGCTGGGTCAGCACCGACGCGGTCGCGGGCGTGGTCGCCTTCCTGCTGTCCGATCGCGGCGCCGCCGTCACCGGCTCCGCGGTAACCGTCTGAGCCGGACTCCCGGATGGACCGGTTCGATCTCATCGTCATCGGCGCCGGCGCCGCCGGCATCACCGCGGCCAAGACCGCGACCGACCTCGGCGCCCGCGTGGCCCTCGCCGACCGCGGACCCCTGGGCGGCCTCTGCATCAATCGCGGCTGCATCCCGAAGAAAGCCCTGGTGACGGCCGGCCGCGTGCACCGGATCGTCCGCGCCGCCGCCGGGTTCGGCACCGTCGCCGGCGAGGCCCGGCTCGACTGGGGTGCGGTGCAGCGTCGCCAGCGCGAGGTGGTGGAGGCGCTCCGGCCCGCGGCGCCCGAGCTCGAGAGGCGGGGCATCCGGGTCGCGTTCGGCGAGGCCCGATTCACCGACCCGCACGTCGTGGAGGTGGACGGCCGGCCGCTCGGGGCGGAGCGATTCGTCATCGCGGCCGGCTCCGAGCCGGTGATCCCGGACCTGCCGGGACGCGAGCTGCTGATCACGTCGGATCAGCTCCTGTTCCTGCCCGCCTTCCCGCCCGCGCTGACCTTCATCGGGGGCGGCCCGGTGGCGCTCGAGCTGGCGGGCGCCTACACCGACTTCGGATCGCGCGTCACCGTGCTCGCCCGGGACGCGGAGATCCTGCCCGGGGTGGATCCGGACGTGGCGCGCCACCTGCGCAAGTCGATGGAGGCGCGGGGCGTGGTCTTTCGCCTGCACACCACCGTGACCCGGCTCGCCGGCTCCCCCGGCTCGGTGCGCGTCGCCTTCGACAGCGCGGGCATGGCCAACGAGATCACCGCCAGCCAGGTCTGCGCGGCGATCGGACGCCGCTTCCATCCCGGCACGATCGGAGCCGGACGCATCGGGCTCGACCTCGGTCGGCTCGGTCTGCGCACGACGCCCTATCTCCGTACCTCCGTGCCGCACATGTACGCGGCGGGCGACGCGGCGGGCAACCGCCAGCTCACCCCGGTGGCCGCCCACGAGGGCCGCGTCGCGGCGGTGAACGCCCTGCGGGGCGACGTCGAGCGGGCGGACGAGTCGGTGATCCCGCAGGTGCTCTTCACCACGCCGGAGGTCGGGCTGGTGGGCCTGTCCTACGGCGAGGCTCCCGCCCGCGGAATCCACCCCGCGGTCGCGCGTCACGAGACCCGGGGCAGCAGCAACGGCGTCGCTACCGGCGAGGACGCGGACTACTTCAAGCTGGTCTTCGATCAGGACACCGAGCGACTGGTGGGCGCCCAGATGGTCTCCGCGGCGGCCGCAGAGCTGATCCAGCTCTGCGCGCTGGCGGTGCGATCGCGTGTGCCCGCCTCCCTCGTGGCGGGCCAGATCTCGGCGCACCCGAGCCACGCCGAGCGGCTCCTCCGGACCTTCGGGCCCGAGCCGCGGTCAGAGCCGGGACTCGTCGAGGGCGTCGGCGTAGTAGAATCGCGCCCGTGATCCGATCAATCTCGCGCCGCGCCGCGCTCGGGCTCCTCGCGCTCGGGCTCGTCGCCGGCTGCGCCGGGTCGGCGGGGCGATCGAGCTCGGCGACGCTCAACCGCCCCGCGGACGCGGATCTGCCCGCGCCGGTCCGGCAGGTGCTGCGTAACGGCCTCCGGCTCATCGTGCAGGAACATCGGGCCGCGGACGTCGTCGCGCTCTATCTCTTCGTCGGCACCGGGGTGCGCTACGAGCTGCCCGATCAGCTCGGCTACGCCCACTTCCAGGAGCACATGCTCTTCAAGGGCACCGACCGGTTCGGCCCGGGCTACATCGATCGCACCGTGGAAGGCCTGGGCGGCCGCTCGAACGCGACGACGTCGTTCGACTACACCGACTTCTACCTGGTCCTGCCGACCGAGGCCACCGCGACCGGCATCGAGCTGCTCTCGGACATGGCCTTCCGGTCCACCTTCGTCCCCGAGGAGATCGCGCGGGAGCGCGAGGTCATCTTCGAGGAGGCGCGCATCGAGCAGGACAACCCGCGGACCGCGATCACCCGCCAGCTCTACGGCCTGGTTTTCGCGGGCACGCCCTACGGCCGCCCGGTGCTCGGCACGCGGGAGACCATGCTGGCCGCGACCCAGGAGCGGCTGCGCGCCTTCAACCGGCACTACTACGTGCCGGAGAACATGACGCTGGTGGTCGCGGGTCCGGTGAATCCGGCCACGGTGCGCGGCATCGTGGACCGGACGTTCGGGCGCGTGCCCGCGAGCGGCTACAAGACCGCGCCGGCGCCGATCCCGCGGCCCCTGACCGGCGGCGTGCGGCGCACCGTGGAGCGCCCGGAGCAGCAGGGCTACCTCGCGCTCGGCTGGCAGGCCCCACGGTCCGACGATCCCAGCGGTGACGCGGTAGACCTGCTCACCACGATCCTGGCCGGGACCGAGAGCTCCCGCCTGGCCCAACGGCTACGCGACAAGGAGCGGCTGGTCTCGAGCGTCACGATGAGCTACTCGGCGCTGATGGGCGGCGGCATCGTGAGCCTGCGCGCCGAGGCCGAGGCCAAGGACCTCGATCAGGTCGAGCGCATCGTCCTGGAGGAGATCGCCAAGATCCAGGAGACCGGACCCACCGAGGAGGAGCGGCGCCTGGCCGTGACCAAGTTCGAGGCCCAGCACGCCTTCGACACCGAGACCTCCGAGGGCCTCGCCTTCGCCTACGGCATCGCCGAGACCACCTGGACCCTCGAGGCCGAGCTGCGCTACGTGGATCGGCTGCGCCGCATCACCCGGGAGCAGATCCGCGACGCGGCCCGGCGCTATCTCTCACGCACCGACTACGCGCGCCTGGCCTTCGTCCCGAAACCCGTCCAGTGAAACGCCCCATCGCCGCGGTCGCCCTGCTGCTGGTCGTCCTGGCCGCCACGCCGGTCTGGGCCCAGAGTCCCGTAGTGGGCCGGGCCCGGCTCCCGAATGGGCTGACCGTGCTGGTGCGGGAGAATCCCACCGCGCCGGTCGTCGGCGTCTCGCTGATGGTGAAGATGGGCACCCGGTGGGAGACGGCGGACAACGCCGGCATCTCCAATCTGGTGCAGCTCATGGTGGTGCGCGGGACGACCACGCGCAACGGCACCCAGATCGTCGAGTCCGCCGACGCGATGGGCGGCAGCATCGAGGCCACCGGCGACGTGGACTACTCCGAGATCGCGGCCACCGCGCTCTCGCGATACTGGGTGGAGATCCTCGACCTCGTGGCGGACGTGGCGCTGCGGCCCACCATGCCCGACGGCGTGGTCCAGGCGGTCCGCGACTTCCTGGTCCGGCAGCTGCGCAACCGCGCCGACCGGCCCTACGACGTGGCGCTCGATACACTGACCGCGCGCATCTTCGGCCGGCACCCGTACGCCTGGGACCCGATCGGGCTCAAGGAGAGCCTGGAGCGGATCGACCGGAACGCGCTGCTCGCACACTACAAGCGGCACTACGTGCCGGGCGGCATGGTGCTGGCGGTGAGCGGCCGCGTGAAGACCGCCGAGGTGCTGGCGCAGGCCACCCGGCTCTTCGGCCCGACGCCGGCCGGCCAGGTCCCGGTGGCGACACCGCCGGCTCCCCCGGCGCCGGCGCCGTGGCGGGAAACCCGCGTGGTGCCGGGCGCCCAGGCGCAGATCCTGATGGGCGCGCTCGCCCCCGCGCTCACCGATCCGGACTACCCGGCGGTGAAGGTACTGGGCGCGGTGCTGGGCGGCGGTATGGCGGGCCGTTTCTTCTCGGAGCTCCGCGACAAGGAGGGACTCGCCTACACCACCGGAACCCAGTACCCGGCGCGCGTGGACAACAGCTACTTCCTGGCCCTGCTCGGCACCGCGCCCGAGAACGTCGCGAAGGCCGAGGCGGCGCTCGCCGCGCAGCTCGATCGGGTCCGGCGCGAGCAGGTATCCGCGGACGAGCTGCGGGTGGGGAAGGCGTATCTGCTCGGTAACCTGGCGATGGACCGCCGCACCAACGCGCGCCAGGCCTGGTACCTGGCGTCCTACGAGGAAGCCGGGGTCGGCTACGAGTTCCTCGACCGCTACGTGGCCGCCGTACGTGCGGTCACCGCCGCCGACGTGCAGCGGGTGGCCCAGCGCTACCTGGCCGTCGTGCGCACCGTCATCGTCCAGCCCACCCCGCCCTAGCGCGGCCCGGCGCCGGCCGGGGTTACTTCAGGCGGGTCATCTCGATCTGGACCGGCGAGTTCAAGTAGAGGAAGGTCCCGACCAGGCGCTCACCCTGGAGAGTGAACGACGCGGCGAACGGCCGCTTGGGATCGATCCCGTTCACCCAGACCTCTGTGTCGGTGACCGCGATCCGGATCGGCGCCCCGAACGACGCACCCTCCCGCAGCGACAGCGGCACGCCCTCGGCGACCTGGGAGTCCACCATGACGAGCACGCCCTCGCCGACCGCCCCACGCAGCGCGAAGCTGGCCCGAGCTATCCCGCCCCGCTCACTCCGCCAAATGCCACGCCCGCTCCACGAGCCCTCCCACTGCCCGGCTACGTCGGCGAGCTCGGCGTCGGACGGCACGTTCCGGCCCCACCAGCCCTCGCTCTTCGCCCGCGCCACCATCTCCGGGGTAATCCGGGGCGCGCCGGCGGTCGCGGTGCTCACCGAGAAGCTCAGGTGGTTGTCGGTCGCGAAGTGCGTCGGGTGCGCGCGCCAGGTCGCCCACTCGCGCTGGGTCGCGCAGCCGGTCGATACGAGCACGAGCCCAAGCAGCAGCGGCAGCCAGTTCTGGTCTCGCATGGTGATTTCCCTCCGTGGAATCACAGTCTTGCACGACGGGAATTTATCGCACAAGGAATTCGATCAGGGCCCCAGGAGCTCCGGGAAGGCCCGGATGATGCGGTGCGGGACCACGTCGGCGGAAGGCGGCAGCCCATGCCCCGGCCCATCCACCCAGATCCCGCGCAGGCCCAGCCGCTGGGGGGCGGCCACGTCCCACTCCAGGTTGTCGCCGACCATCCAGGCCTCGTCGGGCCTGATCCGCAGCTTCGAGAGCGCGTAGCGGTAGACGATGTCGTCCGGCTTGCCGGCCCCGATCTCGCCTTCGATCACGATCACGTCGAAGAATCGCTCCAGATCGTGCTGGCCGATCTTGCGACGCTGGTGCCCCGGGTCGCCGTTGGTGACCAGGGCCATCGGGACGCCGCGATCCCGCAGCGTCTCGAGCGCCTGCGTCACGCCAGGGAAGAGGACCATGCGCTCCCACCGGCGCTCGGCGAAGTCCGCCGCGATGGTCGCGGCCAGCCCTTCGTCGGCCCGCCCCAGGCTGTCGAGGGCGTGGGCGGTGATCCGGGTCCACGCGCGGAGCATATCGGCGCGCTCCACCCGATGCCGCCCGGGATCGCTCCAGAACCAGCGCCGGGTCTCAGCGATCGCCTTCACGAGCCGGTCGGGATCGATGCCGGCCGGGCCCGCCAGCGCTTCGGCGGCGTGGCGCCAGCACTCTTCGGCGCCGCCCGAGTAGTCGAGCAGGGTGTCGTCGAGATCGACCAGGAGGGCCTTCATGCCACCGGGTCGGGCGCCGGCACCGCGAAGGGCGTCAGCTCCGGACGGCAGACCGACCGGAAGTTGCACCAGCGACAGATACGCAGCTCCTCGGTCTTCTCGAAGCCCTCTTCCTCGGCGAGGTTGCGCTCCGGATCCTTCAGATAGGCCTTCATCGAGCGCACCGAGAGGCGGATGTGCTCGCGGACCCGCTCGAGGCTCGCGTCGTCCCAGGGATGGGCGGTCACGCGACCTTCCCGGAGGTTCACCTCCAGCAGGTCGACGCGGCTCAGATCCACGCCGAGCACGTCGAGGGCGTAGAGGGCGTAGCCGCCGAGCTGCAGCGCGGCGCCATCCCCGCTGCCGCCGGTCTTCCAGTCGAGCAGCTGGAGACGGTCGGCCTCGCTCCAGTAGCCGAAGTCGGGCGCGGTGAAGACCCGCGTACCCTCGAACGGAAACGAGCCGATATCCTCGATGAAGACCCACCGCTCGGTCGGGGTGCGCTTGATCTCGTTCAGCACGGGCAGACGGTGGAAGTTCCGCAGGCACCGCACCACGTGGTCCCGCAGGGCCTGCCACTCGCTGTCCCGGATCGGCACGCCGTATTCGTGCTCGAACAGGGAGGGCCGCTTCGGGACCTCCCGGTAGAGCCCGGCGCGCGAGCCCTTCCACTCCTCGCGCATCTGGCGCACCGTGTCCTCGATGAGGGACGCCTCGCTGAGCCCGTGGCCATCGCGAAGGGCGAGCAGCGATCGCTCGATCGCCTCGTGGACGAGGCGGCCGGCCCACATCTGCCGGGTCGCGAGCTGCTTGAGGATGTAGAGCCGGCGGATCCGGGGGTCCGAGTTCGCGTCCCAGCCGCCCCAGGCGCCGTAGTACTGGAAGTAGTAGCGCCGGCGGCACTCCTGGAAGACGTTGTCGCGCGTGCGCGACCAGGAGAACTCGTTGACGAGATCGGCCACGGCTAGAGCATAGCATCGGCTCGGCCGGCTCGTGGCCGTCCGCGGGAACCCGGAAGGCGCTCGCGCAGTTTCCGATGCCGGGGTGCGCCTTGCTCGACCGGCAGCCGCGTGATAGCTTCTGCCCGCTTCGCTCTAAGGGCCGCAACGTGACCACAACAAACACCTTTGAGGAGGTAACCATGCCCAAGTCGAAAGCCGCGGGACTCACCCGCCGCCAGATGCTCAAGGTCGGTGGAGCCGCCACCTTCGCCGGCTACGCGGTCGGCGTGGAGAAAGCGCTCGGCCAGGCGATCAAGACCGACACCCAGGGCATCGTCGCCGGCGACGCCACCGTGCCGATCGGTAGCTACAACATGCCGGTCTACGAGGCGCATCCGGCCAACGCCACCAACGCCCCGATCGTCCTGGTCATCTCCGAGATCTGGGGGGTGCACGAGTGGGTGAAGGACGTGACCCGCCGCTTCGCCAAGGAGGGCTACTACGCGGTGGCCCCGGAGCTGTTCCAGCGTGAGGGCGGCGTGGGCAACATCCCGGACATCCAGGCCATCCTGAAGATCGTCCTCGCGGTGCCCCGCAAGCAGGTCCTGGGCGACACCACCGCCGCGGTGGACTGGGCGAAGAAGCGCCCCGGCGCCCGCGCGGACCGCGTCGGCGTGACCGGCCATTGCTGGGGCGGCTCCACCGTGTATCAGGTGGCGGCGACCAACCCCGACATCAAGGCCGCGGTCGCGTGGTACGGCCCGCCGGCCCGGCCCTATCCCGATACGCCGAACCCGGTGACCGGCTTCGACGTGGTCAAGGACATCAAGATGCCCTTCCTCGGCCTGTACGGCGAGAAGGACACCGGCCCGAGCCCGGAGGACGCCAGGAAGTTCGGCGACATGCTCAAGCAGACCAACCCCAACTCCGAGATCGTGATCTATCCCGGCGTCGGCCACGGGTTCTTCGCCGACTATCGCCCCTCGTACAACGCGGCGGCGGCCGCCGACGCGTGGAAGCGCTGCACCGGCCTGTTCGCGAAGACCCTCAA
>DATMMH010000389.1:0-16552 GCA_035569855.1 Candidatus Dormiibacterota bacterium
GACCTCAATCGCATCGCCGAGGGCCATCCGTTTCTGGCCCTGGGCGCCTCCACCGTGAGCGACGACGGGCGCCGGCTCGCCTACACCACCGACCTCACCGGGTTCCGCGACTACACGCTCCACGTGAGGGACCTCGACACCGACACACTCTTGCCGGATCGGGTCGAGAAGGTGAGCGCGGTCGCGTGGGCCGCCGACGGCCAGACGCTCTTCTACGTGACCGAGGACGAGGCCAAGCGTCCGTACCGCCTGCACCGGCATCGGCTCGGGGCGGCGGCGGCCGATCTGCTCTACGAGGAGAAGGACGCGCTCTTCCGCCTGCACGTCGCGCGGTCGCGGAGCCTCGCCTACCTGTTCCTGATCTCGGGGAGCTTCACGAGCACCGAGATGCGTTACTGCCCGGCCGCCGAGCCGGACTCCGCGTGGCGGATGATCCTGCCGCGCGAGAAAGACCACGAGTACCAGGTCGATCACGGGCGCGGGCCCGACGGGGACCTCTTCTACATCCGGACCAACGGAGGCGGGCGGCGGAATTTCCGGCTGGTGACCGCGCCGGTGGACGACCCGCGTCCGGACCGGTGGCGGGAGCTGATCCCGCATCGCGAGGACGTGATGCTGGAAGACGTGGACGTGTTCGCCGGGCACTACGTCGTCCACGAGCGCCTCGACGGGCTCATCCACCTGCGGGTCACCGACGCCCGTTCCGGGGCGCAACACCACGTGGAGTTCCCGGAGCCCACGTACGATCTCGACTCGGACGCCAACGCGGAGTTCGAGAGCGGCGCGTATCGGGTGCGCTACCAGTCGCTGGTCACCCCGGCCTCCGTCTTCGACTACGACATCGCGGGGCGGCGGCTTCTGCTCCTCAAGCGGGCCGAGGTGCTCGGCGGCTACGAACCGGCCCGCTACCTGTCCGAGCGCATCCACGCCACCGCCCCGGACGGCACGCGCATCCCGATCTCGCTGGTGCGCCGCGCGGAGAGCCGATCGGACGGCTCGAGCCCGATGCTGCTGGCCGGTTACGGGGCCTACGGCTATCCCTACCCGGTGACCTTCTCCTCCAATCGACTGAGCCTGCTGGACCGCGGAGTGAGCGTGGCCATCGCCCACATCCGGGGCGGAGGCGAGATGGGCAAGCGCTGGCACGACCAGGGCCGCATGATGGCCAAGCGGAACACGTTCATCGATTTCGTCGCGGCGGCCGATCATCTGGTCGAGCGCGGCTACACCGCCTCCGATCGGCTCGTCATCGAGGGCGGCAGCGCGGGCGGTCTGCTCATGGGCGCGGTGCTCAATCTGCGGCCGGACTGCGCCGCCGCCGCGGTGCTGCGCGTGCCGTTCGTGGACGTGATCAACACGATGCTGGACGAGTCGCTGCCGCTCACGGTGGGCGAGTTCGAGGAGTGGGGCAACCCGAAGATCCGCGAGCACTACGAGTACATGAAGACGTACTGTCCTTACACGAACCTGGACGCGCGCCCGTTCCCGGCCCTCCTCGTGAAGACCGCGCTCAACGACAGCCAGGTGATGTACTGGGAGCCCGCCAAGTACGTGGCGAAGCTGCGCGCGAGCGGGAGCGCGCTCGTTCCACCGCTCTTCAAGATCAACATGGCGGCCGGTCACGGCGGGGCCTCCGGACGGTACGACTACCTGCGGGAGATCGCGTTCGACTACGCCTTCATCCTGACTCGTCTCGCCCGCTTTCTCTCCGGCCCTCTTCCGTCTCCTCCGGAGGGAGAGAAGGCCGCGTGAGGGGGCGGGACTCGAGAGCGGCGGGGTAAGGGGCACCGCGACGTCCGAAATCGGCCCCGCCCTTCTTGCCCACCTCCGCGCCGAGCTCGCCGCCCCCGCGCTCGGCTTCGCGGCTTCTCCCGCTCCGATCAGCGGGGGCTATGACACGCGCATCTACGCGTTCCGCCTCGACGGGGCGCCCGCGGCCTGGGCGGGGCCGCTCATCCTGCGCGTGCTCCGCATCACCGTCGATCCGCTGCGCGCGCTCAAGGAGCGCGCCACTCAGAACGCGCTGGCCGGCCTCGGATATCCGGTGCCCCGCGTGCTCGGCGCCTCCGCCGATCCAGGCCCGCTCGGCGCTCCCTTCCTGGTGATGGAGCGCGTCGCCGGGCGCCCGCTGCTCGACGCCCAGCTCCTGGGCGTGGGCGGCGTGCTCGCCGACGCGCACGCGCGGCTTCACGCGCTCGACCCGGAGGCGCTGCTCCGGGCGCTCGACGACGAGGGCCGGGCGGTGGGCGCCGGTTTCGGGCGCCACGCGGTGAGCTACGACGGCTACCTGGAGGGCCTCGACGCCCGCATCCGGAAGGCCGGCCTCGGCGGTCTGTCCGAGGCGATGCGCTGGCTCGTCGAGCGGCGGCCGTCCGGCGCGGCCCGCCTCGCCATCTGTCACGGCGACTTCCATCCCCAGAATCTCCTGGTCGAGCACGGACGGGTCACCGGCGTGCTCGACTGGCCGAACCTGGTCGTGACCGAACCGGAATTCGACGTGGCCGCCACGCGGGTGCTGCTGGCGTTGACGCCGCTGCATCTGCTACCACTGCCGGCCGTGGTGCGTCCGCTCGTCGCGCTCCTGCGCCGGATCATGCTGGCTCGCTACCTGCGGGCCTACCGCCGCCGGCTTCCGCTGGACGCGGCGCGCCTGTCCTACTACGAGGCCGCGGCGTGCATGCGCGGCCTGCTGCGTACCGGGGAAGCGCGGGTGGCGGGCGGAGCGGCCGCCGCGAATCCGCTCGACGCCTCCGTCTTCGGCGATCGGCTCGCCGCGCGCGTCACGCAGCTCACCGGCGTGGCGGTGGCGCTGCCGCCGCGCGGCCGTTGACCGTGCTACCATTCCCGCGGCGATCGACCATCCCGCTCCGGAGAGGCCCATGAACGCGACCGAGCTCGCCTACACGCCGGCAACCGATCTGATCCCGCGCATCCGCTCCGGGGCGCTCTCCCCGGTGGAGCTGACGCGCGCGGTGCTCGAGCGCATCGAGGCGCTGAACCCGACGATCAACGCCTTCGTCACGGTGACCGCGGAGACGGCGCTGACCGCCGCGCGCTCGGCGGAGGACGCGGTGATGAAGGGCGAGCGACTCGGCCCGCTTCACGGTGTCCCGGTCTCGATCAAGGATCTGGCCCTGGTCAAGGGCGTGCCCGCCAAGTTCGGCTCGTTCGTGTTCGAGCACCGCGTGGGCGAGACCGACGCCCCGTTCGTGCGGCGCCTGAAAGAGGCGGGCGCCGTCGTGATCGGGAAGACCACGTCGCCCGAGTTCGGCTGGAAGGCGCTCGGCGACAGCCCGCTCACCGGGATCACGCGCAACCCGTGGAACCTCGGGATGACCTCGGGCGGATCGAGCGCGGGCGCGGGTGCGGCGGCGGCCGCGGGTCTCGGGCCGCTGCATCAGGGCTCGGACGGCGCGGGCTCCATCCGCGTGCCCTCGGCCTTCTGCGGTATCTACGGGCTCAAGCCCACCTTCGGGCGCGTGCCGGTGTGGCCGGTCTCCAACACCGACAGCGCTTCGCACACCGGGCCGATGACGCGCACGGTGGCGGACGCCGCCCTGATGCTGGCGGTGATGGCCGGACCCGACGATTGGGATCGCCAGTCGCTCGACGCGCCGCCCGCCGACTATGTCGGCCGTCTGCGCGACGGGGTCCGCGGCCTGCGCGTGGGGTGGACTCCGGATCTCGGGTGCCTGCAGGTCGACTCCGAGATCGGCCAGGTCGCCAAGCGCGCCGCGGAGGCGTTCCCGGAGCTGGGCTGCTCGGTGGAGGACGCGAAGGTGAGCCTCCCGGACACCCGGGAGATGATCCGGCTGATGTGGAATGCCCACTACGCGGGCAACTACGCTCAGTTCCTCGAGCGATTCCGGGCCAAGATGGACCCCGGTCTCGTCGCGGCCATCGAGGACGGCCGGCGCTACACCGCCGAGCAATACGTCGACATGCGCGCGCGCAAGCACGCCTATTGCGACGCCGTCCGCGCCCTCTTCGACACGTACGATCTGCTGCTCATGCCCACCGTGTCGGTGGCCGCCTTCGAGGTCGGGCGGCTCAATCCCACCCACTTTCGCCAGCACCCGTGGGACTGGTTCGACTGGGCCGGCTTCAGCTATCCGTTCAATTTCAGCGGCAACCCGGCCGCCACCGTGCCGGCCGGCTTCACCGCGTCCGGCATGCCGGTGGGCCTGCAGATCGTCGGCCGCCGGCTCGCCGACCTCCAGGTGCTGCAGGCCTCCGCCGCGTTCGAGCAGGCGCGGCCGTGGGCGCAGAAACGGCCCGCGGTCGCCGGGTGAGCCTCGCGGAGGTGCCGCTCGCCCGATGAGCGCCGATCGCGTCTATGACGTCATCACGTTCGACTGCTACGGCACGCTGATCGACTGGGAAGGCGGCATCGCGGGCGCGTTCACGAAGGCCGTCGCGGAGACCGGCAGCCGGCTCGACCCGGCGCGAGTGCTCGAGGCCTACGCGCAGATCGAGCCGGCCGTGCAGGCCGAGCGGTACCGGAGCTATCGCGATGTGTTGACCGAGAGCGCGCGCCGCGTGGCCCGGCAGCTCGGGTGGACGCTGCCGGAATCGAGGGCGAGCTTCCTGGCCGAGAGCCTGCCGTTCTGGATCCCGTTCCCCGACACCAACGCGGCGCTCGAGCGGCTCTTCAGGGCGGGCTACCGGCTCGGCATCCTCTCGAACGTGGACGACGACCTGCTGGCGGGCACCCGGAAGCATTTCACGGTGCCGTTCGATCTGCTCATCACCGCTCAGCAGATGCACTCCTACAAGCCGGCCGACGGCCACTTCCTGGCCGCTCGCGACCGCATCGCCGGGGCCCGATGGCTGCACGCCGCGCAGAGCCACTTCCACGACGTGGTCCCGGCCCGGCGGCTCGGCGTGCCGTCGGCCTGGATCAATCGCAAGGGCGAGCCGCGGGCCGAGCCGCGGCCGGATCGCGAATTCCGCACCCTCACCGAGCTGGCCGACTGGCTGGCCTAGCCCCGACAGAGGACGGTCATGGCACTCGAGCAGACCCTGAACGACACGCTCACCCAGGCCATCAAGACCAAGGACGGCAAGACCGCCGACGTGGTGCGGATGATCAAGACCAAGATCCAGGAGCGGCGCACCGCCAAGGGCGCCTCCGGCCAGGTGGACGACGCCCTCGTGATCGAGGTGATCGGCGCCTACCGCAAGCTGCTCCAGAAGGCGGTGGTCGAGTACGAGAAGGCGGGCGAGCGTGGCGCCGCGCAGGCCGCCGCCCTCCGCTTCGAGATCGAGTTCTGCGAGCGCTACCTGCCGAAGACCATGGACGACGCGGCGGTGCGCGCGCTCGTGACCGAGCGGATCGCCACCCTCGGCATCAGCGATCCCAAGCAGGCCGGCCGCCTCGTCGGCGAGATCATGAAGACCCACAAGGGCCAGGTGGAGGCGGGCGACGTCAAACGCATCGCGGAGGAGCTGCTGAAGGGCTGATCGCGCGGCCTCGGCCTACCGCCGGAAGCGGGCGCGCGGATCGTTGCGGAGCGCGTCCTCGATCCGCATCAGATGGCGCGGCTCCATCGATGGGAGGGCGTCGGGCGCGAAGTAGCGGATCTCGAGCGACTCGTCGTCGTTGACCCGCGGCTCGCCCGCGAGCGGCCGGCACGCGAAGGTGATGCTGACGATCATCGCCTCGTCGCCGTTGTCGTAGCGCACCCGGAAGTCGGAGCCGCTGTAGACGCCCACGATCCGTTCCGGGACCACCTCGAGCGCGGTCTCCTCTCGGATCTCCCGCACCAGGGTCTCGGCCGGCTCCTCGCCCGGCTCCATCGCGCCACCCGGGAGCCCCCACTCGCCGTTGTCGCTCCGGCGCTGCAGCAGCACCTGGCCCGCTTCGTTGATGATCACCGCGGCCACGCCTGGCGTGAGGAGGAGGTCGTGGCCGATCTTGGCGCGGAGGTCGCGCAGGTAATCGGAGATCGGCATGCCGGAAGGAGCGGCGCGGGTGCGGCTACTTGCGCGTGCCCGCGTACCGCTTCTCGACATAGTCGTCGAGGATCTTCAGGAAGTCGGCGACGATGGAATCGCCCTTGAGCGTGAGCTTGAGCGCGCCGTCCACGAAGACCGGGGCCTTGGGCTCCTCGAAGGTGCCGGGCAGCGAGATGCCGATGTCGGCGTGCTTGGATTCGCCGGGGCCGTTGACCACGCAGCCCATCACCGCGACCTTCAGCTCCTCCACGCCCGTGTAGCGACCCTTCCACACCGGCATCTGGTCGCGCAGGTAGGCCTGGATCTCCTCGGCCATCTCCTGGAAGAAGGTCGAGGTGGTGCGTCCGCAGCCGGGGCAGGCGGTCACCAGCGGCAGGAAGCTCCGGAGCCCGAGCGACTGGAGGATGAGCTGGGCGACCTGCACCTCCTCGGTGCGGTCGCCGTTGGGCTTCGGGGTGAGCGACACGCGAATCGTGTCGCCGATGCCCTCCTGCAGGAGGATCGCGAGGCCGGCGGTGCTCGCCACGATCCCCTTGGCGCCCATGCCCGCCTCGGTGAGGCCCAGGTGGAGCGGGTAGTCCGAGCGCGGCGCGAGCTTGCGGTAGACGTCCACCAGGTCCTGCACGCCCGAGACCTTGGCCGAGAGGATGATCCGATCATGGCCGAGGCCGGTCTGCTCGGCCAGCTCGGCGGACTGGATCGCGCTCTCCACCATCGCGTTCATGGTGACGTCGCGCGCGGTGAGCGGCTCGGCGCTCTTGGCGTTGGCGTCCATCATCTGGGTGAGCAGGTTCTGGTCGAGGCTCCCCCAGTTGACGCCGATACGCACCGGCTTGCCGTTGTCCACCGCGACCTGGACGATCGCACGGAAGTTGTCGTCGTGGTGCTTGCCGCCCACGTTGCCCGGGTTGATGCGGTACTTGGCCAGCGACCGGGCGCAGTCGGGATACTTGGTCAGCAGCACGTGGCCGTTGTAGTGGAAGTCGCCGATGACCGGCACCGTGACCTGCTTGACGATCTCGGGGACGGCCCGCGCGGCCGCGTCCGTGTTCACGGTGACCCGCACCAGCTCGCTGCCCGCGGCGTGGAGCGCGTTGACCTGCGCGACCGTGCCCGCCACGTCCGCGGTGTCGGTGTTGGTCATGGACTGCACCACGATGGGCCGCTTGCCGCCCACCCGGACCCCGCCCACGTCCACCGCCACCGTCTTCCGTCGCTCGGGAGTGCTCATGGGACGAGGCCAATCATAGCACCCTCAACCCGGGGAGTATGATGACGGCCATGTCCGCCTCCGCCGACGCCGTTTTCGCGCACGCCGTGGCCGCGTTCGAGGCCGGGACGGCGGTGCTCGACGCCATCGCCCTGCAGTTCCAGGCCCAGATCGCGCAGGGTCTGGCCGGCGGGGGTTCTCTCAAGATGCTGCGCACGTTTACGCGGCAGCCCTCCGGCCGCGAGCGGGGCCGGGTCGTGGTGGTGGACTGGGGGGGCACCAAGGCGCGGGCCGGCGTGGTCGATCTGAGCGGCGGGGGCGAGGTTCGCATCGTGGCCGAGATGACGCTGACCTTCTCCGAGGCCCAGAAGCGCGGCGCTCCAGAGCCGGTGTTCGACCTGATCGCGGGCGCGGTCGGGCAAGTCGTCGGGGCTCAGGGCGTCGGCGCCGCCCCGCTCGCCTTCATCTACTCCTACCCGGCGCGGCTCGAGCGCATCGACCGGGCGGTGGCGCTGGCCTCGACCAAGGGCTGGCGGCTCGACGGCCTGGTGGGTCGGGACGTGGCCGAGCTGCTCACCGCCGCGCTCCACCGCGCCGGGCTCGCGCGCGTCGCTCTGGCCGCGGTCGCCAACGATACGGTGGCGGCGTTGATCCTCCAGAGTTACCAGGCGCGGGGCCGCGACGCGGGGGCGAGCCCGGCCGACATCGGCCTGATCCTCGGCACCGGAACCAACCTGGCCGCGGACCTGGGGCCGGCGGGGATCCGCAACCTCGAGTCCGGGAACTTTGACGGGGTAGCCGGGGTCGAGACTCCGTACGACGTCGCGCTCGATCGGGAGCTGGACGAGCCGCCGCCGGGGGCGCAGCGCTTCGAGAAGATGATCTCCGGGCACTACCTGGGCGAGATCCTGCGCCGCGCGCTGGCCGACCTGGGGCAGCGCACCGCGTGGTTTCACTGGTCGGCCTCGCCCGCGCTCGCCACCGCCTTCGCCTTCGACAGCGCCTATCTGTCGCGGATCGCCGCGGACCGGACCGCGGGGCTCGACGACGTGGACGCGCTGCTGCGGTCGCTCGGAATCTCGAGCACGCGGGAGGAGCGGCACGGAGTCCGCGCGCTCGGCGCGGCGATCGCCCGCCGCGCGGCTCGGCTGGTGGCCGCGGCGCTGCTCGGCACGCTCCGCTTCATCGACCCGCGGCTCGACGATCGGCGTACCATCGCGGTGGACGGGAGCCTGTGGGGCGGTTACCCGGGCTTCGAAGGCCTCGTGCGCGAGGCCCTGGCCGATCTGATCGGCCGGGAGCGCGCCGCGCGCGTCGAGACCGCGTTCGTCAAGGATTCCACCAGCGCCGGCGCGGCCGTCATCGCGGCCGTGGCCGCGGCGCAAAGGAGTGAGGGATGCAGCTCGGCATGATCGGACTGGGGCGCATGGGCGCCAACATCGTGCGGCGGCTCCGGAAGGCGGGGCATGACTGCGTCGTGTACGACGTGCATGCCGACGCGGTGGCGGCCCTCGCGAAAGAGGGTGCCGCCGGCGCGATGACGCTCCCGTCCTTCGTGAAGGCCCTCGCGCGCCCGCGCACGGTGTGGCTCATGGTCCCGGCCGCGGTGGTGGACCAGACGTTCCAGGGCCTGGCCCCGCTGCTCGAGACGGACGACGTGGTGATCGACGGCGGCAACTTCCACTACCACGACGACATCCGGCGCGCGGGCGAGCTGCGGGCCCGCGGGCTCCACTACGTGGACGTGGGCACGAGCGGCGGGGTGTGGGGGCTCGAGCGCGGCTTCTGCCTGATGATCGGCGGCGAGACCGCAGTCGTGAAGCGCCTCGACCCGATCTTCGCCTCGCTCGCCCCCGGGATCGCGGCGGCGTCCCGCACCGAGGGACGCGAGAAGATCGGCGGCACCGCCGAGCAGGGCTACCTGCACTGTGGCCCGAGCGGGGCCGGACACTTCGTGAAGATGGTCCACAACGGCATCGAGTACGGGCTGATGGCGGCCTACGCGGAAGGCCTCAACGTTCTCCGCCACGCCAACGTCGGCGCGACCGGGCGGACCGCCGACGCCGAGACGTCGCCCCTCCGCAATCCGGAGCACTACCGCTACGATCTCGACCTGCGCGACATCACCGAGCTGTGGCGGCGCGGCAGCGTGGTCGCTTCCTGGCTGCTCGATCTGACCGCCAACGCGCTCACCAAGAGCGGTGATCTCGCCGGGTTCTCGGGGCGCGTCTCCGACTCCGGCGAGGGCCGGTGGACCGTGCAGGCCGCCATCGACGAGAGCGTGCCGGTGCCGGTGCTGAGCACCGCGCTCTACGAGCGCTTCAGCTCTCGCGGAGAGGGCGACTTCGCGGGCAAGATACTCTCGGCGATGCGCTTCGAGTTCGGCGGCCATCACGAGAAGCCGGCCGAGGAGAAGCCGGCCGGGAGGGGATCGAAGGGCGCGTGAGCGGGCCGGGCCGCGCGCCGGTTGCGTTCCTGGTGGACGTGGACAACACGCTCCTCGACAACGATCGGGTCACCGCCGATCTCCGTCGCTACCTGGAGCGGGAGGTCGGGGCGGAGGGGCTCGCGCGCTACTGGGCCATCTTCGAGGCCCTCCGGGTCGAGCTGGGCTACGCGGACTATCTCGGCGCGCTCCAGCGCTATCGTCTCGAGTGCCCGCGGGATCCGCACCTGCTGTGTGTGTCGAGCTTCCTGCTGGACTACCCGTTCGCCGACCGCCTCTACCCGGGTGCGCTCGACGTGCTCGAGCGCTTCCGCGGGTGGGGGCCTACCGTGATCCTCTCGGACGGCGACGTGGTGTTCCAGCCGCGCAAGGTCGAGCGCTCCGGCCTCGGGGCCGCGGTGGACGGCGTGCTGATCTACGTCCACAAGGAGCGGGAGCTCGACGACGTGGAGCGCCGGTATCCCGCCGCCCACTACGTGCTGGTGGACGACAAGCTGCGGGTCCTCGACGCGGTGAAACGGGTGTGGGGCCAGCGGGTGACCACCGTGTTCCCGCGGCAGGGGCACTACGCGCGCGATCCGGAGGCGCTCGCCATCTATCCGGCGCCCGATCTCGCGGTCGAGCGCATCGGCGAGCTCGCCGATTGTGACCTCTCCCTCTTGTTGGAGGACCCGCGATGATCGGCCGGAGCGACGCGTGTGCCGCGCTGCGGGCGCATCGACAGAAGATCCGGGATCTCCACCTGCGCACCCTCTTCACGGAAGACCCCGCGCGCGGCGAGCGGCTTGCGGTGGAAGCGGCCGGCTCAGGCGGCGCATCGACCAGTGGGGCAGCTCCACCGCCGCGCTGATCCGTCGCTACCGCCGACTCCGCGACCCCAACGCCTGATCTTGGCCACGGGGCGCGACGCGGGCCGCGCGCTTGCGCAGGGGAAGGCCTTGTGCCACGATCCCGCCCGGTCTCCAACGGCAGCCTCGCGGTGTTGAAGATCGACCGGAAGAAGGTGACGAAGGTGGGAGAGGTCGAGGTGGTACGTTGCCCGAGGGCGCGGTGTTCAGCGCCGACGGCAAGTACCTCTACGTCGGCAACTACATCGACCGCAATGTCTCCATCTTGAAGGTGGAGGGTACGACGATCACCGACACCGGCAAGAAGCTCAAGCTGCCCGGCCAGCCCGCCTCGATGCGCACGCGCAATCCCTGAGGAGCCACCCCACATGGATCTCTCTCGTCGCGGATTCATCAAGCTCTCCGCCGGCGCGGCCGCGGCCGGCGGCGCCCTGGCCGGCCCGGCCGGCGATGCGCGGGCGGTCACGCGGGCCGGCGCACCGGTCATGCTGGCCCAGGCGGGCCAGCCCGGGCCGCTCGGCTTCGACCCAGCCGATCCCGCGCTCAAGTACGAGCTGGTCGTCGCCAACGGCGACGTGCTCGACCCGGTGCAGCGGACGCGCGGCAAGCGCGATATCGGCATCCGGTTCGGCCAGATCGCCGCGATCGCTCCGAGTATCCCGCCGGACCGGGCGGTGCAGCGGATCGACGTGGCGGGCAAGCTCGTCACCCCGGGGCTCATCGATCTGCACACGCACCTCTGCCCGCATCTCGGGATCGGCCTGCCCGCCGACGAGTTGGTGCCGATCACCGCCACCACCACCGCGGTCTCGGCGGGTGACGCGGGAGCGCACACCTTCGGCAATTTCCGCCACGGGGTCGTCCCGCAGTCGCGCACCCGCCTCTTCGGCTTCATCCACATCTCGTCGATCGGGCTGGCCGGCGGGCTCGCGCCGGGCGAGATGCTCAACATCGACTACGCCAACGTGGAGGCGTGCGCGAAGGCGGTGGCCGAGAACGCGGACCTCGTGCTGGGCGTCAAGGTGCGGATCACCGATACGGTGGTGGGCCAGAACGGGCTCGAGCCGCTCCGGCGCGCCGTGAAGGCCGCCGAGATCGCGGGTAAGCAGTTCCGGGTCATGTGCCACATCGGCGCCGCTCCCGGCAACCTCTCCGACCTGCTCGATCTCCTGCGCCCCGGCGACATCCTCACTCACGCCTACAGCGGCGCCGGCAACAACACGGTGCAGAACGGCCGCGTGCTGCCCGCCGCGATGGCGGCCAAGCAGCGTGGCGTGCTCGTCGACGTGGGCCACGGGGGCGGCAGCTTCGACTACACGGTGTGCGAGCCGGCGATGCAGCAAGGCTTCGGCCCCGACACCATCTCGAGCGACATCCACGCGGTCAGCATCAACACCCCGGGCTATCCAACCCTGCCGTGGGTCATGTCGAAGTTCCTGGGGATGGGGATGCCGCTCGAGGAGGTCGTGGCCCGGGCCACGTCCGTGCCCGGCAGCATCATCGGCAAGGTCCCGGGGCTCGGCACCCTGACCATCGGAGCCCCCGCCGACCTGGCGATCTTCGATCTGATCGACGGGCCGGTGGACTTCGTGGACACCAGGAACAACAAGCGCTCCGGTACCCGGAAGCTGGTCCCGGTGTTGACCGTGAAGGGGGGCCGGCCGTACGGGCGGCCGCCGCTGCCCATCCCGTTCACCTACTAGGGGGCTTTGCGCCTTGTGTTATCCTTACTTGGCCTGATCCCCCTCGATGTGCTTCGCCGCCGGAATCGCGATCGAACGGTCGTGCGAGAGTGGCGGAATTGGCAGACGCGCTGGACTTAGGATCCAGAGGGGCAACCCGTGGGGGTTCAACTCCCCCCTCTCGCACCATCCCACCTGTGCCTGGACCCTAGCCGTCCGCGGAAGCAGGACACCAGGAGCGCGGCTCGTTCCGGACGCCGGGACGCGCCTTCATCGCGCCGGTCCGCTGGGGGCGTCGGCCAGGTGGAGCTGAGACCACGTGACCGCGACCGGCTCGTAGAAGCGGCCCCCGAGGCCGCTGTCGAAGCGGATGGCCACGACGGTGCGGCCCTCGCCGCGGGCCAGCAACGGGGTCAGCTCGTCGAAGGTGGCCGCGAAGGGGCTGATCCAGATCCCGGACGCCGCGCTGGCGGGGACGATGCGGAACCGGGCCTCCCGTCCCGAGGAGAAGCGGAGCGACACGAAGATCGCGCGCTCCCGGAAAAGGGTCTTCACCGCCCGCGCCACCAGGCGTGGCTTGATCGAGGCCTGCGCGAGCAGCACGCCGGACGCCGGGGGTGCCTCCAGCCACGTGTTCCACTCGACTACCTGCTGCCGGATCGGCTCGGATCCGGCGAAGCGCGGCCGCGACCGCGCCTGCAGGAGGAGGAGCGCGGGGGCCACCTCGATCAGGTCGTAGCGATCGAGGATGGTGCGCAGAGTGCGCGGCTCGTCCCAGAAGAGGTAGCGCTGATCGATGCTCCAGAGGGGCCGGTCCCCGCCGGGCGACGTGTGCCAGAGGAGATACGCGGGGCGGCGATCCGACTCGAAGAACGCGGCGTTCATCGCATCGAGGCCCGGGGTGTACGCGTTGAAGGAGGCGGGCAGCGGGCGGTTCGCCCAGACCAGGCGATTGGCCGGCACGTAGCTGATCTCCCACGGGTACACGTCCACCGCGGCGTTCCCGATCCGGGCGCGGGTCGACGCGGGCAGGATCTCGGGCCGGAGCTCGGCCGCGGTCTGCTCCTGTAGGCGCTGCCGCATCCCGGCGGGATCGCGCCACGCGGCCAGGCTCCGGAGGCCGCAGAGCCGCAGCGGCTGCACGAGGCTGTCCTCGAGGGTGTTGATCGGGCACGGGCCCGCGACGGCCCGCTTCACCAGCGCGAGCGTCTCGGTCGGCAGCAGGTACCAGGGCGTGACCAGCAGCGCGGTCAGCAGCGCCACCACCGGGACGGAGCGCCGCCAGCGGCCGAGCACCGCGGCGTCCAGCAGCAGGACCACCATCGCGAAGACGCCGAACAGCACGAGGATCTTCACGTGGACGTCCTGCCGCACGACGGAGTGCTTCCACGCGACGAAGAGCGGCACCGCGAGGACCGCGAGGGACACGAGCGCGCGCGGGGCGCGCCAGGATGCGACCCACGCGGCGAGGAGCACGATCCAGAGGAGGAAGATGGCCAGGCCGAGGTGCGAATTGTCGGGCGCGAAGCTCATCGCCGACGAGTAACCGCCGGCCATGTCCCACCCGCTGCCGAGGAACGCGCCGAGCCCGGTCAGGCCGCCCTGGTAGAGCAGCCAGCCGCCCAGCAGGCCGATCCCGGTGCCGGCGAGCGCGACCGCCCCGCGAGCCGCCTTGAGGCGGAGGTGCCCGGTCGACAGGATGGCGACCGCGACGGTGAGCAGCGCGCCGAACCCGAGGGAGAACTTGATGAGCATGCAGGTGCCGGCCAGGAGCCCGGCCGCCGCGAAGGCGGCGAGGCCGCGGGCCGATTCCTCCCGCACCGCGAGCAGGAGCAGGAACACGAGCAGGGCGACGAACTGGTACTCGAGCACCTGGATGCTGAAGGCGTAGAGCAGCAGCGCGAGCGAGCCCAGGCGCAGCGCGACCGGGAGGCCCGTCTCCCGCCAGACGACGAGCGTGGCGGCCACGCCGGCTCCGCCCGCGAGCAGCAGCGCGAGGACCAGCCTGCGAGCCGGGAGGTCGCCGATGTCGAGGGTCGAGAGATAGAAGCCGTAGGGGCCGTACGTCGAGACGAAGTCGTGGCCCCAGGACAGCCGCTGGGCGAAGGCGTAGTTGAGCGCGTAGGCGTACGAGGGGTCGAGCCCTTTCCGGATCGGCTCGATTCCGAAGCCCCGGCTCAGGCAGACGAGCACCACGACGGCCACCGCCGCGACCAGCCCGAGCGAGCCTGCCGGCCCACGCACTCCCGAGGCGAAGCGGACCGAGTGGAGCCTGGAGAGATTCAAGCCGCGCATGGAGTCGGGGCGATCCGTCCTGAACTGGGCCTGAAACGGGCCGGCCTGATCGAGCATAGTCCACGGAGGCCGTCTCTCCCAAGCCTTGGGGCCGTCGGTCGGGCGCGCGATGCCGGTCCGGCGCCCCCCGCACGCGGCGCGCTCCCGGCGTGGCGGGAGGCTGCCAGGTAAGTCCCTGTATTCTTGACGCTGCTCCCCGATAGTGTAGGATGAGGCTCCGGCGACGAGAGCGGCAGAGTCGACCCCCCTGAGACTGGTGACGATCTCGCGGAGCGATCATGAAAGTTGATATCGAGGAACTGGGCGCCTGCAAGCGGCGCCTGCAGGTCGAGGAAGCGCCCGAAGTGGTGACGAAGGCCTGGGAGCAGGCCTTCGGCCGCGTGCAGCGCGAGGCCAAGCTGCCCGGCTTCCGCAAGGGCAAGGTCCCCCGCAGCATGATCAAGCTCCACTTCGCCGACGACGTGCGGCAGGAAGTGGCCCGCCGCCTGATCCCCGACGTCTACCGCCAGGCGCTCGCCGAGACGCGCATCGAGCCGGTGGAGGAGCCGGATCTGCAGGAGGTGACCCTCGAGGAGAACGCGGCGCTCAAGTTCGCCGCGGTGGTGGAGGTCAAGCCCGCGATCACGCTCGGTGTCTACACCGGGCTCACGATCGAGCACACCCCGAAGCCATTCGCGGAGACCGAGGTGGACGAGGCCCTGACCGCGCTGCAGGAGCAGCACGCCGAGTATCGCTCGGTGGAGCGCGCGGCGGATCCGGGCGATCTCGCGATCGTGGACTACACGCTCACCCCCGAGGGCATGGAGCCGCGGTCCGAGACCGGCTACGGCTTCGTCATCGGCTCGGGCGGGGTGCTGCCCGAGATGGAGGAGGCGGTCATCGGCCTCAGCGCGGGCGGCTCGCGCCAGACGCGGGTGCGCTTCGGCGACGATCATCGCAACGAAGCGCTGCGGGGAAAATCGGCGGACGCGAGCGTGAAGGTGACCGAGGTGAAGGAGAAGGTCCTGCCCGCCCTCGACGACGATTTCGCCAAGAGCGTGGGGGGCAACTTCGAGACCCTCGACGCGCTGAAGGCGGAGATCCGGAAAGGACTGGAGGCGCGCCGCGAGGCGGACAACCGCCGCACGCTCGAGGGCGCGGTGCTGGACGCGGTGCTGGCCGGCCACACCTTCGAGGTGCCGGAGGCGCTCGTGCTCCGGCAGGTGGGCCACCAGATCGAGCACGCGCGCGAGCACATGCGCCGGCAGGGCGTCGATCCGGAACGGGTGCCGTGGGACTACAAGAAGCTGCTGGAAGACCTCCGGCCGGGCGCGGAGAAGGCGGTCAAGCGCGCGCTGCTGATCGAGGCGATCGCCCTGAAGGAGGGGCTCACGCCCGCCGACGCCGACGTGGAAGCCGAGGTCGAGCGCATCGCCCAGGCCAGCCAGCGTCCGGGGCCGGCGGTCCGGCGGATGCTGGAGCAGAGCGGGGACCTGGACGGGATCCGGCACACCCTGACCGAGCGGCGCGCCATCGATTTCCTCATCGAAAAGAATCCGGCAAACAGCGCCTGAGGTACACTACCAGCATGGCCAGGAGGCGCCCGATGGGATTGGTTCCGATGGTGGTCGAGCAGACCCCGCGCGGGGAGCGCGCGTTCGATATCTTCTCCCGGCTCCTCAAGGAGCGGATCATCTTCCTCCCGACCTATATCGAGGACGAGATCGCGAATCTGGTCATCGCCCAGATGCTCTTCCTGGAGGCGGAGGATCCCGACAAGGACATCCACCTGTACATCAACTCGCCGGGCGGGTCGGTGACCGCGGGCATGGCCATCTACGACACGATGCAGTACGTCAAGCCGGCCATCTCCACCATCTGCATGGGGCAGGCCGCGTCGATGGGCGCACTGCTGCTGACCGCGGGGACGAAGGGCAAGCGCTTCGCCCTGCCGCACGCGCGCATCATGATCCACCAGCCGCTGGGCGGCGTGCAGGGCCAGGCCACCGACATCGACATCCAGGCCAAGGAGATCCTCCGGATGCGGGAGGAGCTGAACCGCATCCTGGTCCATCACACCGGCCAGTCCATGGAGAAGATCCAGCGCGACACCGACCGCGACTTCTTCATGACC
>DATMMH010000390.1:0-4069 GCA_035569855.1 Candidatus Dormiibacterota bacterium
CGCAGGCGGCTGGTCGAGGCCTCGCACGAGCGGGATCAGCGCCGCGCCCTCGGCACCGAAGCGCGCCAGGCCGCCTACGATTGGATCTTCGTGATGGACTCGGTGGACCCGCCGCACCGGTCGATCGCCGAGATCGCGCGCGAGCGCAACTGCGATCCCGTCGAGGCCATGATCGACCTGGCCCTCGAGAAGGACATGGACCGGTTCTTCTTCCACCCGATCGCCAACGAGAACCAGGAGCTGGCCCTCGAGCTGATCAAGCACCCGCAGGCGGTGGTGACCTTCTCGGACTCGGGCGCGCACGTCTCCCAGCTCATGGACAGCTCGCTCCAGACCTATCTCCTGAGCCACTGGGTGCGCACCAAGCAGGCGCTCACGCTGGAGCAGGCGGTGCGCATGCTCACCTTCGTGCCGGCCAGCTACTGGGGCTTCACGGATCGTGGCTTGATCCGCGAGGGCATGGCCGCCGACTTCGTGGTCTTCGATCCCGATACCATCGCGGCCGAGCTGCCCGAGGTGGTGCGGGACCTGCCCGCGGGGGCCAAGCGGCTGATCCAGCGCACCCGCGGCATCGCGGCCACCGTGGTCAACGGCGAGATCCTGCTGCGCGACGGCAAGCACACCGGCGCGCTCCCCGGACGGCTCCTGCGCGGCCCGCTCGCGCGGGCCACCGCCTAGGGCGAGGGCGGGCGCCATGGCCAAGCTGCTCGAAGGCAGGGCCGCGCTCGTCACGGGCGCGGGTCGCGGCATCGGCCGCGGCATCGCGATCGCGCTGGCCAAGGCCGGCGCCAAGGTGGTGGTGAACGACCTGGGCGCGGGCCTCGACGGCGAAGGGGTGGCCACCGGCCCGGCCGCCCAGGTGGTGGACGAGATCGTCAAGGCGGGCGGCACCGCCGCGGCCAACTACGGCTCGGTGGCGGACCACAAGGCGGCCACCGATATGGTCGAGCAGGTGGTGAAGACTTACGGCCGCATCGACATCCTGGTCAACGTGGCCGGCATCCTGCGCGACCGCATGATCTTCAACATGGCCAAGGAAGAGTGGGACGCGGTCCTCGCGGTGCATCTGGACGGCACCTACTTCTGCACCCGGGCCGCCGCCCCTCACATGCGCGAGCAGAAGTACGGACGCATCATCTCGATGTCGTCGGTCTCCGCGCTCGGGGCGCCCGGGCAGCCCAACTACGGGGCGGCCAAGGCCGGCATCATCGGGCTCTCCTGGTCCACCGCCAACGGCATGGCCAAGTACAACGTGACGTCGAACGCGATCATGCCGAGCGGGGCCACCAGAATGATCGATTCCACCCCTCGTGGGCGGCAGGTCTTCGAGCAGACCGGCAAGTGGCCGAGCGAGCAAGCCATCGGCACCGACCGCGACCCGGACAACGTGGCGCCGCTCGTCGTCTATCTGGCGAGCGAGGGCGCCGGCCACGTCAACGGGCAGGTGTTCCACTCCTTCGGCTACGGCTACACCCTGATGGCGCTGCCCGAGCCCATCCGCCGCCTCGAGGCCGATCGCAGGCTCGAGCCCGAGGAGCTGGCCAAGTTCTTCCCGGACACGCTGGGCAAGGGTCTCCACGAGCCGCCGGGCACCAACTTCGGCAAGAGTCTCAGCGAGCGGCCGAAGGAGGAGTGGAAGGATCTCGGCAAGGGCGTGCGGTACTGGCAGTCTCCCTGGGAGGCGCGTTGACCAACGTCCTGCTGGTCTGTCACGCCAATACCTGCCGCAGCGTGATGGCCCACGTCCTCCTGGAGAAGATGCTCGATGCACGCGGGGTGAATGGGAACGTCCGCGTCCGCTCCGGCGGGATCGCCAACCACGCGCGCGACGGCATGATCCCCTCGCTCGACGCGCGCATCGTGCTGCGCGAGGACGACATCCACCTGGCCGAGGACGCGTTCGCCTCCACCGACCTGCGCCGCCACCGCGAGATCGTGGCCGAGGCGCACCTCATCGTGACCATGACCGCGCAGCAGAAGGAGATGATCGGCGCCTACGCGGAAGCGCAGGGGCGGCCGATCCTGACCCTGCACGAGCTGGCCGGCGAGGGCGGCGACGTCGACGACCCGTTCGGCCAGGGCGAGGACCGCTATCGCGCGACGCGCGACGAGATCAAGCGCTGCCTCGAGCTGGGGGTGGACCGGATGCTGGCCCTGTTGCACGACCGGAGACCAGGAGGGCGGAAGGAGATCAACCGATGAGCGACGAGCACGTTCTCTACGACCCGACCGCCGAGCCCCGGATTCTCGCGTCGGGCCTCGCCCCGCGTCTGGCCAGCCTCGAGGGTAAGCGGGCGGGCATCCTCGACAACAGCAAGGCCAACGCGGGCACCCTGATGCTGGCGGTGGTCGAGCGCCTCAAGGAGAAGTACGGCGTCCGTGACGTCGTCAAGCGCGAGAAGGGAATCGCGGGCGCGCCGTCGCCCGACATCCTGGCCGCGCTCACGACGTGCGACTTCGTCCTGGTCGGCAGCGCCGACTGAGGGTCGTGCACGTCGTGGAGTATCCACGGCGCCATCGTGCTGGAGCAGCGGGGCATCCCGACCGTGGTCATGGGGACGTATGAGTTCGAGCAGCTCGCGAAGCTCGAAGCCAAGAACCGCGGGCTCGCCGATCTGCCCCTGGCCCTGATCCCCCACCCGCTCGGCGGCATCCGCGAGGACGAGGTCTTGAAGAAGGCGGAGGGCGCCGTCGAGATCGTGCGGAAGGCGGTCACGCGGGGATGAGCGCGTCGGTCTCGGGCCCGCCGGCCAAGGTCTTCCGGCTCAAGGGCGGCTACCCGGAGATCAACCGGCACTATCAGGGGCAGGGCTGGACCGACGGGCTCCCGATCGTGCCGCCGACCGAAGCGGACGTGCGCGAGTTCCTGCGCTTCACCGACCGGGAGCCGCGCGAGCTGGTGGCGGTGCTGCCGCCGCGCCAGGGCGAGGCCACGGTGGAGCGCATCGCCATCAACGCGGTGATGGCGGGCTGCCGGCCCGAGTATCTCCCGATCGTCATCACCGCCGTCGAGGCGCTGGCCGATCCCGCGTTCAACCTCGACTCCATCCAGGCCACCACGCATCCGGTCGCTCCGCTGATCATCGTCAACGGGCCGATCGCGAAGGAGGTCGGGATCAACGCGGGCTACAACGCCTTCGGCCAGGGCTTCCGCGCCAACCTCACCATCGGGCGCGCGATCCGGCTCCTCCTCATGAACGTGGGCGGCGGGCTGCCCGGCACCGGCGACCGCGCCACCCAGGGTAGCCCGGCCAAGATCGCCTACTGCGTGGCCGAGAACGAGGAGGCAAATCCCTGGGAGCCGTTACACGTGGAGCACGGCTTCCCGGCCGGCAGCAGCCTGGTCACCGCGATCGCGTGCGAGGGGCCGCACAACATCCAGGACCACTTCAGCTACACCGGGCTGGGCATCCTCAAGGTGATCGCGGGCGCCATGGGCCAGGCGGGCAGCAACAACATTCTGGCCGGCGGCCACCCGCTGCTCTCGCTCGGGCCCGAGCACGCCGCCACTATCGCGCGCGACGGCTTCAGCAAGCGGCAGGTCAAGGAGTTCCTCTTCGAGCACGCGCGCTTCCCGCTCGCGCGGCTGGGCGACGAATATCGCGAGCACCTGATCCAGCGCGGCGCGAAGGACGCACCCGACACCATGGTGCCCGCGGTGCGCTCGGCCGACGACCTGACCGTGATCGTGGTGGGCGGGGCGGGCAAGCACTCCTGCTGGCAGCCCACCTTCGGCGACCAGACCTGGCCGGCTCGGCGACCGATCACGCGAAAGGACGGCACGCCGCTCGGATCAGTCGCCGAGCTGTCGTCGGGCTAGCCGCGAGAATCCGGCGAAGGAAAGGCCGTGACCACATGGCCCGCGACGAGCGACGCCGGCGATCCGACCGCCGTCCGACACAGGACGACGACGGTCGACGGGCTGAGCCTCTTCTATCGCGAGGCGGGTGACCGGCGGCACCCGACGCTCGTGCTGCTGCACGGATTCCCCTCGTCCTCGGTCATGTTCCGGGACCTGATGCCGCGCCTGGCCGACCGGCTTCACCTGCTGGCGCCGGACTTCCCGGGG
>DATMMH010000391.1:0-5439 GCA_035569855.1 Candidatus Dormiibacterota bacterium
GCCCGGGTCTCACGACTCCCAGGCGTACTTGCCGACCAGCTTCACGAAGCTGCACCCCGAATCCGGAGTGACCCGCATCGTGCCGTTCACCTTCTCGATCACCTCGAGGACCTGGCTGGTGACGTCGCCCACCGGTATCACCATCCGCCCGCCCTCGCCCAGCTGCTCGAACAGCGGAGGCGGCACCGCCGGGCCGCCCGCCGCCACCAGGATGCGGTCGAACGGTCCCTGGTCCGGCCACCCCAGCGTCCCGTTGCCCGCCCGCACCCATACGTTGCGGTACCCCAACCCCTCAAGCGTCTCACGGGCCCGGGTGGCCAGGCGCGGAATTCGCTCCATCGTACACACCCGAGCGGCCAGCTCGGCCAGCACCGCGGCCTGGTAGCCGCAGCCCGTGCCCACCTCCAGCACCTTCTCGCGTCCGGTCAACCGCAGCAGCTCGGTCATGCGGCCCACGATGAAGGGCTGCGAGATCGTCTGCCCGTCCCCGATCGGCAGCGGGTGATCCCCGTAGGCCCGATCGCGCAGCGCCTCCTCCACGAACACGTGGCGAGGCAGACGCCGCATCACCTCGAGCACGCGCGGGTCGGTGACCCCGCGCGCCACGAGCTGCTCCTCCACCATGCGCTCGCGCTCGCGCGCGAAGCGCTGCGAGCTCACCGCTTCCGCTTCTTCAGCACGGCGTTCAGCGCGCCCGCCCACTCGGTCATTCGACCGAGGGCGCCGTGATGCGTCAGGTCCAGGTGCAGCGGCGTCACCGAGGCGAAGCCCGCGTGCACCGCCGCGATGTCGGAGGCCGCGTCCTCCGCCCACTCCGGCGGGCCCGCGCCGATCCAGTAGTACGGCCGGCCTCGCGGGTCCACCTCGCGGATCACCTTCTCGCGATAGACCCGGTGCCCCAGCCGCGTGAGCCGCACGCCCTTCACCGGCCCGCGCGGCACGTTCAGGTTCAGCAGGGTCTTGGCCGGCAGCCCTTCCACCAGCAGCCGGGTGGCCACCGCCCGCGCCACCTCCCCCGCCGCGTCGAAGCCGTTGCCGTCCGCTTCCGGATCCGGCTGCGAGACCGCCATGGACGCGACGCCCAGCAGCGTGCCCTCCATCGCCGCCGACACCGTGCCCGAGTACGTGACGTCGTCGCCGAGGTTCGAGCCGTGATTGACGCCCGCCGCCACCAGCACCGGCGGCTCCGGCAAGAGCCCGAGGACGGCGAGGTTCACGCAATCCGACGGCGTGCCGTTCACCGCGAACTTCCGGTCCGCGACCCGGTCCACCCGGAGCGGCCGGTGCAGCGTCAAGGCGTGCCCGACCGCGCTCTGTTCGCGATCCGGCGCGACCACGTACACTTCACCGAGCGGCGCGAGCGCCTCCGCGAGGACGGACAGGCCACGCGCGTGAATCCCGTCATCGTTCGTGACAAGAATCACGGGCGCCATGATGATTGAAATTGGTCGGGGCGACTGGATTTGAACCAGCGACCCCTTGACCCCCAGTCAAGTGCGCTACCGGGCTGCGCCACGCCCCGACCCATCGCGCATTGTACGGGCAGGCCCGGGCAAACTCAAGACGAGCGGCGGGGACGCGGCGCGGCGAGACGCTGGCGGATGGCTTGCAGGCGGGTTCGCATGCGACGAAGCGTCTCCTCGAGCGTCGCCCCGCGCAGCCCCAGGTCCATCTGGTCGAGGCCACGCGACTCGCTCCGGAGCCGCTTCTTGGCGCCCTCGAGGGTGAGGCGCTCGTCGTAGAGCAGCGACTTGATGCGCAGCACCAGCTCGAGGTCGGGCTTGCGGTACAACCGCTGACCCGCCGGGTTCTTCTTCGGGCGGAGCAGCTTGAACTCGGACTCCCAGTAGCGGAGCACGTAGGCGGGGATCTCCGTGATCGTCTCGACTTCGCCGATCCGGTAGTAGAGCTTGTCGGGAATCGCGCTCATCCCCCCACCGATCTCGGCTAGGTGTTGATCCGGAGCTTCAGGCCCTTGCTCGGCTTGAACGTCAGCACCTTTCGCGCGGTGATCTCGATGCTGTCACCGGTCTGGGGATTGCGGCCGCGGCGCGACGCCTTCTGGCGGATCCGGAAATGGCCGAAGCCGACGATCTTCACATCTTCCCCCTTCTCGAAGCAGCGGAAGATGATGTCGAACAGCGATTCCACCACCGAAGCCGACTGCCGCTTGGACAGCCCGTGAGCCGCCACCGCGTTGATCAGATCGTTCTTGGTCAGCGCCGTCACCTCCCCTCGTCGGGTTACTTGGCCGGGCCCTGCGTGACGAAGCCCGCATGCCCCTTACCCTGCAACTCCTCACGCGCCGCGCTGGCCTTCGAGCGGTCGGGGAAGCCTCCCACCCGGACCACGTGCAGCGTCTGGTCGCGATTCACCGTGGCCACCTGCACCGCGAAGCCCTCGGAGCGCAGCGTCTTGGCGAGGCCGTCGGCGTTCTTGCTCTCCTTGAACGCGCCCACCTGCACCCAGTAGCTGCCGCTCGACGCGGCCTTGCTCGCGCTCTTGCCATTGGCCGCCGCGGTACGTTCGAGCGCCTTGGTCTTCTCGGCGGGCTTGCTCGGAGCCGCCGGCATCTCCGGGCGCGCCGGCGCGAGGCTCGTCGCGGGTGGCGGCACCACCACGGCCGGCGGGGTGGCCGGCGTGGGGGTCGCGACGCTCGGTGGCTGCGCGGTGGGCGGCGTCGCCGGGCTCGTGGCCGATGGCGGCGTCGCGGCGGGTGGCAGCGAGGGCGTGCTCGGGGCGGGCACCACCGTGGGCGGCGGCTCGACGGGCTTGACCGGCTCCAGCGCCTTCGTGGTCACCTTCGGCGGCGGTGTCGGCTCGAACCAGCCGCCGATGAGCGGCACCGCAATCACCGCGATCACCGCGAGGACCAGAAGAACGAGGACGGCGCGGAACCAGCCGGTCGCGAAGATGCTCCGCTGGCCGTACTCTTCCTGTTCCTCGTCTTCCAGAAAATCGTCCTGTTCGGGGCGATCAGGGCTCACTCGTTCAGTCCTCGCTGGCTGCCGGGTGGTGAAAAGCTACGCCATGTTATAGCACCAGTGCCAGAGCCGCTCAAACGAAATCGCCAGGGGTTCTGCCTAGTTAGGCGCTACCGGCTCGCCCGGCGGCGGGCCCGCCCGGGCCGCCCGGCCCCCCGGCCGACCGCCTTGCGGAACAGGAGCCGGATCGGGGAGCCCGCGAAGCCGTGGCTGTGGCGGAGCGAGTTGATGATGTAGCGCTCGTACGAGAAGTGGATCTGGTCCGGCAGATTCACGCGGAGCGCGAAGGTGGGCGGCGCGACCGCCACCTGCTGCGCACTCTGCACGCGCAGCGGGACGCCGCGCGACGACATCGGCCGGCGCTCCACCGCCTGCCGCAGCGTCGCGAGCAGCTCGCCCGGCTGCACGCGCTTCTGGGCAGCCGCGGCCACGACGTCGACCTGGTCGAAGAGGTCGCGCAGTCCGAGCCCGGTCACCGCGGAGGTGAAGCACACCGGCGCGTGCTCGAGGAACGGCAGCCGCTCGTAGATCTGCGTGACCACGTCGCTCTTCTGGAGCAGGCCGGGCGGCACCAGGTCCCACTTGTTGACCGCCACCACCACCGCGCGGCCCGCGTCGTTGGCGTAGCCCGCGATGTGCGCGTCCTGAGCGGCCACGCCCTCGGTGGCGTCGATCACCAGCACCGCGACCTGACAGCGCTCCAGGCTCTTGAGCGCCATCACCACCGCGAGCTTCTCCAGCGGCTCGGTGACCTTGCCCTTGCGACGGATGCCGGCGGTGTCGATCAGGAGGTACTCGTGACCGCGGAAGGTCACCGGCGTGTCCACCGCGTCGCGCGTGGTGCCGGGCTCGGCGTGCACGAGCACGCGCTCGTGGCCCAGCACGCGATTCACCAGCGACGACTTGCCCACGTTGGGCCGCCCGATGATCGCCACGCGGGTGCCCTCGATGGCGGTCTCCGGCGGGGTGGCCGGCGCGATCTCGCGGCAGGCCTCGAGCAATTCGGCCACCCCGCGTCCGTGCTCGGCGGACAGCGTCAGCACCGGGGCGAAGCCCAGCCGGTACGCGTCGCCCACGGGCGCTTCTTGCCCCATCCCGTCGACCTTGTTCACCGCGAGCAGCACCACCCGCCCGCTCTTGCGCAGGATGCCCGCGATCTCCTCGTCGAGCCCGGTCACACCTGCACGCCCGTCCACCACGAACACGATCAGGTCGGCCTCCTCGACCGCCTGCATCACCTGGCGACGCACGCCCTGGACCAGATCGGACTCGCTGCTCGGGTCGAACCCGCCGGTGTCCACCACGGTGGCCTGCCAGCGCTCGAAGACGACGGTGCCGTAGAGGCGATCGCGCGTGACCCCGGGCACGTCGCGCACGAGCGAGCGGCGGCGGCCGATGAGCCGGTTGAAGAGGGTGGACTTGCCCACGTTGGGGCGGCCCACGATCGCGATGATCGGGCGCAGCATCGACATCGCCTGCGGCCGCGCCGCCTACCGGCCGAGGAGGGCGGCCAGGAAGGCCGGCGCGCTGGGCTCGACGGCGCTGACCGGCACGCCGAGCGTGCGGGAGAGATCGGCGGGCGTGAGATCGTCGAGGAAGACTCCCGCCCCGTCCCGGACCGCGACCGCGGGCACCAGCACCAGGTCGCCGAGCTGGCCGTCCGGGCGCCCTGCGCGCTCGGCGAGCTGCGTCTGGATGTCGCGCCCGGTGAGGAGCCCGGCCACCCCGATGCCGCGCCCGAAGAACTCGTTGGCGATCGGGGCCAGGTGCACGGACAGGCCGTCCACCGCCACCCGGTCGAGGAGCGCGCGCATCCGCGGGGCGAACATCTCACCGGTGACCACCGTCACGCGCCGTGGGGCCGGCAGCCGGGCGGGCAACCGGGCGAGCGCGCGGGCGAAGCCGTCCTCGAAGCGGCGCACCAGCCCGATGCCGTCCTCGGCCACCGAGAACCCCTCGTAGGCGGCCGCGGTGGGCAGCGGCCGGCCCGACTGAAGATACAGCTCGTCGGCCGCCCACACGAAGCGGGTGCCGAGCGAGATCTGGAAGTCGCGCTGCCAGCCCTCGATGTCGCTCACGAGCGCGCGTGCCTCGTCCGCGGTGACCGCGCGCAGGGCGGGCAGCCGCTCCCGGTGCCGGGTGAGGCCGACCGGCACCACCGCGGTGGTCGGCACCGCGGGATGCAGGCGCGCCAGCTCGTGCACCGTGCGGTCGAGCTGCGCGCCGTCGTTCCAGCCCGGGCAGAGCACGATCTGGGCGTGCATGGCGATCGCGGCCTTGGCGAGGCGCTCCATGACCGGCAGCAGCTCGCGCCGCACGCGCGGCTCGCCCAGCAGCGCGTGGCGCAGGTCCGGGTCGGTGGCGTGCACCGAGACGTAGAGCGGCGAGAGCCGCTGGGTCTCGATGCGCTGGAGCTCGCTCTCCTCGAGATCGGTGAGCGTGACGTAGTTGCCGT
>DATMMH010000392.1:0-10102 GCA_035569855.1 Candidatus Dormiibacterota bacterium
GCTGCTCGACCGGTCGGGGGGGACGCTCTGCACGTGGCATCCGGGCAGCGCGCCGAGCCGCGCCGAGTAGAGCTCGATCAGCTGGCGCCGCGCCTTCACCAGCTCGTCCACGCGTCGTAGCGAGAGCAGGCCCACCGCGGCGTGCAGCTCGCTCATCCGGGCCGAGAGACCGAGGTGCACCATGTCCTCGCCCTTCCGCGGATCCTTGCCGTAGTCGCGCATCGAGCGCAGGCGCGCCGCGAGCCCGGCATCGCCGGTGCAAATCACGCCGCCCTCGACCGCGGTGACGACTTTGGTCGGGCTCAGCGAGAAGATCTCACACTGGCCGAAGGCGCCCGCGTTCCGGCCCTGGTACTCGGCGCCCAGTCCCTGGGCGCTGTCGAAGTACACCGGGATGCCGTGGCGCTCGCCGACCTCGGTCAGCGGGTCGATGTCCGGCGGAAGGCCGTAGACGTACGCGGCGCAGATCGCGGCGGTCCTCGACGTCAGGTTCCGCTCGACGTCGGCCGGATCGAGGGTCAGCGTGTCGGGCAGGCAGTCGCAGAAGACCGGCACCAGGCCGTTCCACACCAGCGCCTGCGCGGTGGCCGCGAACGTGAAGGACGGCACGATGACCTCGGCGCCCGCGGGCAACTCGAGGGCCTGGGCGGCCAGCATGAGGCCCGCGGTGCACGACGACATCGACACCGCCTCGCGCGCCCCGGTCAGCCGGCAGACCTCCTCCTCGAACGCGCGTCCGATCCGTCCCGTCGTGACCTGGCCCTCGTCCCAGCTGGGACGGACGAGCTCCTCGAACTCGCGGAATTCGGGCAGGGTCGGGCGAATGATCGGCATCAGCTCCATCGGTTGACCTCCTCCATCCTCCCCGCAGGCATCTGCGATGCGGGCATGTCCGACGTGGGCGCGGCCGTCGCCGGCTCGCTTCCGCGGAAATGCTCCTCGGTCCCCTCCCCGGGCTGGCTGACGCCGACCTGCGCGACGGCCTTCCAGACCGTCAGCAGTAAGATCCAGACGTCGAGGCGGAGCGACTGGTGCTCCACGTACCAGACATCGAGCGCGAAGCGCCGCTCCCACGGCAGCGTGTTGCGGCCGTTGAGCTGGGCCCACCCGGTGATCCCGGGGCGCACGTCGTGCCGGCGGGCCTGCTCCCGGGTATAGCGCGGCAGGTACTCCATCAACAGCGGCCGCGGGCCGACCAGGCTCATGTCGCCCCGGATCACGTTGACCAGCTCCGGCAGCTCGTCGAGGCTCGTCCGGCGGAGGAGCCGGCCCACGCGGGTCAGCCGCTCACGATCCGGCAGCAGACGGCCGTCGGCCCCGCGCGCGCCGCTCATGGTGCGGAACTTGTAAAGAATGAACGGCCGCCCGTGCCGGCCGGGCCGGCGCTGTGGAAAGATCACCGGCCCGCCGAGGAGCAGCCGGATCGCCACGGCGGTCACGCCCAGAAGTGGCGCCAGCACGACCAGACCGACCGACGCGGCCACGAGGTCGAACGCACGCTTGGGCCAGCCCGGCCACCATCCGGGCCGGCGCTCCGGGGTTCTCACGTCGCCCATCACGCGGCGCCTCACGCCCCGCCGATCACCGCGGCGGGCTTCGGCGCCTCCACGGGCGGCACCGGTCGTCCGTTCGTGACGTCCGGCTCCGCGGGCGAGACCGGGCGGAACATCGTCACCATCGCCCCGAGCTTCTGCATGACCGCGCCGGTCGCGCCCTTCTCGGCGAAATGCTCGAGGTCGGCCACGTCGCGCCCGAGATCGGCGGGCGACAGCTCCCGGGCCGATCGGACCCGCCGGACCCCTTCCAGTCGCGACGGCTCGATGGTCTCGTCCGAGGCCACCAGCTCCTCCGAGAGCTTCTCGCCGGGCCTCACCCCGGTGAACACGATCGGAATCTCCCGGTCCGGGATGAAGCCGGACAGCCGGATGAGGTTGCGGGCCATGTCCACCACCTTGATCTCCTCGCCCATGTCGAGCACGTAGAGCGCCCCGTTCTCGCCGAGCGCGGCGGCCTGGAGCACGAGCTGGACCGCCTCGGGGATCGACATGAAGTAGCGACGCATGTCGGGATGCGTGACGGTGACCGGCCCGCCGGCGCGGATCTGCTCGAGGAAGAGCGGGATCACGCTGCCGTTGCTTCCCATCACGTTGCCGAAGCGCACTACCACGAACCCGGTGGGGCCTCGCCCGGCCAGGGCCATCGCGAGCAGCTCCGCCACCCGTTTGGTGGCCCCCATGACGCTCGAGGGGTTGACCGCCTTGTCGCTCGAGATCAGGACGAACTGCTCCACCCGGTGGCGGACCGCGGCCTCTCCCACGATCCGGGTGCCCTTGACGTTGTTCTTGATCGCCTCGCAGGGATTGAGCTCCATCAGGGGCACGTGCTTGTGCGCGGCCGCGTGGAGGATCAGCTGCGGACGGTGCTCGGCCAGCACCTCGTCGACCCGCTGCTCGTCGGTGACGTCCGCGATGACGGAGTACACCGTCCCGTCGGGCGTGAGTCCGGCGACCGAGCGCTCCACCGCCCAGAGCGCGTTCTCGTAGCGCTCGAACAGCACGAGGCTCTTCGGGCCAAGCCCGGCGATCTGCCGGCTCAGCTCGGAGCCGATGGTCCCGCCCGCGCCGGTCACCAGCACCCGCTTCCCTTCCACCAGGTGCTTCGCGGTCTCCACGTCGAGCCCGAGCGGTGCGCGCCCCAGCAGGTCCGCCGCGGCGAGATCACGGACCTCGTGCAGCCGCGCGCGTCCGTCGAGCACGTCGCGCAGGTGCGGCACCGCCTTGATGGGTAGCTTGTGCGACTCGAGCGCCTTCACCACCTGCCGGAGTAGCTGCGGGGTGGCGCGGGCGACGGCGACCAGCACCTCGCTCGGATTCGTCTGCGCGATGATCCGCGGCAGGTCCGCCCGGGTTCCCAGCACCGGGACCCCGTGAATGCGCTGACCGACCTTGGCCGGATCGTCGTCTACGAATCCGACCGGGCGATAGCCGTGCTCACCGCCGTTCTGGATCTCGCGGACCATCGCCTCCCCGGCGTCGCCCGCCCCGAAGATCAGGACGGACTTCGTTCGGGCGTTCGCCCGGTACTCCCGCCCCAGGCGCCAGCTCACCCGCACCGCCCCCATGAGGAACACCATGAGCACCAGGTCCGTGACGAACACCGAGCGGGGATAGGCGCGCAGCTCCAGAACACCGCGGATCAGGAGACAGAACACGACGTTGCTCACGGACACGCTGATCGCGATGGCTCGCAGATCTCGCAGCCCGACGTATTGCCAGACCGAGTCGTAGAGGTGAAACGAGACGAAGGTGAGCCCGCGGATCAGCACGAGGCAGGGAACTGTCTGCAGCCAGAGCATCCAATAGGCGGCCGGGATCAGCCCGTCGAACCGGAGCCAGAAGGCGAGGTAGTTCGCGGCGACGGTCAGCAGCGCATCCGCGAGGAGCACCGAGGCGCGGCGGGACGTGACGACCGGCCGTCTCAAAGGGCGCCGAGATCCTTGTCGAGATTCTCGCTCGACCCTCGCGATCTGGCCCGACCTCGCGTCGTCCAGTCCGGCCACGCCGACGCCGCGGACGCCACGGGCTCGTGATGGTAGTACTGATAGCCTGCGGTGGTGGTTCGCGCGTCCGCGTGGTTGAGGACGACTCCCAGCAGTCGCGCGCGGACCGATCCGAGCATCTGCACGGCACGCTGCGCGGCGTCGCGACCCGTGTGTCCGTGGCGCACGACCAGGATGACGCCTTCCACCCGCGGCGCGAGCACCAGGGTGTCGCTGACGCCCAGCATCGGCGGGGTGTCGATCACGATGTGCGCGAACCGCTCCCCGACTGCGACCAGGGCCTGGGTGAATCGCGGTGAGAACAACAGCTCCGTCGGATTGGTCGGTGTCGGGCCCGCCGGGATCACGAAGAGCCCGGGGACTCGCGTCGGCCGGATCGCGGCCTTCACCTCCACGCCTCCCACGAGCAGGTCGGACAGGCCGGGCGTCTGGGGGACGCCGAAGATCCCGTGGAGATCGGGATGTCGCATGTCCGCGTCCACCAGGAGCACGTCGCCCATCCCGAGCTGGGCCAGGGTGATCGCGCAGTTCGTCGAGACCGAGGTCTTGCCGTCCTGCTGCTGCAGCGAGGTCACCAGCATGGTCTTGGGCGGGCGATCCGGGGTGGCGTACACCACGCTCGTTCGGAGGTTCCGGAAGGCTTCCGCGAGAATCGAGCTGGTGGCCTGGTGCGAGACCAGCGCGAAAGCGCCCTGGGTGCCGGCGGGTCCCGCGCCCGATCCGAGAGGCCCGCCGGCAAAATGGGCCGGGAGAGCGGACCGCGTCGGCACCAGCCCGAGGGTGGGCACGCGGAGCACGGTCTCGATCTCACGGGGATCGCGAATGCTGGTATCCAGGTATTCGAAGAGAAACGCGAGGAACACGCCGCCGACCAGGCCCACCAGGCATCCGACCGCCAGGTTGAGCCCGGTGCGCGGGCCGGAGCGCTTCACGGGAACGTCGGCCCGGTCCACCACCGAGATGTTCGAGAGGAGGAGCGAGGCGGAGACCTGGGTCTCCTTCAGCCGGGTGGACAGCCCCGCGTAGAGATCCCGGCTCGTGTCGACCTCTCGCCGCAGGAGGTTGTACCGTGCCATCTCGCCGTCCAGCTTCCGGGCCAGGCCGCGCTGCTCGTCCAGGAGCTTCTGGATCTCGGTCTCGTTCTGGCGCGCGGCCAGGTACTCCCGGCGGACCGACTCGACGAATCGCTGGACCTCGGCGCGCAGCTGCTGGCGGACCTCCGCGATGTTCTCGGCCAGCCGCTGCATCCGCGGATACTCGGGCTTGAAGGTCTGGCCAAGCTCCCGGTATTTCGCCTCGAGCTTGGTCGCCTCCTCCTTGAGGTGGCCGACCAGGGGATTTTGTAATACTGCGGGCAGCGCCTCCGCGTTCGGACGCATCGCCTGCGCGAGCATGCTCTCCTTGGCGACCCGCTCCGCCTTCGCCTTCAGGAGCGAATCGGACAGGGTGCCAAGCTCCTGGGTCACGAGGGCCTGGCGCTCGCCGACGCGCTCGCCGATCCGGTCCCCGCCGACGAACAGGATGTCCTGCTCGGCCAGGTACTGGCTCAGCTGCTCCTCGTTCGCCTGCAGCGTTCGCCGCGCTTCGTTCACCTGTTCGGCCAGGAACTCGGTGGCATACCGGCCCGCCGCCTTCTTCTCGTCGAGCTGCTGGGCGATGACGCCGTCGGCCAGGGTGTTGGCGACCTTGGCGGCCAGCTCGGGGTTGCGGCTCTGGAACGAGACCTTGACCAGCCGCGTGTTGCGGACCGGCTCGACCTGCAGCCGCTCGAGAAACGCGTCGGTCAGCTGCCCCGGCCGGTGACCGACCGAGGCGAACTCGGGACTCCGCTCGAGACCCAGGAGCCCGACGACCCGGTTGGCGAGCGCGCGGCTCTGCAGGAGGCGGTGGTAGGTCTGCAGCTGGGTCTGCGCGGACTCGCCCTCGTCCCGCGCGGGTTGCTCGAACTTCAAGACCCGGGGCTCCTCCTTGTCGATGCGGAGCATCGCGGTGCCCGTGAACACCGGCCGGGCGGTCACGCTCCAGACGATGACGGTGAGGACGGCGGCCACGAACACCATCGCCACCGTGCGCCGATGCCGGATGAGCACCGTCCAGTAGTCCCAGAAGTGCGCCTCGCTGTCCCGGCGGTACTCGGCCTCGAGCCGGATCGGCGGGAGCGGCGCCGGGAGGTCCCGTCCGTTCGTGAGCGCGCGACTGAATGTATCGCTCATATTCCCTTCGCGACGCCGAGGGCGCCCTTGAAGAAGTCGAGGAAGCCGTAGAAGAAGGCCTTGCCGGCGTGCTTGCCGACCACCACCACGTCGTTGCGCTGCAGCTCGGGCGCGGGCGCGCCCTTCTCGAAGGCCTCGAGGTCGTAGACGGTGACCTCGACCTTCCCGGACGGCGCCTTTCGATAGAGGCGCACGTCGCTCCAGTCCGCCACGTCCTTGACTCCGCCCGCGGCGAAGATCGCCTGCTGGGCGGTGGTCTTCCCGCGCAGCAGGAACGATCCCGGACGCTCGACCGAGCCACCGACGTACACCGATCCGGCCCGCGGCACCTGCACCACGTCGCCGGACCGGAGCTGGACGTTCAGGTCCTCGCGCCCGTCCGCGAGCTCGGAAAGGTCGATCGGCGCCATCACCTCCGCAGTGCCGTCGCCCCCCGTGCCCGAGCCGCTCGGCGGAGCCGCCCCGTTCGCCGCCGCGGTGACCACCGCCAGCGGCGCGCGCCGGATCACGTACACCTGCCGGTCCGCCTCCTCGGTCAATCCCTCCGCGAGGGCGAGGGCGTCGGCCAGGCGCAGCGGCCGGGTGAGATTGAACACGCCGCCCTTCCGGACCGCCCCGATGACCGAGATCCGCTGGCTGTTGTGCTCCTGGAGGAAGACGGATACCTGCGGATCGTGCATGAACTTGCCCTGGAGCCGGGCGCGGATCTCGTCCTCCAGCTCGGCCGTGGTGCGGCCGGTTGCCTGGAGCTGGCCGATGAGGGGAAGCGCGATGACGCCGCGCCCCGGCACACGCAGCCGGATCTTCGACAGCTCTTCCACCTCGAAGACGGAGATCTCCAGCAGATCCCCGGTCCCCATCGGCAGGTCGGTCTCCTCGCTCGACCGCGCGGCCTTCTCCATCAGGCGGAGGTTGAGCGCCGCCGCGCTCGCGGGGCCGGCCTCACTGAGCCCGCGGCCCGGGTCCGGGGAGCGCTCCGCGCGCGCGGCCACGCCGGCGGGCAATCCGGTCTCCCGGAGCAGCGCTCCCTCGTCCGGGCCGCCGGGCGACCGAGCGCTGCTGCACGCGGCCAGTGCGATCGCCATCACGCTCGTCACGACATAATGGGTTCGCATCGGTCGGCCTCCGGGGAAGCGACGAATCATCCTGCGGAATCCTCACGCCGGGCCCGAGAGCCGTCAATTAGACGAAGGTGGGCGCGGTGCGACTCCCTCTCGCGGCCACTACGACTTCCGATGTACGACCCGAGCGCGGTCCGGATGTCGGGGCCAATGTTCCCCGCGAGCGCTCGCGGCGACTTCCCACAGTGGGAACGGAAGTCCTCACGACCTCCGCGCATCTGTCGCGCGCGAATCAGATCATCCGCTGCACTTGTTGCGCGATCCGGCGGCCGACGCGGGTGTTTGCTTCCCGGTGCGATTCATCGAGCGCGTTCGCGCTCACTTCACGCTTGACAACTTCGCGCGCATCATCGAACGTCCTCCACGAAAGTCCTCCACCACCCGCTCTGATCATTGGGGGCAGCGCTTGGTCCGCCGCGACGGAGTACGATCGCTCCCGAAGACCGCCGGCCCCTCGTCTGCCAAGACGATGTCGTCCACGAGTGCGTCCGCGCTCATCCGCGTCGCGCTCGTCAGCGACAGCGCGCTGTTCCGCTCGGGCCTGCGCAGCATCCTGGACGCGTATCCGGCGGTGTCCCTGGTGGGCGAGGCGAGCGCGCTGCCCGTGCGCGAGCTCGTGCGGGCCGGCGCGCCGCACATTCTGCTCGTCGATGCCCACGTCGTGGGCGCGCTGACCGCCTGCGCGGGGCTCCGCCAGAACGGGGGGCGGCCGTGGGTGATCCTGGCCGGCGCCGACGCGGACGACGCGTGGGCGGTGCAGGCGCTCAAGTGCGGCGCGCGGGGGATCCTGGGCAAGAGTGCCACCGTCGAGACCCTGATCAAGGCGGTCCGCGTCGTCCACCAGGGCCAGGTGTGGGCGAGCCACCGGGTCCTGACCCTCATGGTCGAGGAGCTGGCCGCCCGCTCCGCCGGGGCGGTCCCGCTCGATGCGGCGCTCCGGAGCCGCCTGAGCCGCCGCGAGCAGGACATCTCCCAGCTCATCGCGGGCGGGCTCAGCAATCAGGAGGTGGCCCGCCGCCTCGACATCACCGAGGCGACGGTCAAGGCGCACCTGACCCACATCTTCCAGAAGCTGATGCTGCGTGGCCGCGGGCAGCTCGCCGCGCTGTACCACCACAGCATCGCGCCGCTACCGGTCGGCAACGGCGCCAAGCCCGGCCTAGACCAGTCGGGTTGACAGCGCCCGCCGCGCGCGGCCAAGCTCCTCGCCGAGGCCGGCGACGACGGTGGGGATCCGGGCGAAGCGGGCTAGCGGGCCTCCAGCAGGGCGCTCAGCTCGGCACTGGATCCCGGCAGCATCTCGGAGGCGGGAGCCAGGTAGACGCCGCCGGGCCGAGTGTCGCGAGTGATCAGCGCCCCGGCGCCGATGATGCAGCCGCTCGCGACCCTCACACCCTCCCTCACCATGGCGTTGGCGCCGATGATGCAGTAGGGCTCGACGGTGCACTCGCCCAAAACCACGCTATGCGGCCCGAGGAAGCAGTGATCCTGGATCTCGGTATGGTGACCCACCACGCTTCCGGTCTCGACGATCACGTCGCGGCCGAGTCGCGCGAAGGGCTTCATCACGACGTTCTCGTAGACGAAGCAGTTCTCCCCGAGCGTCGATTCCGGCCATGTCACGGCCCGGGAGCTGACGTACGTGACGAACCGGTAGCCCTTGGCCTGGGCCTGCTGGAACTTCTCCGCCCGGAGCTGATTGACCCGCTTCAGGCCCAGGGGAACCGCCATCAGATACTCGTCCGGCGGATACCGCTGCGTGATCTCCTCGAACGGAACCACGGGACAGCCCCGCAGCTCATCCTGCTGGATGTGCGCCCGGTCCACGGTGAACGCCACGACCTCGTGGGGGGAATCGTGGCTCAGATAGAAGTGGTTCGTCTCCGCGAACCGCGCGTTGCCGAACAGCACCACCTTGCTCAAGCTCGAGCTCCCTTGCGGTCGGCCGCCTGCAAGAACGCGGTCAGCTTGTGGACCGTAGAATAGCGAAACAGATCCGCGATCGCCACCGGCCGGGCGACCAGCGGGCTGACGCGCCGGTGCAGCTGGATGACCAGCAAGGAGTGCCCGCCCAGATCGAAGAAATCGTCGTGCACGTCGATCCGCTCGACGCCCAGGACTTCCTGCCAGATCGAAATGAGCTGCCGCTCCAGACCGCCGAGTGGCTCGGAGGGAGCCGGCCTTGCCGGGACGACGACCGGCACCGGCGGCGCGCCCGGTGGTCGAAGGGCCTTGCGATCGATCTTCAAGTTAGGCGTCAATGGGAATTCGCGCATCTCGACGAAATGCGACGGCACCATGAACTCGGGCAGCTTTGCCCGAAGATGCTCACGCAGGGCGTCCACGGGGATACCGGAGGCCCCGGTCGGCGTCAGGTACGCGACCAGGCGCTGGTCCCCGGGAGTATCCTCACGAGCCAGCACCACGGACTTGCCGACCGCCGGGTGCCCGTCGAGCAGGGCCTCGATCTCGCCCAGCTCGATACGATAGCCGCGCAGCTTCACCTGTTCGTCGCTCCGGCCCAGAAATTCGACGTTGCCATCGGAGCGATAAGCCGCCACGTCCCCGGTCCGGTAAAGGCGTCCGTCGGGATCGCCGAAGGAGTCACTCACGAATCGGTCGGCGGTGAGATCGGGCCGCTTCCAGTATCCGCGAGCGACCCCCTTCCCGCCGATGTAGAGGTCCCCCGGCGTGCCCACCGGCACCGGCTGCATGTGGTCGTCGAGGATGTACAGCGCGGTGTTGGCGATCGGCCGTCCGATGGGAACCGTGGTCTCGCTGCCGGTGAGCGTGTAGGTGGACGACCAGACCGTGGTTTCCGTGGGCCCGTACATGTTGACCACCTTCCCGAGGACCAGCTCGCCCAGGGTCTGCGCCTGCGAGGGCGACAGCGCCTCACCCCCCACGAGCATCGTCTTCAACCCGCGCAGGGCGAGACGCGACTCTCGATCGGCGGTCAACAGGGTGGCCATCGAGGGGGTGCACTGCAGATGCGTCACCTTGTGGCGGGCGATCAGGGCCGGGATGGCCGAGGGCCCCGCGGCGGACGCCGACGCATCGCCGGCCACCTCCCGCAAGCGGTTGAGATGCTCCAGATGCTGGAGCGCGGCTGAGGAGGCGACCCCGAAGTCGATCAGGCACGCCAGCTCGTCGATCCCGATTTTCTTCAATCGCTGAACCATCGCGAGGCAGGTCTCGACCGTCCCGAA
>DATMMH010000393.1:0-6967 GCA_035569855.1 Candidatus Dormiibacterota bacterium
CCCTCCAGATGCGCCTCGTAGGCGTATTCGCCGTCGGGCAGCGCCGCGATGGCGCGCCGCATGCGCTGCTCGGCGCGGTCCATGAGCTCGGCCACCGCGGCGCGCACGACCGCGGAGGAGTAGCGCGCGATCAGCCCCTCCACGCGCTCGGCCGCCTTACGGCAGGTGCCGATCATCGCGTCGAAGTCGCCCTTGCGCTCGCGCGGGCCCCGCATGTTGTGGAAGAGCAGGTCGAGCGCGGCCTGGTTGGGCCGCCCGCGCTCCACGATGCGGATGGGTGGGATGCGCACGCCTTCCTGGAAGATCTCGGTGGCGCCGCCGGAGAGGCTGCCCGGGCTCATGCCCCCCACGTCGCCCCAGTGGGCGCGCACGACCGGGAAGACGAAGAGCCGGTCGTCCGCGAAGAGCGGGTAGATCATGGCCACGTCGTTGAGATGGGTGCCGCCGGTGTAGGGGTCGTTGTGCAGGAAGATGTCGCCGGGGTGGATGTCGGCGCCGAACTTCTCGAGCACCGCCTTCATGGACCAGCCGATCGGCACGATGTGCAGCGGGTGGTCCTGGCCCTTGGACATCGAGACGATCTGGGCGTCCCCGTCCATCAGCACGCAGGAGAAGTCCTCGCCCTCGTAGAGGATCGAGGAGTACGCGGTCCGCACCAGCGTGACCCGCATCTCGCGGACGATCGAGGCGAACGCCTCGCGCAGGACCTCGAGGGTGATCGGGTCCATGACCGGGGCGCTCACCGGCGGCGGCTCACGCGGGAGCCGCGCGCTCGAAGCGGAGGTTGCCGTGCTCGTCCACGGCGCCCCGCCAGCCGGGCGGCACCACGGTGGTGGCGCCGAACTCCTCCACCATGGCGGGGCCCTGGAGCGCCGCGCGCTCCGGGAGCCGCTCGCGGTCCCACACCGGGCAGTCGTGGGCGCGCCCCTGGAACCACACCGGCCGGCGCTCCACCAGCGCGGACTCGAGCGTGGCGCGCGGGGCGGCGTGGCGCTCCGGGGCCGGCTTGGGGACGAGCCCGTAGGCGGTCAGGCGCGCGTTGACCAGCTCGATGGTCTCCTCGGTGTTCGAGTGGCCGTAGACGTCCCGGTGCTGGCGGTGGAAGGCGGCTTCGACGGCGTCGAGGGCCGGCGGGCCGGGGGCGAGCGCGACGTTCAGCTCGAAGGCCTGACCGCGGTATCGCAGGTCGAGCGAGCGCAGGAGCCGCTGCCGGTCGGGCGCGAAGCCCTCGTGCTCGAGATCGCGCCGGGCCGCGGCCTCCAGCTCGGCGAAGACCTCGCGGAGCGCGTCGAGCCGCTCGCGCAGCGGGCCCACCCGGGTGCGGACGTCGTCGTGCTTGATGTCGGCGGCCAGCAGCCCGAGCGCCGAGAAGTTGCCGGGATGCCGCGGCACCAGCACGCGGGGAATGCCGATCTCCTCGGCCATCGCGAGGGCGTGCATCGGTCCCGCGCCGCCGAAGGCGATCAGGGTGAAGTCGCGCGGGTCGTGGCCGCGCTGGATGGAGATCTCGCGGACCGCCGAGGTCATCCGCGCCACCGCGATCGTGACGATGCCCTCGGCGAGCGCTTCCACGGCCAACGGGCGGGGGAGGCGGGTCGCCAGCTCGCTCACCGCGCGCCGCGCGGCGCCGGCGTCCAGCGCGATGCTACCGCCGAGGCGGCGCCGGGTGCCGATGCGGCCGAGCACCACGTTGGCGTCGGTGACGGTGGGCTCGGTGCCGCCTTGGCCGTAGGCGGCGGGGCCGGGCGCGGCGCCGGCGCTGCGCGGCCCGACCGCGAGGCCGCCGTCCACGTCGAGCCAGGCGATCGAGCCGCCGCCCGCGCCCACCGTGTGCATGTCGATCTGCGAGACCTTCACCGGGAAGGCTCCCACCATGGCGTCGGCGGTCATCAGGGGCTGCAGGTCGCGCACCAGGCACACGTCGGTCGAGGTGCCGCCCATGTCGTAGGTGATGAAGTCGCGCACCCGGGAGGCCGCGCCGAGGAAGCAGGCCTGGCTGACCCCGCCCGCCGGCCCCGAGAAGATGGTCCTGATCGGCAGGCGGCGCGCGGTCTCGGTCGTCATCATGCCGCCGCTCGACGCCACCGTGAGGACGCCGTGGGTGTAGCCGGTGGCGAGCAGCCGCTCCTCGAGCGAGGTGAGATAGCCCTCCATCAGGGGCTGCAGATACGCGTTGAGCACGGTGGTCGAGAAGCGCTCGAACTCCCGGTACTCGGCCACCACGTCCGCGGAGCAGGACACCGGCAGGCCGGGGGCGCGACCCTTCACCGCGTCCGCGATCGCGTGCTCGTGGGCGGGATTGAGATAGGCGTGGAGCAGGCAGACCGCCACCGCCTCCGCGGAGGCGCCCAGCGCCCCGTCGAGCGCGGCGTCGATGGAGGCGCGGTCGAGCGGCACCAGCACCGAGCCGTCAGGCCCCAGTCGCTCCCGCACCTCGAAGCGGTGCTTGCGCTCGACCACCGGCTTCGGTCGCACGAAGGTGGGGATGAAGAGCGCCGGGATGTTCCGCTTCGTCCGGCCGATCTCGATGAGGTCCCGGAACCCTGCGGTGGTGAGCAGCGCGACCCGCGCCCCGCGGCGCTCCAGCACCGCGTTGGTGCCGACGGTGGTGCCGTGCACGAGGCGGCGCACGTCCGCGCCGGCGATGCCGAGCGCTCCGAGCCCGGCGAGCACCGCGGCCGCCTCGTGGCGGGGCCGCGACGGGACCTTGGTCACGACCACGCGGCCGGTCTCCACGTCCACCGCGGTGAGATCGGTGAACGTGCCGCCCACGTCGATGCCCACGATGTACACGGCGCTCAGAGCCCCGCGCGGTCGAGCACGACCTGGGCCGCCCGGACGAGCGAGGGCGCGCGGTCGGCGATGTGGGCCATGCGCGGATCGGTCGACTCGCCGCGGACCCAGCGCCGGTGGAGCTGTACGACCACGACCACCGTCTTCCAGAGCGCGAAGGCCTCCCACCACTGCGCGGCGGCCGGATCCATGCCGGTGCGGGCCCGGTAGCGCGCGGTGATCTCGGCCCGGGAGGGCAGGCCCATGCGCGCCAGGCCGGGACGGGTGCCGCGCTGGGTGGCCTCGGTGTCGGTCGGGTCGGGCCAGTAGTTGAGCAGGGTCCCGAGATCCACGAGCGGGTCGCCGAGAGTGGTCATGTCCCAGTCGAAGATGGCGGTCACGCGCTCCGGGTCCCGGGGGTCGAACTGGCAGTTGTCGAGCTTGAGATCGTTGTGGACGATGGAGGCCCGGCTCGGCGTGGGCCGGCTCCGCGCCAGCCGCTCGTGGATGCGCTCCATCTCGTCGGTGGCGTCTCCTGGCCGGGCGAGCGCCCAGCGCTTCGCCCAGCCGTCGATCTGGCGGTCGATGAAGCCCTCCGGACGGCCGAGGTCGCCGAGCCCGCACGCCGCGGGATCGAGGGCGTGCAGATCGGCCATCGCCTCGACCAGCGCGAAGGCGATGCGGCGACCGGCGTCCGGATGGGCGGCGAGTCCGGGCGGGAGCGTATCGCGCACGACCTCGCCCCGGCGACGCTCCATGACGAAGAAGTCGCTGCCCACCACCGCCGGGTCGTCGCTGAAGACGTAGGCGCGCGGGGCGCGATCGAAGTGGCGCCAGAGGCGGGAGAGCACCTTGAACTCGCGCCTCATGTCGTGCGCGCCCGGGGCGATCTGGCCGAACGGCGGCCGGCGGAGCACCAGCTCGTGCGCGCCCGCCTCTCCGCCGAATCGAAGGAGGTAGGTGAGATTGGCCGAGCCGTTCGGGAACTGTAGGACTTCGAGCGGCCCCTGCACGTCGGGCAGCGCCTCGCTGAGTCGCGGGCGGAGCCAGGCCTCGAGCGCGGCCCAGTCGAGCCGCTCTCCGGAGCGGACGGGAGCGACCTCGGCGGTGGCGTCCTCTGCGGGGAAGGCGCCGGTCAGGCCGCGCCTCCGTGCACGCCGAGCACCGCGCCGGTGGTGAAGCTGGACGCGCTCGAGGCGAAGTAGAGCGCGGCCCCGATGATCTCCTCGGGCTCGCCGCCGCGGCCCAGCGCCATCGTGGTCTTCGCGCGGGCGCGAAAGGCCTCGAGGTCCCACGCCTTGGAGATGTCGGTGAGGAAGGGCCCCGGCATGATGCAGTTGACCCGCACGGTGGGGCCGAAGGCGCGCGCGAAGCCCTCGGTCATCGCGTTCACCGCCGCCTTGGCCGCCGCGTAGGGGATGACGCTCGCGGACGGCCGCACCGCGGCGGTGCTCGACACCATGATGATGGAGCCGCCCGCGCCCGCGGCCATCCGTGCGCCCACCATCGCGGTGAGCCGGAACGGGCCCTTGAGATTGACGTCGAGGACCTTGTCCCACAGCTCCTCGGTCACGTTCTCGATCCGATCGTAGAGCGGCGACATCCCCGCGTTGTTCACCAGCACGTCGATGCGGCCGAACTCGGCGTACGCCGCTTCCGCCAGCTTCTCGACCTGGCCCCAGTGGCCCACGTGACAGGCCACCGGCAGCGCGCGGCGTCCGGTCGCCCGGCGCACCTCGTCCGCGGTCGCCTCGCAGGAGGCGAGCTTGCGACTCGCGACGATCACGTCGGCGCCCGCGTCCGCGAAGGCCAGCACCATCGCGCGGCCGAGTCCGCGGCTGCCTCCGGTGACGAGGGCGACCTTGCCACTCAGGTCGAAGAGGGAGCGCGCGTCGGCCACGTCAGCAGCCGAGTTTCTCGGCCAGCTCGATGAAGTCGCTCGCCACCACGTCGAAGGGCTGACCGGGCGCGGGCTCGGAGGGGCCTCGGCCGGGACCGAACTCGAGGGGTCGGGGAACGTAGGCGGTGCGCAGTCCGCTGCGGGCGGCCGCGGCGAGATCGCTCGGGTGCGCGGCCACCATGAGGCACTGCTCGGGACGGAGCCCGAGCGCATCGGCGGTGCGCTGGTAGGCCTCGGGCATCGGCTTGTAGGCCCGCGCCACCTCCGCTCCGAGGATCGCGTCCCACGGCAGCCCCCCGCGCTTGGCCATGTTCACCATCAGCGCGATGTTGCCGTTGGACAGGGTGGCCAGGACGAAGCGCCGCCGGAGCCGGGTGAGGCCGACCACCACGTCGGGCCAGGGATCGAGGTGATGCCAGGCGTGATTGAAGTGATCGACGTCGGCCGGTGAGAGGCCGGTGATGCCGAAGTCGCCGAGCAGCCGCACTAGGCTCTCGCGGTGGAGGTCGTCGAGCTTCACCCAGGGCCGCCGGCCGCTGCGGACCTCGTCCATGGCCGGCTGGTAGAGTCCGCGCCACGCGTCGGCGAACTTGGCCCAATCCGCCGAGACCCGGTGGGCTTTCCCGAACGCCTCCCCTTCGCGGATGACGCTCGTGCGCCAGTCCACCACGGTGCCGAACACGTCGAAGGTGAGGGCCCTGACCGAGGCTGGGTCCATGGAATGCGCTCCGCCCGGAATGCTACGACGGGCGGGACCGCGAAGGCAAGCCGGGTCCGGTCGGCGCATGGTAATGTCGGCGCGGCGAATCAACCCCAACGACGGAGGCGACGATGCTCGCGATGTGGGTGAAGGTGCGGATCAAGCCGGCGATGCGAGAGCGGTTTCTCAAGGCCATCGAGGTGGACGCGCTCGGCTCCGAGGGGGACGAGCCGGGCTGCCTGCGCTTCAACGTGCTGCAGGACGACAAGGACGAGAACGTCTACTACTTCTACGAGGTCTACAAGGACCAGGCGGCGCTGGAGGCGCACCGCAACACGCCGCACTACGCGGTCTGGCGCGGGGTGGCCGACGTGCTCGACGGGCCGACCGAGCCCACCCGCTGCAAGACGGTGTTCCCGGCGGCCCGCGCCTACTGGGGAAAGACGTAGCGATCAGCGCTGGCCGAGCGCGCGGTTGGCGACCTCCACCGTCTTCTTCTCCACGTCGAAGCGGTGCGTCTCCTTGGTCTCCACGTCGCCGCCGGTCACCCGGATGAAGAACGTGTCGTCGCCGAACTCGATCGAGTGGATGTCGCCCACCGCGAAGGCGGCGGCGTGACCGGGCTCGTTGAGGAACTCGCGCTGCATCGTGAGGTCGGCGTAGCCCGGCCGGCTCCCGTCGTCCAGCCGGCGCCACCGCCGCATGCGGGTGGCGTTCTGGTAGTTGCCGTAGACCACCCAGCACGGCCCGTGGTCGTGCACGGAGGACTTCGCCCCCTTGGCCCGGCCGTGGACGAGCACGTGCACGTCGGTCTCGGGGTCGTGACCGATGGTGGTTCGCTCGACGTGGGGCACCGGGTCGCCCAGGTGCTTCCGGAGCAGTTCGGGGTTGTGCAGGAGCCTCTCCAGGTGATCGCGGATCTCGGCGAGCCCGGCCGGGATGCCCTTGCTCTTGATGGTGGCGCGCGTGTCGGCGAGGAACTGATCGAGGGTGTACGTCGTTTCCATGGGGAGTCTCCTTTCTGAACGAGAGGATTCTAGCAGAAAATCCCGAACCCGAGAGGAGTGCCCATGAAGAAGGTGATCCGACTGCTCGTCGCGGTGCTGGCCCTGAGCCTCGCGGTACCCGTCGCGGCGCGGGCCGAGACCTGGGTCATCGACCCGGCCCACACCGTCTCCGGCTTCACGGTCAAGCACATGATGATCACCAACGTCACCGGGGTATTCGAGGTGACCCGGGGCGCCATCGAGTACAAGCCGGGCGAGCCCGGCTCGATCAAGGCCGACATCACCGTCGAGACCAAGAGCGTCAACACCCGGATCGGCCGGCGCGACGACGACCTGCGCAGCGACAACTTCTTCAACGCCGAGAAGTTCCCGACCCTCCTGTTCAAGTCCAAGCGCGTGCAGAACGTGCGGTCCGACGGCTTCGACCTGGTGGGCGACCTCACCATCCGCGACGTCACGCGGGAGGTGGTCCTCAAGGTGGAAGGGCCGACCGCGCCGATCCGGGATCCGCAGGGTAATCGGCGGGTGGGCGCCACCGCGACCACCACCATCAACCGGAAGGACTACGGGATCCTGTACAACCGGGTC
>DATMMH010000394.1:0-6815 GCA_035569855.1 Candidatus Dormiibacterota bacterium
CGAGGGCACCGCGGTGGCGGCGGATCTGCGCGAGTATCTCGTCGATTCCCACGTCGTTGGCGGCCTGGGCGGCCAGGACCGGGACCTCCCAGTCCACGTCCTTGGCCGCGGCGCCGCTCGTGTAGTGCAGGTGCACGCTGAACTTCAGCTCGGCCATCAGGGCGTGTGCGCCGTCGCGGTCGGCCTTGTTGACCACGAAGACGTCGGCCACCTCCATCAGCCCCGCCTTCATGGCCTGGATGGAGTCGCCGGACTCCGGCACCAGCGTCACCACCGTGGTGTCGGCCTGGCGGACGATGTCGAGCTCGGTCTGGCCGACCCCGACCGTCTCGATGATGATCCAGGGGAAGCCGCCGGCGTCCATCAGCTTGATCACGTCACCGGTGGCCCGGGCGAGCCCGCCGAGGCTGCCCCGCGTGGCCATGCTCCGGATGAACACGTCGGGGTCGAGCGTGTGCGTCTGCATGCGGATGCGGTCGCCCAGAACCGCGCCGCCGGTGAAGGGGCTCGAGGGATCCACCGCGATCACCCCGACCGGCAGCCGCTCGGCGCGAAGCCGGCTCGTCACCCGGTCCACCAGCGTGGACTTGCCGGCGCCGGGCGGCCCGGTGATGCCGAGCACGTACGCGCGACCGGTTCGCCCGTGGATCGCGCGCATGATGTCGGGCACGTCGGGCGCGCGGTTCTCCACTCGGGTGATCAGGCGGGCCAACGCCAGACGGTCGCCGTCGAGCATCCGGCGGACGAGGTCGCTCACGGCAGGAAGCGGGCTCAGGCGCCGGGCCGCCGCGGACCGGCGGACTCGGACGGCTCCGCGCTCAGGCGGGCCTCCATCACGAGGGCGTCCTCGCCGGTGTCGAAGTAGTAGCCCTTGCGCCGGCCGATGACGCGGAATCCGAAGCGCTCGTAGAGGCCGAGGGCCTCGGCGTTGGTGGGCCGCACCTCGAGGAACGCGAGATCCACCTGACGGTGCCGGGCGTCCTCCAGCACCGCTTGCAGCAGCGTGCGGGCGACCCCGCGGCGTCGCGCCTCCGGATGCACCGCGAGATTGGTGACGTGGATCTCGTGACCGATCTCCCAGAGGCAGATGTAGCCGACGAGCCGCCGGCCGGCGCGCGCCACCGAGCAGCGCGCGACGCGGTTCTGGGTCAGCTCGTAGCGGAAGGCGCCGCGCGACCACGGGGTCTGGAAGGACGCTCGCTCGATCATCAGCACGTCGTCCAGGTCCTCGAGCGCCATCGCCTCGAGGGCGAGCGGCGGCACGTCGTCCACCGGTTCGGCGGAGGAGTCGTCAAGCATGGCGCGTCTTCAGCTCCGCCTCCGACGGCCGCAGGTAGAGCGGGGCGAGCTGCTCCGCGGGAATGCCGCCGCCCCGGACCAGGATCGCGTGGCCGAGCGCGCCCACCACCGCGGGCGAGGGCAGCGAGTGCACGGACGGGGCCTCGTGCACCCCCGGGCCGAGCCGGGCCAGATACGGTCGACACGTCGGCACCCCGTCGCCCAGGACGATGACCGGCGCGTCGAGCCGGGCCGCGGCCGCCTCCGGCGGCAACGCCAGGTAATCCCAGAGCCGGTCCATTCCGGCGCCGCTCCAGCGATAGAGCGAGCAGTAGACTTCGCCCTTGCGCGCGTCGAGCAACGGGCAGACCGGGACGGCCGCGAAGGGCAGCGTCGCGGCGAGGGCGTCGAGTGTCGGCACCGGCGCCACCGGCACCTCGAGGGCGAGCGCGAGTCCCTTGGCGGTGGCGGCACCCACGCGCAGCCCGGTGAAGGATCCGGGACCGATGGACACCGCGAGGGCGTCCAGGCTCCCGACCTCCCAGCCGCAGTCCTGCAGCAGCCGGTCCACCACGGCCATGAGCCGCTCGGAGTGGGTCAGCGCGATGTTGAGTCGACTCTCGCCGACCAGGCGGCCGTCGTCGAGCAACGCGGCCCCGCCCGCGAGCGTGGCGGTCTCGAGCGCCAGCAGCCTCATGCGCGGAAGTCTAGCACGCCCCACCGCCCCCACGCCGCCGGCCACTTAGGGGTTGACACGCCTCGCCGCCGCCGTCATCCTAAACCACCGATGGCCCCGCCGCCGCGACCGTCCGACGCGCAGATGGACGCCGAGGTGCGTGAGAAGATCCACCTCGAGATCCTCAAGCGCACCGGCGCGTATCACGCCAACGACCACGTCCTCCTCCCGTCGGGCCATCACACCAGCGAGTACATCGAGAAGACGCTCGTCACCACCGAGGCCTCGTTCACGGAAGGCCTCGGCGCGGTCATCGCCAAGCACTTCGCCCAGTGGCCGATCGACGTGGTGCTCTCCACCGGACCCGGCGCGTTGATCCTCTCGCACTGCGTGGCGCGCGCGCATCCCTCGCGTCCCACCCTCGTGTACGGCACCAAGGGCGTGAGCGCGGGCAAGCGCCGCGTCACCCTGCCGGTGGAGTTCCAGCGCTTCGTCCGCCCCGGCACCAAGGTGCTCATCGTGGAGGACCTGGTCAGCTCCGGCACCACCGTGCGTCTGCTCTCCCAGCTCGTGGAGAACCTGGGCGGCCAGATCGTCGGCATCGGCGCGCTGTGGCGACGCACCAAGAAGGCCGAGGTGGACGGCAAGGAGATCTTCAGCCTCGTGAGCCGCGACTTTCCGACCTACGCGGCCGAGACGTGCCCGCTCTGCAAGAAGGGCGTCCCGCTCAACCAGGAGTACGTGAAGCGCCGCGAGCATCGCAAGCCGTCGTCCGCGCACGAAAAGACCTAGTCCCGACCGACCCCAAGATATGGGGGTCGTTCCTCGCCAAAACCCCCGTATCCGGTATTTTGCCCTTGACACATTTCTACCCCTTCCCCTAGAGTCCGGACATGATCGACCGCGTGGACGCGCGGAGATCGGGAGGGGGGTGAACCAATGGCGAAGAAGAAGAAGGCGGCCAAGAAAAAGAAGAAGTAGCGCGCCAATCGTGGCGCTCGGCCCTGTCGGCCCCATCCCGGCAGGGCCGTTCCATCTCCGCGACGTGCCCTGACCACCGATCGATCCCGTGACCCATCGAGACGCCTACGCGCTCCTGCTGGTCGTCGCCCTGATCTGGGCCGGCAACTACCCGCTGGCCAAGCTGGGCCTGAGCGAGCTGGGCCCCCTGACGCTCGCGGCCACGCGGACCCTCATCGCGGCGCCGCTGCTGTTGCTCGCCTCGCGGCTGCTCGAGGGCCCCGTGCCGGCGCTCGCCCGCCGCGACGTCACCGCGATGATCGTGCTGGCGCTGGCCGGCTTCGTGGGCAACTCCGCGCTCTGGTACACCGGCATGCGCTCCACCACCCCGGCCAACGCGGGCATCCTGGGCGCGGCGTCGCCGGTGGTGGTCGCGCTGACCGCCTCGGCCTGGCTGCGCGATCGGCTCTCACCCATCAACCTGATCGGGATCGCGCTGACCACGGCGGCGGTCGTGCTCACGATCGCCCGCGGCTCCCTCGAGGTCCTGCGCACGCTCTCGGTCAACCGCGGCGACGTCATCATCCTGGCCTCGCAGCTGCTCTGGGTGGCCTACACGCTCTACAGCCGGGCCAACCGCTCCACACTCTCGCCGCTCCAGATGCTGGCCGGCGTGCACCTCGTCTCGGCGGCGGCGCTGTTCCCGCTGGCCCTCTTCGAGCGGCCGTGGCACAGCCTGGCCGCCGTCTCATGGGTCGGCGTCACCGTCGTGCTCTACAGCGCGCTGCTCGGGACGCCGAGCCACATCGGGTTCTACCAGGCGGTGCGGACGGTGGGGCCCGGCCGGGCCTCGGTGTTCATGAACGTGGTTCCCTTCCTGGTGCTCGGACTCTCGTGGCTCCTGCTGGGCGAGACGATCCGGTGGTATCACCTGCTGGGGGCCGCCGGGGTGATCGCGGGAGTGGCGCTGACGACAAGAAGGTGAAGCGGGCAGACGGTGAAACGGGCTACCGCTTGGACGCGGCCTTGGGAGCCTTCGCGGACGCCGGCTTGGCGGGCTTGTCGTCCTTGATCAGGTGCTTCACCTCGTCCATGAACTGGGAGATGTCCTTGAACTGGCGATACACCGAGGCGAACCGCACGTAGGCCACCTGGTCCAGCTTCTGCAGGTGCTCCATCACGATCTCGCCCAGCTCGAGGCTCGTGATCTCCTTCTCGGCCCGATCGTGCAGCTTGGCCTCGATGTCGGCCACCACGTCGTCCACCGCCTGCACGCCCACCGAGCGCTTCTCGCACGACTTTAGGCTCGAGCCGCGCAGCTTCTGGCGGTCGAAGGGCTCACGCCGCCCGTCACGCTTGACCACGTGGGGCAGCACGTCCTCGATGTACTCGTAGGTGGTGTAGCGTCGGTTGCACTTGAGACAGGCGCGCCGGCGGCGGATGAACTCGCCGTCACGGCCGACGCGGGAGTCCACGACCCGGTCCTCGGTGTGGCCGCAGAAGGGGCACTTCACTTCAGGCGCTCCGCGTAGAGGGGGAACTGCCCGGTCAGCTCCTGCACCTGCGCCCGCACCGCCGCCTCCACCGCCCCGTCTCCGGCGCGGGTCAGCACGCGATCGATGAACTCGGCGATGCGCGCCATCTCCGGCTCCTTCATCCCGCGGGTGGTCACCGCGGGCGTGCCGATGCGGATGCCGCTGGTGACCATCGGGCCCTTCGTGTCGAAGGGGATGCCGTTCTTGTTCACGGTGATCCACGCGCGATCGAGCGTCTCCTGCGCGTCCTTGCCGGTGACGTTGCGCGAGGTGAGATCCACCAGGATCAGGTGGGTGTCGGTGCCGCCCGAGACGAGCCGGAATCCGCGGGTCGCGAGCGCCTCGGCGAGGGCCTTCGCGTTCCGGACGATCTGCCCCTGGTACGCGCGCCACTCCGGCGTCTGCGCCTCGCGGAAGGCCACCGCCTTCGCCGCGATCACGTGCATGAGGGGGCCGCCCTGGATGCCGGGCAGCACCGTACGGTCGAGGTCCTTGGCGTACTGGGCCCGGCACATCACCATGCCGCCGCGCGGTCCCCGGAGCGTCTTGTGGGTGGTGGTGGTGACGAAGTCCGCGAAGGGCACCGGTGAGGGATGCAGGCCCGCCGCGACCAGGCCGGCGGGATGCGCGATGTCGGCCATCAGCGCCGCGCCCACCTCGTCGGCGATCTCCCGGAACGGCCTGAACTCGATGGCGCGCGGAAACGCGGAGCCGCCCGCGATGATGAGCTTCGGCCGGTGCTGCCGGGCCAGATCGCGCACCTGGTCGAGATCGATGAGCTCGGTGTCCTTGCGAACGCCGTAGGGCACGATGTGGTAGAGGCGCCCGGAGAAGTTGATCGGGCTGCCCGCGGTCAGGTGGCCCCCGTGGGACAGGTTCGGGCCCAGCACCGTGTCGCCCGGCTTGAGCAGGGTGAAGTACACCGCCATGTTGGCCTGCGAGCCCGAGTGCGGCTGGACGTTGACGTGCTCGGCGCCGAAGAGCTCCTTGCCGCGGGCGATGGCCAGCTCCTCGGCGATGTCCACGAACTCGCAGCCGCCGTAGTAGCGCTTGCCCGGGTAACCCTCGGCGTACTTGTTGGTCATGACCGAGCCGACCGCCTCCAGCACCGCCTCCGAGACGAAGTTCTCGGACGCGATCAGCTCGAGGTTGCGGGCCTGGCGCTCGGTCTCGGCCCGGATGACCTTGGCGATGTCGGGATCGACCTGCTCGAGCCGGGTCATGGCCGGGGTAGCGCGCGGTCGCCCGGGGGTAGCGCGCGGTCGCCCGCGTGTCGCTGCTCGATGTCCGCGAGCTTGTCCACCCGACGCGCGTGGCGGCCACCCGCGAAGTCGGTCGCGAGCCACGCCTCCAGGATGTCGGCGGCCATGTCCGCGCCCATGAGCCGGCCGCCCAGCACCAGCACGTTGGCGTCGTTGTGCTCGCGGCTCATGCGCGCGGTGTAGAGATCCGCGCACAGCGCGGCGCGCACGCCCGGCACCTTGTTCGCGGCCATCGACATGCCGATGCCGGTGCCGCAGACGAGGAGGCCGCGCTCGACCTTGTGATCGACCACGGACTCGCCCACGAGCGCGGCGTAGTCGGGGTAGTCCACCGAGTCGGTGGAGTGCGTGCCCAGGTCGAGGACCTGGTAGCCGTGGTTTATGAGCCAGCCCTTGAGGGCTTCCTTGAGCCCGTACCCGGCGTGATCAGCTCCGAGCGCGATGGTGGAAACCACGCGCCAACCTTACGCTCCGTCGGGGGTGGGTGTCAAGGCACCGCTACCCGTGGTGCTCCGGGCCACCGGCCCTCCGCCCTTCACCCGTCCCAGCAAGAGGAGCCCGACGATGAAGAACGCGCCGATGGCGAGGATGCCGGCCCGCTGATTGCCGCCGGCGGCGTGGGAGATGCCGCCCAGGACGAGCGGCCCGATCACCGCCGAACTCTTGCCGCAGAGTGAGTAGAAGCCGAACAGCTCGGCCTCCATCCCCTTGGGCGCCAGGCGCACGAGGAACGCGCGGCTCGCCGCCTGCACCGCGCCGAGGCCGGTGCCCGCCATCACCGCGAGCACCCAGAACTGCGCCTGGGTCTGGACGAAGTACGCGGCGACCACGATGGCCGACCACTGGACGAGCGTGATGATCACCACCCGCCGCGGGCCCAGGTGATCGGTGGGCCAGGCCCACGCCAGCGCGCCGAGCAGCGCCGAGACCTGGACGACGATGTAGAGCGGGATGAGGCGCTCCATCGAGAACCTGAGGGTCTGGGCCGCGAAGATCGCCGAGAACGCGACGACCGTGTTGACCCCGTCCTCGTAGAGGAAGTACGCGCCGAGGAAGCGGCGTAGATCCGGCAGGGCCAGGATCTTGCGCGCGGTCGAGACCACC
>DATMMH010000395.1:0-3286 GCA_035569855.1 Candidatus Dormiibacterota bacterium
GGCGGCCCGGTCGTACTGGTTGGCCCGCTGGAGCGCGGTGCCGAGATAGAGGAAGAGCTCGGGCCGCTTGGGCTCGATGTTCACCGCCTCCTGGAGGACCGCCACCGCGTCGTCGTAGCGCTTGGCCCGGCCGTAGAGGAAGCCGAGCTGCACGCGGGCGTCCACCGAGCGCGGATCGGCCTGGAGGATCTTCTCGAGCTCGCCGCGCGCCTCGTCGTCCTTGCCCGCGTCCATCAGCGCGGTGGCGAGGTAGTAGCGCGTGCGCATGTTGCCGGGCTCGAGCTGCACCGCCTGGCGGAAGGCGGCCACCGCCTTGTCGTACTGCTTCTGCTCGTAGTGGATCGCCCCGAGCTTGAGCCACACCCGCGGGTCGCGGGGCAGCGACTCCACCAACGACTCGATCTCGCTCTGGGCCTCGCCGTAGCGGCCGAGCTTGGCGAGCAGATCGCCCAGGCGCTCCACGAAGGCCGCGTTGTCCGGATTCGCCTTCAGCGCTTCCTTGTAGACGTTGACCGCGTCGTCGAGCTTGTTCTGGGCCTCGTAGACGAAGCCGAGCGCGGACCAGGCGCCGTCGTGGTCCGGATCCAGATCTACCGCGCGCCGCAGGTTGGTGAGCGCGTCGTCCCACTGCTCGTTCTCGATGCCGATGCGCCCGAGCAGGTAGTAGCCCTGCGAGAGGTTGGGCCGCGCGGTCACCAGCCGTCGCAGCACCGCGCGCGCCTTGTCGTAGTTCTTCTGCTCGAAGTGGAGCTGGGCCAGGGCCAGGTAGCCGTCCGGGGTCTGGGGATCGAGCGCCACCGCCTTCTCGAGCGCGGCCTCCGCCTCCGGCATCTTCCGCTGCCGCTTGTAGAGATCGGCGAGGGTCATGTACGCGCTCGGGTTGTCGGGCTCGAGCGCGATGGCCTTCTGGGCGGCGGTGAAGGCGCCCGCGGTGTCGTTGCTGCGGATCAGCCACTGCGAGAGCTGGATCCAGAGCGTCGCGGTGTTGGGATCGGCCTTGATGGCCTCGCGGAGCTGGGCGATGGCCTGAGGTAGGCGGCCCGCGCGAGCTTCCATCTGGGCGATGACGTAGTGGTCGTACGCTTCGCCCTGCGCCCCGACCGCGCGCCGGCCCGGCAGGGGCTGGGCGAGCGACGGCCCGGACTCGGCCTGACCGCTGTCGGTGGTGGCGCATCCCGCGAGCGCGCCGGCCAGCCCGATGGCGCCGAGCAGCAGCGTGAGCGTACGCGCGCGGCGCGCGATCAGGTCCTTGGTCATCACGCGGCGCACGGCGGAGGCGAGCGCCGCATCGCGCACCGGGGCGGTCGCCTGCTCGACCATCGCGTGCTCCTGGGCGTCGAGTCGCGCCGGCTCGGGCCGCGCCGCCGCGCGACGGGACGCCGGGCGCTCCACCGGGGTGGGGCCGCTCAGATTGACCCGCAGGGCGGTCACGGTAGGGCCGAAATGAGATTGGACCGCGTTGAGGACTTCCGAGGATCGCATGGATAGCTCCTGCAGCCAGGGAGAGTTGTCGACGTTCACGGTGAGGACGCCCGCGCGCAGCTCGCCGGGACGGGCGCGACGGGCCAGCTCGGCGCCCACCGCCCGGCTCCAGTCGCGGCGAATCCGCTCCGCCAGCAGCCGCTCGTCGAGGGCGGGCAGTGCCGCGGTCAGGAGATTGCCCACTCGGATGGGAAAGGATGAGCGAGCCGAACCCTTGGCGCTCCGCATCGCGCTTCCATGATACTTGACCGCCTATCCGGCCGCCACATTCAACCGGTCCGGAACACGGCTCGCGCGGCGCGGGCGCGCGGTGAGCCTGGGCAAATTGACTCCAATCGGACGGACATTTATAGTGTCGCTACCATGGCTCGACCCAAGCGCGGGGAGATTCTGTCCCTGACGATCGACGACCTCGCGTTCGGGGGCGAGGGCGTCGGGCGCGCCGATGGATACGTGGTCTTCGTGCCCGGGGGCCTTCCGGGGGACCGGCTGCGGGTGCGCCTGGTGCAGGTCCGCTCCCGCTTCGGGCGCGGCGCGATCGAGTCGGTCGAGGAGCCCTCGCCCCAGCGCGTCGAGGCGCCCTGCCCATATTTCGGACGGTGCGGCGGCTGCCGTCTCCAACACGTGGCCTACCCGGCGCAGCTCGCCTACAAGTCCAAGCAGGTGGCCGACGCGCTGGAACGGCTCGGGGGCCTGCGCGACGTGGAGCTGCGTCCGATCATCGGCGCCCGGGAGACCTTCGGCTATCGCAACAAGATGGAGTTCACGGTCGCCCGGGCGCGCCGGGACACGGCCGGAGACATGCTGGTCGGGCTGCACGAGGCCGATCGCTACGACTCGGTGCTCGACATCGAGCGCTGCCTCCTGCAGTCGGACAAGATGAACGCGCTGCTCACCGAGGCCCGCGCCTTCTTCGCCGAGCGCGGGCTCTCGGTGTACGAGCAGGACAGCGGCGAGGGGCTCCTCCGCTTCCTGATGCTGCGCGAGGGCCAGCACACCGGCGAGTTGATGACCAACGTGGTGACCTCGGCGCCCGCGGTCTCGGAGCTGGCCCCGCTGGCCGAGCGCCTCGCCGCCCGCGTGCCCGGCACCACGAGCGTGGTGATGAACGTGAACCCGAAGAAGGCCAGCGTGGCGGTCGGGGTGGAGGAGCATCTGCTGGGCGGCCGCGATCACATCCGCGAGGGAGTGGGCGGGCTCACGTTCCAGGTCTCGGCCAACTCGTTCTTCCAGACCAACACCCGGCAGGCGGAGCGCCTCTTCGACCTGGTCGTCGAGTCCACCGCGCTCACCGGCGCCGAGACCGTGTTCGACCTGTACTCGGGCACCGGGACGATCAGCCTGCTCCTGGCCCGGCGCTCGCGCTGGGTGTACGGCGTCGAGCTCGCGCAGGCCGCGGTGGACGACGCGGGCAAGAACGCGGCGGCCAACGGGATCACCAACTGCACATTCCTCTGCGGCGAGGTGCGCTTCGTGCTGCCGTCGCTGATCGCGAAGGGCGTGACCGCGGAGGTGGTGGTGGCCGATCCGCCCCGCGCCGGCTTCCATCCGAAGGCGCTCCACGCGCTGGCGATGCTCGGGGCCCGCCGCATCGTCTACGTGTCGTGCAACCCGACCACGCTGGCGCGCGACCTGGGTGAGCTGGTGCGCGGCGGCTACCGCCTCGAGTGGGTGCAGCCGGTGGACATGTTCCCGCACACCCCGCACATCGAGGCGGTGGCCCGATTGGAGCGCGTCGCCTCGTGAGGTCGTACCTGACGCGCCGGCTCTGGCAGTCGCTGCTGGTGCTCCTGGGCGTCTCGGT
>DATMMH010000396.1:0-14993 GCA_035569855.1 Candidatus Dormiibacterota bacterium
ACGATCTGCGCGGCCACCGCGACGCCCCAGTCATCGTAGAACGACTTCTGGAGATTTGCGATGTTCTTGCAGCGCGCAGGATCGAACTTGTCGACCAGCCCGTCCTCGCTGGCCACCACCGCGGGGCCCGGATCGAGCATGAAGACGTCGAGCGGCGGAGTCGCGCGCGAGGCCTTGACCTTCGCCACCTGGTCCAGCGCGAGGAGCGGCGTGATGACGGTGTCCACGTCCGCGGTCTTCTTCACCGCGGGCAGTACCACCGCGCGATAGGCCTCCTCCCACGGGCCCGGGTAGGCGGGCGTGACGATGCGGCCGGCCGCGCGGGCGGGCCATGGGAGGAACGTGGTGGTGGCGAGGACCGCGCCTCCGGCCAGCAGGACGCGGCGCGAGATCGTGGGGCTGTCCATGGGTGGAGCCTCCTCAGGGATGTGCCGGCTCCGATGCCGGCGCGGGGAATAGGGACACGGCCGACGCCGTGACGATGCCGCAGTAGAGCACGCCGCCCGCCTCGCCCGGCGGGGCCAGGTTCTCGCGCGGCTCGGTGACCTTGAGCGAGAAGCCCCCGCGCGTGCCGACCTCACTCACCGTCTGCGCGCCCACCGGCATGCGGATGCGCAGCTCGACCGGCCAGCGGCCGGGGCCGGGCTCCGTGTACAGGCGCAGGTTCTCGGGCCGCGCCGAGACCACGATACGCTTGGCCTCGAGCCCGCTCTCCCCCGCGGGTAGCTCCCCCGCGGGGATCTCCACCGTCGCGCCCGCCTCGAGCGCGACGGTGCAGGCCGCGCCGCGGCGCTCCACGACCTCGCCCGCGAGCAGGTTCGCGGTGCCCACGAAGCTGTTCACGAAGAGCGTGCTCGGCCGGTCGTACACCTCGACCGGGCTCGCGAATTGCTCGACGCGGCCGCGCTGCATCACCGCGATGCGGTCGGCCAGGCTCATCGCCTCCTCCTGGTCGTGGGTGACCAGGATCGCGGTGATGCCGAACTGCCGCTGCAGCCGCTTGACCTCGATCTGCATGTCGAGCCGCAGGTTCTTGTCGAGCGCGCCAAAGGGCTCGTCGAGCAGCAGGATGCGCGGCTCCACCGCGAGCGCCCGCGCGAGCGCCACGCGCTGCTGCTGGCCGCCGGAGAGCTGGCGCGGCATGCGGTCCCGGAGCGCCTCGAGCTGCACGGTGGCCAGCATGCGCGCGACCCGCTCGCGGATCAGCTCGCGCGGGGCGTGGCGCGCGCGGAGGCCGTACGCCACGTTCTCGTACACCGTCATGTGCGGGAACAGCGCGTAGTTCTGGAACACCACGCCGATGTCCCGGCGGCTCGCGGGCAGGTGATCGATCGAGCGCCCGTCCACCCGCACCGTACCGGCGGCGGGCACGATGAAGCCGCCGATGATCCGCAGGAGCGTGGTCTTGCCGCAGCCGCTCGGGCCGAGCAGCGCGATCAGCTCACCCGCCTCGATCGGCAGAGAGACGTCGTCCACCGCGGTGGTGGCGCCGAAGCGGTGGGTGATGGACTCGAGCTGGACGCTGTGGCCGACGGGACGGGCGGCCGGGGCGAGCATCAGACGTGCCTACGAATTGAGCGAGCGAGCGGGCCGGTCGATGTCTCCACGTAGCTGGCCTCGACAATGGTGGCGCATCCTACCACACGCGGAGCGCGATTACTGGGCCAGCGCGCCTCCGTCGATGACCAGCTCGCTGCCGGTGATGTACGAGGCGTCGTCGGAGGCGAGGTAGAGCACCGCGCTCACGATCTCGGCCACCGTGCCCATCCGGCGCAGCGGGACGCGCTGCAGGCGCTTCTCCATCGCGTCGCGGTCGCGGAAGGCGCTGTGGAACATCTCGGTGTCCACCGGACCCGGGTGCACCGAGTTGCAACGGATCCGGTCGCGCGCGTGCTGGGACGCGGTCACCTTGGTGAAGATCCGGATCGCGCCCTTGCTCGCGGCGTAGGCGGGCTCCTGATGGAGCGACTGGCCGATGCCGGCCACCGAGGAGATGTTCACGATCGAGCCGCCGCCGGCCCGACGCATGGCCGGGATCGCGTACTTGGTGCCGAGGAAGACGCCCTTGGCGTTGACCGCCATCACCTGGTCCCACTCCGCGGCGGTGCGGTTCTCGATCGATACCTTCGGGATCACGATGGCCGCGTTGTTGATCAGCACGTCGAGCCGGCCGTAGCGATCGAGCGCGGTCTGCACCGCCGCCTTCCAGTCCGCCTCGCTCGTGACGTCCAGATGAAGATAGCTCGCTTCGCCCCCGGCCGCGCGGATGGCCGCCTCGACCTTCTTGCCCTCGGCGTCGCGGACGTCGCCGAAGACGACCTTCGCGCCTTCCCGGGCGAACGTCTCCGCCTCGGCCGCGCCCTGCCCCCGCGCCCCGCCGCTGATCAGCGCCACCTTCCCGTCGAGCTTGCCCATGGCCGGGGATCATACCGCGGACCTGACCCCATTTGACAATCGCGCGACGGCCGTGCGACACATCGCCCATGCTCGAGGAGCCCACGTCGCTCCGGATCGAAGACCCCGGCGTGCGCGTCCTGTTCACCGAGCCGGCGCGCTTTCAATCCTGGCTCGACGTGGAGGCGGCTCTGGCCCTGGCGCAGGCCGAGCTGGGGATCATCCCCGAGACGGCGGCCCGCGAGATCGGCCGCAAGGCGCACCTCTCCTACCTGGACCTGGCCGCGGTGCGCGAGGGCCTGGCTCGCACCGGCCACCCGCTGGTGCCGCTGGTGTGGGAGCTGGACCGCGCGTGCGAGGGCGACGCGGGCGGCTACGTGCACTGGGGCGCGACCACTCAGAACGTGACGCAGACCGGCCAGCTCCTCCAGGTGCGCCGGGCCCACGACATCTTTCTGCGCCAGCTCGCGGCGATCCTGACCACGCTGGCGGATCTGGCCGAGCGCACCAAGGACGTGCTGCTCCCGGGCCGCACCCACGGCCAGCACGCGGTGCCCGCCACCTTCGGCTTCAAGGTCGCGGTGTGGATCGACGAGCTGGGCCGTCACGTGGAGCGCCTCGAGGCCTGCGAGTCCCGCGTGTTCGTGGCCATGCTGGGCGGCGGCGCGGGCACGCTCGCCTCGCTGGGCGAGCTGGGTCTGGCCACCCAGGAGAAGATGGCGGCCCATCTGGGCATGCGCGCGATGCCGATGCCGGCCCGCACCATCGGCGACCACCAGGCCGAGTACGTCACGCTGCTCGGGATGCTCGCCTCCACGTGCAGCAAGATCGGACGCGAGATCTACACCCTCATGAAGCAGGAGTTCGGCGAGCTGGAGGAGCCGGTGCCGCCCGGCACGGTGGGCAGCAGCACCATGCCCCAGAAGCGGAACCCGAAACTGTCGCAGGACATCATCGCGGCCGCGGCGCAGATCCGCGCGCTGGTGCCGCTGGCGCTCGAGGCGATGCAGACCGAGCACGAGGCCGACCGGACGACCAGCATCATGATGAGCCGGGCGCTCGTGCAGTCGTGCGAGCTGACCGGCGACATGCTGCAGCGGATGATGGTGCTGCTGGATGGGCTCCAGGTCTTCCCCGACCGCATGCGGGAGAACCTCGATCTCTCGGGCGGCCTCATCATGGCCGAGGCGCTGATGCTGGAGCTGGGCCGGCAGATCGGCCGGCAGCGCGCCCACGACGCGGTCTACGAGGCGGCGCAGGCCTCGGTGACCCAGTCGCGCCCGTTCCGCGAGATGCTGGCGCTGGATCCGCATGTGAGCGCGGGGCTCACTCCGTCGCAGATGGAGGCCCTGCTCGATCCGGCCCGCTATACCGGACTGTGCCGCGAGTTCGCCGAGCGGGGGGCCGCGACCGCCCGCGGGATCGCGGCCGCCATCGCGCGGCGGCCCGCGGACCGCGTCACTTGAGCCGCAGATCCTCGTAGGGCGAGATGTACGGGTGCCCCGGGATCGTGGGCACCTCGGCGAGCCGCGGCCCGATGCCGATGAGGAGCGGCGGCTCCACGACCGGCGCGAACATCGCGCGCTCGTGCATCAGCTGCTGGATCCGGTGGAGCAGCGCCTCGCGGCGCTTGCGGTCGGTCTCGGTGGCCTGGTCCCGGAAGAGCGCGTCGATGTCAGGATAGCCGCCGTACGAGCGGAGACCGCCGGAGACGACGAACGCTTCGATCCGCGTGGCCGCGTTGCCCGCGGTGCCGCTACCCACCCGGATCAGGTGCTTGAACTGCTTGTCCTGATCCGCCTTGTAGAACGCGGCGCGCTCCATCGGGCGCAGCCGCGCGCGGATGCCGATCGACTGTAGCCCGTTGATGATCGCCTCGGCCTCCGGCGCGAAGACCACGTCGGTCGTGACCTCGCCCGCGTCGAAGCCCTTCGGGTAGCCGGCCTCGGCGAGGAGCTGCTTCGCCCGCGCCGGATCGTACGGGTACTCGGGGGGCGCCCAGTAGAACTCGTAGTCGCGAGGGATGATGCTCGACGCGGCCTTGCCGAACCCGAGATACTCCGCCTGGCTCAGGGTCTTCCGGTCGATCGCGAGGTTGGCCGCGAGCCGCACGCGGCGGTCGGCCCACGGCGACTTCGGATCCCATTGCTGGGTGAACACGAGCCACTCGGTGAAGGTCGGATAGGTGACCTTGAGCGTGAGGCCCGGTGTCCGCCGCACCTCCTCCCCGAGCGGGCCGCGCAGGGTGTAGGCCACGTCGGTCTCGGCGCGCTTGAGCATGGCCAGGCGCGTCGAGTCGTCGGGTACCGACTTGAAGACGAGCCGCTTCACGGCCGGCGTCTTCCGCCAGTAGCCCTCGTAGGTCTCCGCCACCAGCTCGACCCCGGGGCTGAAGGACACGAAGCGGTACGGACCCGCCCCGACCGGCGCTTTCTTGAAGCCGTCGTCGCCGACACGCTCGAGGTAGGCCTTCGGCACGATCCAGGCGGCCCCGGTGGCCGGCGTCCCGTAGAACGTCATGAAGTCGGGCCACGGCTGCTTGAGCCGGAAGCGCACGCGGTGCGCGTCGACGATCTCGACCGCGGCGACGCGTGCCTTCAGGGTCCCCGCCGCCGCGCCCTTGTACCGCTCGAAGGAGAACTTCACGTCCTCCGCGGTGAGCGGGTCGCCGTTGTGGAACCGGACGCCGCGGCGGAGCGCGAACTCGTAGGTGAGCCCGTCCTTCGACTGCGTCCACGACTCGGCCAGACTGGGCGTCCAGGCGTTGCCCGGCATCGGCTTCACGAGCGCGTCGTGCAGCAGGTAGAGCATCTGGAAGGGGGTGATGACGCCGGAGGTCTCGGCCGGGTCGAACCACGTGGGGGCCAGCGAGATGTTGACCGCGAGCGTGACCTGCCCGTCCGCCGCGCGGGCGGGCGGCGGCGCCGGCCAGAGGGCCAGGGCCCAGACGGCCAGGACGAGGACGACGGCGCCGAGCGGTCGCAAGCGGCCGCGCTTCACAGCGGGAGCATACACCCCCGGCGCGCGCGGCGGAACCGCGCCCGCCCGGCCCGGGGCGACGGGTCAGTCGACGACGGCGATCACCTCGACCTCGACGAGGAGATCGGGGTGGGCGAGCTTGCGCACCTCCACCGTGGTGCTCGTCGGGAGCGCGCCGAAATATTCCATGCGCACGTCCACGTGCTTGAAGAACTCGTCGATGTCGGTGACGTAGGTGTTGGTCTTCACGATGTCGGCGAGCGTGGCCCCGGCCGCGGCCAGCGCCGCCTTGACGTTCTCGCCCACCTGGCGGATCTGGGCGCCCATGTCGCCGCGGCCGACCACGTCGCCGCTCGGGCTCCGGGCGAGCTGGCCGGACACGAAGATCGTCTTCCGGCCCTCGACGACCACGACGTGGGAGTAGAGGACGTGACCGCCCACCACCCGCTTGGAGAGCGATGCCGGCTGGATGTTCTGGCGCTTCATGATTTGCCCCTCACTTCAGGCGCAGGTCCTCGAACGGCGCCGAGTAGCCGAAGCCGGGAATGCGCCCGTCGCCCGCCTCGGCCACCCGCGGCCCCACGCCCCAGATGAAGGCCTGCTCGAAGAGCGGGATGTTGATCACCTTGTCGCGGATGGCCTGCTGGATCCGGTGGACCATGGCCTCGCGCTTCTTCACGTCGAGCTCACGCGCCTGGCTCGCGTAGAGATCGTCGATCTCCGGCAGCGAGCCGTAGGCGTAGACGCCGCCCTTGGTGGCGTAGGGCTCGAGCCGGGTCGCCGCGTTGCCGAAGGCGGCGCTGATCACGTGGATCACCCCGTGGAGCTTCTTCTCCCGCCACGCGGTGAAGTAGGCGGCGCGCTCCATGGTGCGCAGCCGGCTGCGGATGCCCACCGATTGGAAGTTGCCAAGGATGGCTTCGCCCATCGTGTCGTAGGGCGGGAACGGGTAGAAGTCGCCCGCGTCGAAGCCGTTGGCGTAGCCGGCCTCGGCGAGGAGCTTCCTGGCCTTGGCGGGATCGTAGGCGTGCGGCTCCATCACCAGCGCGAACTGGAAGATGCGCGGCACGAAGTTGCCGGTGAGCCGCCCGAAGCCGAGCATCTCCGCCTGATTGATGCCCGGCCGATCGATGGCATGGCTGGCCGCCAGCCGCACCCGCGGATCGGACCAGGGCGACTTGGGATCCCACTGCTCGGGCAGCTCGATCCAGAACGCGCCGCTCACCAGCGGGGCGGCGAGCCGGAAGCCCGACGTGTGGCGGATCGAGTCCGCGGTGGGCCCGGTCAGCAGATACGCGACGTCCACCTCGCCGGCTCGGAGCGCGGCGGCCCGCGTCGCTTCCTCCGGCATCGAGCGCATGACCAGACGCTTGACCGAGGGCGTCTTGCGCCAGTAGCCGTCGAAGGCCTCCAGCACCAGCTCTACGCCCGGCTTGAACGAGACGACCTTGTAGGGGCCCGCCCCGATCGGCGCGGCCTTGAAGCCGTCGTCGCCGACCTTCTCCACGTACTTCTTCGGCACGATCCAGCCGGCGCCGGACGCGGTGGTGCCGTAGAAGGTGATGAAGTCGGGCCACGGCTCGCGCAGGACGAAGCGCACCTGGCCGGGATCGACGACCTGTACGTCCTTGACTTTGTCTCGGAGCAGCTTGGCGCTCGCGCCCTTGTAGCGGTCCCAGGAGAATTTCACGTCCTCCGCGGTGAGCGGCTCCCCGTTGCGGAAGCGGATGCCCTTGCGCAGCACGAAGGTGTAGGAGAGGTGATCGCGCGCTTCCGCCCACGACTCGGCCAGGCTCGGGGTGTTGAGTCCCGCCGGCATCGGCTTCAGCAGCGCGTCGTGGACCGCGTACATGACCATGAACGGGGTGCTGAACGCCTCCGTCTCCGCCGGGTCGAGCCAGCGGGCGGCGAGCGTGACGTGGAGCGCCCAGCGCATCTCCCCGGGCGAAGCCTTGCCGGCCTGCGCGTGGGCGATGGTCGGCGCGGCAAGGACGGCGAGGACGGGAGCCCACAGCGTCACCGCGAGCAGCCGGAAGGAGCGGGAAAACCTCGAGCGGTGGCCGTCGTTGACGCGTAGCATGGCGCCTACCGTAGTCTGCCGGACCAGGAAGGTCAACCAGACGGACGAGAGGAGCGGGCCGCGACATGCTGCCGACACACGGGCGCTACGACTACTCGAACATCACGACGCGGGCCGACTACGCGTGGCCGGGCGACCGGCGGCTGGCCGTCTACCTGGCGCTCAACATCGAGGCCTTCGGCTTCGGGGTCGGCAAGGGTGCGGCCATCGCCCCGCCGGACCAGGCGCAGAGCCACAGCGTCTACAGCTGGCGGGACTACGGCAACCGGGTGGGCATCTGGCGCCTGTTCGAGCTGCTCGACGAGCTCGGGATGCCGGCCGAGGCCCAGCTCAACGCGGCGGTCTACGAGATGGCGCCGGACATTCCCGCGAAGCTGCGGGCGCGGGGCGACGAGATCCTGGGCCACGGAGTGACCAACTCCGACGAGCAGGGCCACCTCACGGAAGATCGCGAGCGCGCGCTGATCGCGGAGGCGACCGCCACCATCGAGCGCCACGAGGGAGCGCGGCCGGTCGGCTGGATGAGCCCGTGGCTCTCCAACAGCGGGGTCACCATGGATCTCCTGCAGGAGGCGGGCTATCGCTACGTGATGGACTGGACGATGGACGACCAGCCGGTCTGGCTGCGCACGCGCAAGGGCCGCCTCCTCGCCATTCCGTACCCGATCGAGGTCAACGACACGCGCGGCATCATCTGGTACCACTACACCGCGGACGAGTTCGCGGACCTGATCGTGGATCAGTTCGACGAGATGCTGGCCCAGTCGGCCCGCCAGCCGCTGGTGTGCCCGATCTCGCTGCACCCGTTCGTGTTCGGCCGTCCGTACCGCATCCGGCGCCTGCGCCGGGCGCTGCAGCATATCCTGCAGCCGCGCGAGCGCGTGTGGGTCACGCGCCCGCGCGAGATCTGTGCCCACATCGAATCGCTGCCGGCCGGCGTCGTGCCGGGAAGCCGGTGAGGAGGAGCTCATGAAGATCGGCGTCGTCTTTCCCCAGACCGAGATCGGTAACGACCCTGGCGCCATCAAGGCGTACGCGGAAGCCGTCGAGGACATGGGCTTCACGCACCTCCTGGTCTTCGACCACGTGCTGGGCGCCAACCCGGAGCGCCCGGGGGGCTGGAAGGGGCCCTACACGCACCGCCACGCCTTCCATGAGCCGTTCGTGCTCTTCGGCTTCCTCGCCGCGGCCACGCGCCGGGTCGAGCTGGTGACCGGCATCATCATCCTGCCGCAGCGCCAGACCGCGCTGGTAGCCAAGCAAGCCGCCGCGGTGGACGTGCTCTCGGGCGGGCGGCTGCGACTGGGCGTCGCGGTCGGCTGGAACCCGGTGGAGTTCGAGGCGCTCGGCGAGGACTTCGGAACGCGTGGCCGGCGCATCGAGGAGCAGATCGAGGTGATGCGGGCGCTCTGGACGAAGGAGCTGGTCACCGTGAACGGCGCGTACCACCACATCACCGACGCCGGCCTCAACCCGCTGCCGGTGCAGCGGCCGATCCCGGTCTGGATGGGCGGTGAGAGCTCGGTGGCCCAGGGGCGCATGGCCCGCATCGCCGACGGATGGATGCCGCACTTCCGGCCCGGCGCGCCCGGGCAGGCCATGGTCGAGCAGATCCACGGCCTGGTGCGCGCCGCGGGCCGCGACCCGAAGAAGTTCGGGATCGAGGGGCGCATGACGCTGCCCCAGATCCCGCCCGCGGACTGGGGCAAGGAGCTGGAGGCGTGGCGGGCGATGCAGGGCATCACGCACCTCTGCGTTCACACCGCGGGCATGGGGCTCAAGACGCCGACCGATCACATCCAGACGCTGCGCCGCTTCCGGGAGGCGGTCGGGCTCAAGTAGCCGGAACAGGCCGCTTCGCTTGGGCGGGCGAAACGCGTAGAGTCGAGGTATCCCTCATGGCCACCGCGCGCGTCGCCAGAGCCGTCCCCGGGAGGACTCGGCCCCGTCGCGTCCGCCTGTCCCGAGCCCGCCGGTGGTCGCGCTCGCTCGGGCGCGCGCTGCGCCGGGCCCTCCGCGCGCTGCTGGCCGCGCCGCTGGCGATCCGGATCGTCGCGCTCGCGATCGTGGTGGTGGCGTTGTGGTCGGTGGTGAACTGGACCTACCAGGTGATCCGCAAGCCCAGCGAGCTGTTCTTCCCGGTGAGCGGCACGCTCGCCAAGGCCCCGCCGGAGACGTGGCGGCAGTACGCGCCGCTCTTCCGTCGCCACGCGACGGCCACCATCACCCCCGAGCTGCTCGCCGCCCTCGCCCAGGTCGAGGGCTCGGGCGATCCGGTGGCCCGCACCTACTGGCGCTGGAACGTGGCCTGGAATCCGTTCGAGGTCTACCGCCCCGCCTCGAGCGCGGTCGGGATGTACCAGATCACCGATCCGACGTTTCGCGAGGCGAGACGGTACTGCGTGCGCGACCACGTGGTGCGGGAGGACGAGTGCTGGTTCCGCAGCCTCTACACGCGCGTGCTGCCGAGCCACGCGGTCGAGATGACCGCGGCCCTGCTCGATCGCGACGTGGCGCGCACCCTCGAGCGCCGGCGGATCGTCACGGCCACCCCTCGCCAGAAGCACGACCTGGCCGCGGTCATCCACCTGTGCGGGGTCGGCCCGGGCGACGATTTCGCCCGGCGCGGCTTCCGGCTCACCCCGGGCCAGCGCTGCGGCGACCACGAGGTGGCGGGCTACCTGGCGCGGGTGAACGGGATGCAGCGGCAGTTCGCGCGATTGGCCGCCGGCGAATCTCCGTCCGAGCCCGCCTGGCGACGCTCCTGGTAGCCGGCGCCCGTCGCGGCCCGGTTGAATTCGTGGTCGGTCCCGCATAGGCTACCGTCCATGACGGACGTCTCCGCGGGCGAGGGCGGGCCGGCTCCGATCCGGCCTGGCGAGGCGGCTCCCGACTTCACGCTGCCCGCCGCGAATCGTGACGGCATCGTGTCGCTCGCCGAGTATCGCGGCCGGAGTCCGGTGTTCCTCGCGCTGTTCATCGGGCTCTGGTGCCCGTTCTGCCGGCGGTCGATCGCCCAGATGGGCACGACCGAGGCGTCGCTCGGCGCGGTGGGCGTCGAGACGCTGGGCATCGTGGCGAGCGCCCCGCAGAATGCTCGGCTCTACTTCAAGTACCGTCCGACGCGCCTGCGCCTGGGCGCGGATCCGGAGATGTCCACCCATCGCGCGTACGGCCTGCCGAAGCCGAATCCGACCCCCGAGATGATGGAGCAGATGGCGTCGACCCGGATCAATCCGACCGGCGAGCTGCCCGCGCCGTTGCCGATCCCCGAGGCCGCCGCCGCGCTCGCGAAGGCCGACGGATACGCGCCGACGGACACCGACCAGGCCGAGATGCAGCGGCAGTGGCCCCAGCTCCGCGGCCAGTTCCTGATCGATCGCGAGGGAATCGTCCGCTGGGCGAGCATCGAGTGCGGCGGCCCGGACGGTCTCGCCGGCATCGGCAAGTTCCCGACCGTGGAGGAGATTCTGGCCGCCGTCCGGGCGCTTCCCCGCTAGACCGCTTCGGAGAGACGGAGAATGCGGACTTCACGGACGGTCGCGGGCATCCTCTTCGCCACCCTCGCCCTGGTCGCCGGCGTCGGCGTGCTCGTCCCCGCCGGCGCCCAGAAGAGGCCGATCAAGATCGGCTTCCTCGCCCCGCTCACCGGCGGCGCGGCCCAGGTCGGGCGCGACACGGTGAACGGCTTCGAGATGTACCTCGACGAGGCGGGGCACCAGATCGCGGACCGGAAGGTCGAGCTGATCGTGGAGGACACCGCGGGCAACCCGGGGACCGCGATCACCAAGTTCCGCAAGTTCGTGGAGAGCGACCGGGTGGACATGGTCGTGGGCGAGGTGTTCGCGCACATCGGGTACGCGCTGGCCCCCAAGGCGGATGAGTACAAGATGCCCACGGTCTTCCCGGTGATCGCGGCCGACGACCTCACCCAGCGCAAGCCGTCGAAGTGGGTGGTGCGGCTCGGCTGGAGCGGGAGTCAGCCGTCGCATCCCTTCGGCGGGTACGTGGCGAAGACCCTGGGCTACAAGAAGGTCGCGGTGTTCGGTTCCGACTACGCCTTCGGCTACGAGGTGGTGGGCGGCTTCCAGCGCGCCTTCGAGGAGGCGGGCGGCCAGATCATCCAGAAGCTCTGGGCGCCGCTCGGCACCTCCGACCTCGCGCCGTACATCAGCCAGTTCAAGCGCGAGGCGGACGCGGCCTTCGTCATCCTGGCCGCGCCGTCCTCGCTCCGCTTCCCGGCCCAGTACCGGGACGCCGGCCTCTACGGCAAGCTCCCGGTGATCGGCGGCGCGGTGATCGTCGACGAGTCGATCCTGCCCAACTTCGGCGACGAGGCCATCGGCTACGTCACGCCGCTCATGTACAGCGCGGCGCTCGACACCCCGGCCAACCGGAAGTTCGTGGCCGACTACCGGAAGAAATACGGCAAGGTCCCGTCCTACTTCTCGGAGACGTGCTACACCAGCGCCCGCTGGATCAGCGAGGCGGCCAAGCTCGTGGGCGGCAACGTCGAGGACCGCGAGAAGTTCCTCGCCGCCTTCCGCAAGGTCGAGATCCCGGACGCTCCGCGCGGGCCGGTGAAGCTCGACGAGTGGGGCAACCCGATCCAGAACATCTACGTGCGCCGGGTCGAGCGGAAGAACGGCGAGCTGCAGAACACGGTGATCCAGACCTACCCCGCGGTCTCGCAGTTCTGGACCTACAAGCCCGAGGAGTTCCTGAAGCTGCCCGTCTACAACCGCGACTACCCGCCCTGCCGGCACTGCTAGGCGCGGAGGAGAACAGGCCCACGTGCTGACCCGCGTCGACCACGTCATGATCTGCGTGCCCGATCTGGCGCGGGGCATCGACGCCTACCATCGCATCGGGTTCAACATCTATCCCGGCGGCTCGCACACCGGCCGGGCCACCCACAACGCGATCGCGTTCACCGGTGAGGAGTATATCGAGCTGCTGAGTATCCGTGACGCGAGCGCGGTCGCGCCCGGCAGCCCGGACGTGGCGCTCGCCGAGTACCTCGCCCGCGGCGGTGGCTTCCGCACCGTGGCGGTGCAGAGCGACGATCTGGCCGCCGACGTGGCCGCGATGCGGGCGCGCGGGGTGCAGGTGGGCGACGTCCGCGACGGCGGGCGCCGGACCCCGGGCGGCCAGGAGCTGCGCTGGAAGTCCGCCCAGCTCGAGCCGGCCGGCGCGTTTCCCATCTTCTTCATCCAGCACCTGACCCCGATCGAGGAGCGGAGACGACAGGTGGCGAAGGCCGGCGATCATCCGAACGGGGCGCTGCGCGTGGATCGCGTGTACATCACGGTGCCGGACGTGGCCGCCGCCGCCCAGGGCTACAGCCGCGTGCTGGGCGTGCCGGTGCCCAAGGTCCAGCGCGGCGCGGTGATCAAGGCGGACATGGCGGTCTTCGACCTGGGGCCGACCGGCCTCACGGTGGCGCAGCCCGCCGAGCCCGGCCCCGCCGCGGAGGCGCTCGCGCGCCGCGGGCCCGGGCCCTTCCAGGTGCTGTATCGGACGAGCAGCATGGACGCGGCGGTGCGCTGGATGACGAGCCACGGCCTGCCGGAGCCGGCGCGCGGCGTGCGCAACACCGGCGAACAGGCCATACTGGTGGGGCCGGAGCATACCGGCGGCGCCTACGTCGGATTCGTGGGACCCGCCTGAGCGCCGAGACCACGACTGGAGGCAGAGACATGCCGTGCAAGCCCGCTTCCCTCGATCACGTCAACATCAAGGTTCGCAACGCCGCCCGCGCGCATCAGTGGTACAGCGATATCCTGGGCCTGCACACCCAGGACATCTTCTATGTCCCCGGCACCGAGCAGGTGCGGGCGGTGTTCCTCGCCTGCGATCCGGACCACGCGCACGACATCGCCCTCTTCGAGGTCGGGGAGACCGCCGCGCCGCCGCTCAAGGACGAGGTCGGCCTGAGCCACGTGGCCTGGCGGATGGCGACCCTCGACGATCTCGCCGAGATGTACCGGAAGCTGCAGGAGCGCGCCATCCCGATCCGGGTCGTGGACCACACGGTGTCGATCGGCGTGTACTTCTCCGACCCGGACGGCAACGGGCTCGAGGTCTACTACGAGCTGCCCCGTAGCCAGTGGAACCAGGAGCGGCCGTTCTCGATGGCCGGGCAGAAGGGCCGCTTCCCCGGCCCCTGGGACGAGGCGCTCCGCCCGCCCGCGACCGTCCCGGCCTAGTCGGGTCGGCTCTAGGGCTTCTGGTCGCGCTCCCGGTAGTCGCCGAACGCGGCGTCGCGCTGGCTCAGGAGATCGCGCACGCTGCTGCCGTCGCGCTTGAACTGGGCGCGATAGGCCTGGCTGGCCGCGGTGGAGAAGGCGAGCGCCTGCAGCTCGGTGCCGGCGCGGATGGCCGCGCGCAGCCCCATGATCTCCATCGCGCGGTGGACGGCGCGCTTGTTGATCTGTGACAGCTCGGTCGGCACCAGCGCGATGCGCTCGGCCACCGTCAGGACCGTTCGCTCCAGCTCGACCATGGGCACCGCGCGGTTCGCGAAGCCCTTGGCCGCCGCCTCGGTGCCGCTGATCGCGTCGCCGGTCAGAAACATCTCCATGGCGGTGCGCATGCCCATGAGCCATGGGTGGAACTGGTTGTCGGGTGGGCTCATGAGCCGGGTGGGCGGGTAGCCGATGCGCGCGTCCTCGGCCACGTAGACCAGGTCGCAGCAGGCGGCCAGCTCGCTGCCCCCGGCCAGGCAGTAGCCGTGGACCTGGGCGACCACCGGCTTGGCCAGGTCCCAGATCGTGAACCAGCTCTCCACCACGTGCCGCGCCCACTGCCCGGGCCCGCCGGGCGAGTAGAAGGGCTGGCCCTTCGAGTTGTCGGCGGAGAGGTCGTAGCCCGACGAGAAGCACGGACCGGCCCCGCGCATGATCGAGACCTTCACCGCCGGATCCGCGTCGGCCTCCTTCAAGGCGGTGAGGATGGCGCCGCGCAGCTCGTTGCTGAGCGCGTTGCGCTTCTCCGGCCGGTTCAGGGTGAGGCGGCGGACGCCGGGGAGCGGATCGTCGAGGAGCAGCACCGCGGCGGTCATAGATTCGCCCTCGCCGCGCGCGCGGCGTCGCTCAGCGCCCGGAGCTTGCCGAACGCGATGTCGCGGGGCAGGTACTTCATGCCGCAGTCGGGCGCCAGGATGAGGCGATCGGGCGCCACGCGCGCGAGGCCGGCGCGGATGCGCGCTCCCACCTGGTCCACGGTCTCGACGGCCGCATCGCCCAGGTCGATCACCCCCAGGATGATGGTCTTGCCGGCCAGATCGGCGAGCACGCCCAGGTCGAGCTTGGGCTGCGCTGCCTCGATCGAGATCTGCCGGGCGGTGGTCGCGGCGAGCTGGGGCAGGAACGAGTAGCCGGTGGGCTTCTGGTGGCGTACCACCGCCGCGTAGCCGAAGCAGAGGTGGAGCGCGGTCGGCACCGTGAGGCCCTCGAGGGCGCGGTTGATCGCGGGCACCGCGTAGCGCTTGGCGCCCTCGGGATCGTTGCGGAGCCACGGCTCGTCGAGCTGGATCACG
>DATMMH010000397.1:0-12523 GCA_035569855.1 Candidatus Dormiibacterota bacterium
GCCTCGTGGTCTCGGTGCGGCCCGTCGTGACCGGCGCGCTTCCGCACGCCAGCCTGACCGTGGTGCACATCCCCGGGCACGTGGTGGCCCGCTTCGTGGCGCTGCCGGCGCCGGCCGGCCAGTACGCGCTGATGCTCCTGGAGGACGTCATCCGGCTTCACCTGCCGGTTCTCTATCACGGCTACGAGATCCTCTCGTGCCACGCCATCCGCGTCACTCGGGACGCGGACATCGCGCTCGAGCGCAAGCGCACCGTGGACCTGCTGACAAGCGTGGAGGCGGGCGTCCGCGAGCGCCGGATGGGTGACGCGGTTCGGCTGCAGTACGACGCCGACCTCCCCGCCGACCTCCTCGGCATGCTGGTGGACGAGCTCGAGCTGGGGCCCGAGGATCTCTATCCGGGCACCGGCTTCACCGCCTTCGCCGATCTGTTCCAGCTCTACGCGACGGTGGACCTCCCGCGGCTCAAGGATCAACTCCTGCCGCCCCGGCCGGTGGCCGCGTTCGAGAGCGGCCCCGACATCTGGAGCGCGATCCGCAGTGGCGACGTCCTGGTCCACCATCCGTACCAGTCCTTCGACGCGGTGACTCGCTTCGTGAACGACGCGGCGGTAGACCCTCGGGTGCTCGCGATCAAGATGACCCTCTACCGGGTTAGCCCAACCTCGCCGATCGCGGTAGCGCTCACCCATGCGGCCGAGAACGGCAAGGAGGTGGCCGTCCTCGTCGAGCTGCAGGCCCGCTTCGACGAGGAGGCCAACATCCGGTGGGCCCGCGCGCTCGAGGAGGTCGGCGCGCACGTGGTCTACGGCCTGCCCGGCTACAAGACGCACTGCAAGGCCTGCCTCGTGGTCCGCCAGGAGGCCGACGGCATCCGACGCTACTGCCACCTCGCCACCGGCAACTACAACGTCCGGACCGGCGGCATCTACGGCGACTTCGGGCTCTTCACCTGCCGCGAGTCGTTCGGTGAGGATCTGACCGAGCTGTTCAACATGCTGACCGGCTACACGCATCCGCGCGCGTTCCGCAACCTGCTCACGGCCCCGACCGGACTGCGCGATGGGCTGCGGGCGCGCATCCAGCGCGAGGCCGACCACGCCCGTCGGGGTCGGCCCGCGCGCATCATCGCGAAGATGAACAGCCTGGTGGACCGCACCCTGATCGAGGAGCTCTACGCGGCCAGCCAGGCCGGCGTCGCGGTGGATCTCATCGTGCGCGGGATCTGCTGCCTGCGTCCCGGCATCCCCGGCCTCTCCGACCGCATCCGGGCGATCTCGATCGTGGACCGTTACCTCGAGCACGCGCGCGCCTTCTACTTCGAGAACGGGGGCGTGCACGAGTACTGGCTCGCCTCGGCGGACTGGATGCCGCGCAACCTGGACCACCGGGTGGAGGTCGCGTTCCCGGTGCTCGACGCGCGGCTTCAGGCCCAGGTGCGCGAAGTGCTGGAGCTGCAGCTCCGGGACACGGTCAAGGCCCGGCGCATCCTGCTCGACGGCAGCTCCGAGCGGGTCCGCGCGTCGGTCAACGAGCCGCTCCGCTCCCAGGAGCGACTCTACGCCCTGGCGGGCGTGGAGCGCCGCGAGGGCTGAGCCCGGCTCAACCGATCACGTGGCGCGGGTCGATGTGCTCGCCCAGCAGCGCGGCCAACCGCGTCTGCAGCGCGCCGAGACGGAACCGCGCCGCCCCCGTCTTCGCGGTGTCCCGGATGCACGTCGAGACGTCGAAATAGCCCTCCGCGCACTCGGGGGACAGCACGAACGGCGGCAGTCCCGCCCGCGCCAGCAGGCAGCTCATCACGAGGGCCCCGGTGCGGTGATTGCCCTCGATGAAGAGCTGCGGTCGGCTCAGGATCATCACGTAGACCCCCGCGGCCCGCTCACGCGGCGGGTCGTCCTGGTGCGCGGCCGCCCATTCCACGACCTCGCCGACCCCGTCCGCGCCCTCTCCGTAGAACCGCCGCTCGGTCGCCTCGAGATGGCGCGCATAGGCCACGCGCCGCTCCTGGCTCGCGCCGCAGAGGACGAGCGAGTTCAACTCGAGGAGATGCTTGAGCCGTCCCATCGCGAGCACGTCCACCGAGCCGGCGACGAGCTCGTCCACCCGGGCGTAGCCGGCCAGGAGGTTGTCGAGCACCCGCTCGTCGAGGGGGTCCCGGGCCCCGCCCGTCACCGCGGGCGCGACCTGGACGCGGCGGAGACTCACCTCGATCGCGGGTAGGTCGAGCCGGGCGGCGACGCCGCCGGCGCGCGTCAGACCGCCCACCGCGGTCGGCTAGCTGAACTGGCCCGAGACGTATTCCTTGGTGAGCGTCTCGGCCGGGCTCTCGAAGACCTGCTTGGTGGGGCCCGACTCTACCAGGTAGCCGGTCCGGCTGCCCCGGGTGATGTCCACCGAGAAGAACGCGGTCACGTCGGCCACCCGCTGGGCCTGCTGCATGTTGTGAGTGACGATCGCGATCGTGTACTGCTGCTTGAGCTGCACCATCAGCTCCTCGATCCGGCGGGTCGCGATCGGGTCGAGGGCCGAGCACGGCTCGTCCATCAGCAACACCGCCGGCTCCGTGGCCACCGCGCGGGCGATGCAGAGCCGCTGCTGCTGGCCACCGGAGAGCGAGAGCCCGCTGTGCTTCATCTTGTCCTTGACCTCGTCCCAGAGCGCGGCCTGCCGGAGAGCCCGCTCGACCCGCTCGGCCATGTTGCCCTTGAAGCGGTTGAGGCGCAGGCCGAAGGCCACGTTGTCGAAGATGCTCATCGAGAAGGGGTTGGGCTGCTGGAAGACCATGCCGATGTGACGCCGGACCGCGACCGGGTCCACGTTCCGCGAGTAGACGTCGGTGCCGTGGAAGCGCACCTGACCCTGGAGCCGGAAGCCGCGGATCAGGTCGTTCATCCGGTTCAACGAGCGGAGGACCGTGCTCTTGCCGCAGCCGGACGGCCCGATGAAGCCGGTGATCCGCCCCTTCTGGATCTGCACGTGGCTGTCCCGGACCGCGAGGAAGCCTCCGTAGTGGACCTGCTCGAGCTGGCAGTCGATCACCACGTCTGGATTCGTGGAGGGGGCCGCCACCGCCGCGATCATCCCGTTCGCGGTCTCCCGCCGATTCCGTTCCGCCATCATCGTCGCCATCGGTCGCGTCTCCTTTTACGTGCGGGGCCGCCCGATCAGGCGGCTCACCACGTTGATCACCAGCACCATGGATACGAGGACCAGCGAGGCGGCCCACGCCAGCTCGATCTGGTTCTCGAACGGCATGCCCGAGAAGTTGTAGATCAGCACCGCGAGCGACGCGGTGGGTTGCATCAGGTGGGGGTGCCCCCCGTCGAAGAGCCAGTAGCTGCTGAAGAGCGCGGTGAACAGGAGCGGCGCCGTCTCGCCGGCCGCCCGTGCCACCGCGAGCATGACTCCGGTGAGGATGCCCGGGAGCGCGGTGGGCAGCAGGACCTTGCAGGCGACCTGGGTCCGCGTGCAGCCCATCCCGTAGGCCGCGTCCCGGGTGATCCGCGGCACTGCCCGGATGGCCTCCTCGGCGGTGAGGACCACGATCGGGATCATCAGCACGGCCAGGGCGAGGCCACCCGCCGGCGCGGAGTACGAGCCGGTCGTGAGCACCACGACCGCGTAGGCGAACACGCCCGCGAGCACCGAGGGCAGGCCGGTCAGGGTCTTGGCGGCGAAGCGGGCCGCCCGGCTCAACCGGGCGAGCGGGCTCAGCTCGGCCAGGAACACCGCGGCGACCACTCCCAGCGGGACACTGATGAGCCCCGCGATTCCCACCATCACGACCGTACCCGCGATCGCGTTGCCGAAGCCGCCGCCCATCTCGAAGCCGGCCGGGGGGAGCGCGGTGAGCGCCTCCAGCGACAGGCGAGAGCCGCCGCGCACGATGAGCAGGTACAGGACCGAGACCAGCGGGACCCCCGCGATGAGCGCCGCCAGCCACACGCCACCGGTCAGCACCAGGCTGCGGAGCGCCCGCCCCTGGAACGGCGAGCGCTCCAGGCGGGCGACCCCCGGGATCTCGGAGGCCCCGGCGGCGGCCCGGCCGTTCATGCGCGGGCTCCGGCCCGGCGCGCGGAACGGGCCATGATCAGGTCGCCGATGACGTTGACGATCAGGGTGATCGACAGCAGCACCAGCGCCGCGAACATCAGCACCTGGACCTCGCGCGCCCCCGCCTCCGGGAAGTTGAGCGCGAGCAGGGCGGCCAGCGTGTTGCCGGGCGAGAAGAGCGACAGGCTGATCTGGTTCGAGTTGCCGATCAGCATCGCCAGCGCCATCGTCTCCCCGAGCGCCCGACCGAAGCCCAGGACGAGTGCACCGAAGATCCCGGTGGAGGCGGCGGGCAGCATGACCTTCAGGATGGCTTCCCATCGGGTGGTGCCGAGACCGTAGGCCGCTTCCTTGACCTTGTACGGCACGAGGCGGAGCGCGTCCTGCGACACCGCGGCCACCGTGGGCAGGATCATGATCGCGAGCACGAGCGCGGCCGGGGCCATGCCGGGGCCGCTCAGGGTGCTGCCGAAGAGCGGGATGAACCCGAAGTGCGCGTGCAGCGCGTCGGCGATCGGTCGCATCGCGGGGACGACCACGAAGAGCCCCCAGAGCCCGTAGACCACGCTGGGGATCGCGGCGAGAAGCTCGACGATCACCCGGAACACCTGAGCGAGCCGGGGCGGGAGGAAGTCCTGGGTGAGGAAGATCGCCATCACCACCCCGAAGAACCCGCCGATCGTCAGCGCGAGCAGCGAGCTGTAGAGTGTTCCCCAGATGTGCGGGAGGATGCCGAACTGCTGCCGGCCGACGTCCCAGGTGGATCCGATCAAGAACCCGACGCCGTGGGTGCGCATCCCGACCCACGCCTTGGCCCCGATCGAGTAGAGCAGGAAGGCTAGCAGCAGCACGATCAGCCACGCCGCGCCCCGCGCCGCGCCCCGGAACGCGCGGTCCGCGAAGTAGTCCCACCGGGTCGGCGGAGCGGAGACGGAACCGGCTCGCGAGCCGCCGGTCAGCTCGATCACTGAATGCTCGCGGAGGCCTTCCGGACCGCGCCCACCACGTTGTCGGGAAGCGGCACGTAGCCCATCGCGGTGCTCGACCTCTGCCCTTCACTCAGGCAGTACTCGACCAGGGCCCGCAGGGCTGCGGCCTTCTTCGGATCCTTGTTCTCCCGGTAGAACAGCATCCACGTGTACGTGGCGATCGGGTATGCCTTCGGCCCTTCCGGGTCCGAGACCCAGGCGCGGAGATTCGCCGGGAGCTGCACGCTCCCCAGCGCGGCGGGCCCGCCCTCGCCGCCCGCGGCCACGTACTGCCCGGCCCGGTTCTGGAGCAGCGCCATCTCGACCTTGGCGAACTTGGCGAACGAGTACTCGATGTAGCCGATCGCGCCCGGGGTCTGCTTGATGGTGGCGGTGACCCCGTCGTTCTTGGGCGATGCCACGAACTTGTCGCTCTTGGGCCAGCCCACCGTCGTCCCCGCCCCCGGCCCCATCTTCCACCCCTCGCTGATCGCGCTCAGATGGCTGGTGAACACGAAGGTCGTCCCGCTGGCGTCGGCCCGGCGCACCACGGTGATGTCCTGATCGGGCAAGGCCACCCCCGGGTTCGCGGCTTTCAGCTTCGGATCGCTCCACTTCGTGACCTGACCGAGGAAGATGCCGGCGTAGACGTCGCGGGGCAGCTTGAGGCCCTTGGGATTGCCGGGCAGGTTGTAGGCCAGGACGATCTCCCCGCCGGTCATGGGCAGGAGCTGGACGCCTCCCGGCACCTTGGCCATCTCCTCGTCGGTCATCGCCGCGTCGCTCGCCGCGAAGTCCACGGTGCGATTGATCAGGTCCTGGATCCCGGCGCCGCTGCCCTTACCCTGATAGTCGACGGTCACGCCCTTCTGCTTGGTGCTGAACGACTTGAACCACGCCGAGTAGAGCGGGAAGGGAAAGGTGGCCCCCGAGCCCGTCAGCCGGACCGAGTCCTGCGACACCGCCTGCGAGGGACCCACCAACGCCAGCGCCACTACCGCCACGCACCCGAGCACGCGCCTCACCATGTCTCCTCCGTTCTTTCGCGCCGGTGCGATGGTACTCGGCGCCGCGTTACGTTCAGATGACAAGATCACTGCGGAAGTGTTACCGCCCGCCACACGCCCGCCCGATCAACTCTCGTGGGTCAGCACCGCGCGCGCTACGTCACCGATGCGAATCCGCTGCTCCATGGCGCGGCGTCTGAGCCACCCGAAGGCGGCTCCCTCGGTCAGGCCGTCGAGGACCATCAGGCGTCCCTTGGCCTGCTCGACCACCGCGCGATCCGCCAGGGCCCGCTTGAAGCGGCGTAGCTCGCGGAAGCGCGCGATCGCCACGTCGAGGGTCGGCCCCACCTCGTGGGCGCGCAGTGGACGGAGCAGCACCGCCATCACTCCCGCCGCGCGCCCGATGCGCAGGGTGCGGGCGCTGACCGGGCTCGTCAGGAGCACCACCGCGGCGGAGGCGCCGAGCGCGAGAGGACCCATCAGGGCGTCCGCCGAGTCCATCGAGTCCTCGGCCGCCAGCACCACGGCGTCCGGATCCATGCGTCGCAGGAGGTCCACCGTGTCGGCACGCGGCGGGGAGTCCACCACCACCGCGCCGCCGCGTGCCTCGATCGAGCGCGCCAGCTCGGCGCGGGTTCGGACATCGGAGTCGAGCACGCCCACGCGCCAGCGCGGTCGCTTCGTTCGTGAGGTCGGAGACGTCGTCCATGGCATGAGCGCAGCGTCGACGCAACCACCGCCGCGGTCAAATCACATGTTTGCGACGCGCTCGTCGTGTCGCTCCTGCGCTCTCCCGAGAGAGCGAACCGCGTCGCCCGCCTCGGCGAGAAGCGCGGCGGCGAGCGTGCGATCGTTGGTCACGCGCGGCACCTTGTGCTGATCGCCGAGCCGGCCCGCCCGCTGCATCCATCGGTAGAACGTGCCCGGCGGCAGCACCGTCACCCGCGGCGGCTGCATGCCGACCGAGCCCGCGCGCTTGGTGCGATAGTCGGTGTTGAGGCTCGCGAGCGCCTCGTCGAGCACGCGCACGAAGTCGTCCTCCTCCACCGGCGCGATGCGGAACTCCACCAGCCATTCGTGTCCCCCACGGGGCTCCTCCGCGGTCGGAAACCGCGGGGCCACCGTGAACTCCACGGCCTCCGAGTCGGTGCGGTAACACGCGCGCACCAGCGCCCGCTCCACCTCCTCGACGATGACGTTCTCGCCGAAAGCGTTGACGTAGTGGCGCGTCCGGCCGGTGATCTGCAGCCGCAACGGATCGCGGCACGTGAAGCGCACCGTGTCGCCCAGCACGTAGGACCAGAGGCCGGCCGGCGTGGTCATCACCACCGCGTAGGGGCGACCCAGCTCCACCTCGCTCACGGTGTGACGCCGTGGCGCGGCCCGGCCGAGCTCCTCGACCGGCACGAACTCGTAGAAGATGCCGTAGTCGAGCATCACGGTGAGCCCTCCGGCAACCTCCGTCTGCACCGCCACGAAGCCTTCCGACGCCGGATAGACCTCCACACGCTCTAGTCGTCGGCCGAGCCACTCCTCGAAGACCGGGGCGTAGGGCGCGAACGCGACGCCGCCGTGGATCAGCACCCGGAGGTTCGGCCAGAGCCGGCCGAGGTCCCGGAGGCGCCGGCCGCCCGACTCGTGCCGGCGGGCAACGCGCTCGAAGAGGATCACGAGCCAGGACGGCATGCCGGAGAGCAGCCGCACGTCCTGGCTCGCGGCTCGCGCCGCGGTGGCTTCGAGGCGCGCCTCCCACTCCCGGATGCCGGCGCAGGCGATGCCCGGCGAATAGAGGCCGCGAAAGCCGAGCGGCAGGCGGCCCGCCACGAGGCCGGACAGGTCGCCCACGCGGCCGGCCGGGCCGAGCGGCCGCGTCACGGTGCTGCCGCCGAGGAAGAGCATCGGCCCGCCCAGCAAGGTCGCGCCACCCGCCAGATGGGCGGCGCGGAACAGCGCGTCCCAGCCTCCCTGCAAATGGCCGGCTAGGGCTTCCGGAGTGACGGGGATCAGCTTGTCGCCCGACGTCGTGCCGGAGGTCTTCACCCAGTCCCGGCAGCGCCCCGGCCACGTGATCGACTCTTCCCCGGCGGCCGCGCGCTCGAGCCACGGCCGGAGCTGCGTGTAGTCACGCAGCGGCACGCGGCGCTGGTACTCAGCAACCGAACCGATGCCGCGGAACCCGTGGGCCAGGCCGAACTCGGTGTCCCGCGCGACCGCCAGGAGCCGCCGCAGCGCGCGCTCCTGCACGGCGGCCGGGTCGCGCCAGATCCGCTCGAGCTGGCGCTGCCGGCGGCCGGCCCACCAGTCGAGGACCGGCCCGCCGAGGCGGCCGATCACCGTATGCCCCCGGGCACGGGAACGCCGCCGAGGGCGGGCGCACCCACCGGCCGTCGGCTTCGCGTACCGTCGAGCCACTCCGCCAGCGCCGCCGCGAAGCCCCCGGGCTGCTCGAGCATCGGCGCGTGCCCGCAGCGCGCCAGGTACCGCAGCTGCGCGTCCCGGATGCCGGCGCGGAAGCGCTCGCCGACCTCGGGCGGGGTGATCCGATCCTCGCGGCCCCACACGAGCAGCGTCGGCACCGCGATCGCGCCCAGCTCTGCTTCCAGGTTGTCCCGCCGCGCGTCGCGCGCGAAGCGCAGGATCCGCCGCGCGGTGGCGGGAGTGGTCACGAGCCGCCGCACATTCTCGACCCAGGCATCGGTCACGAGCGTGGGATCGAAAAAGATCTCCTCCATCTTGCGCCGTACGTACGCGCCGTCCGGCCGATGGGGCACGCCGGCCGTGAAGCTCCGCTCGAACAGGCCGGACGATCCGGTGAGCACGAGCCCGGAGACTCGATCCGGATAGCCGAGCGCCAGCCGCAGCGCCACGTGCCCGCCCAGCGAGTTGCCCCCGATCACCGCGCGCGGGATCTCGAGCGCGTCGAGAAAGCGCAGCACGTGGCCGACCAGTCCCTGTATCGAGGCCTCCCGCGGCTCCGGATCAAAGATGGGCAGCGAAAGCGCGATGGGCCGGCACCGCTCCCCGGCCCCCTCGAGCACCGGTTCCCAGTGGTGCATCTGTCCCATCAGCCCATGCAGCAGCACGACGGCCTCACCCTCACCGCGCTCCAGCCACCGAAACTGCTCTCCGTCAGACATCTCCACGTGAGCCTCCTTGTCGAATGGTCACCGCGTCGCCGTCCATCCGCTCGGCCGCTTCTGGCGGCCGAGCGCCAGGAACCGCAGCAGGCTGCGCGACTGGATGTGGACGTGGCGGGGCATCTTGCCGGCCGTCCACGACCAGTTCACGTGCGCGCGGGTGCGCCCTGCCACGAGGGCCCGCCGCAGCGCCTCCGCGTCGAGGCCGGGGAAGCCGGTGAAGGCGCTACCCATGTACCAGACGTCGTGCGCGTCGCTCCCCGCCGTCACCGGCAGCCCCCACTCGACGTTCCGCAGCGCGGCCAGGGCGTCGTAGAGGCGCGAGAACACGCCCGCGTTGTTGACCACCTCGATGGCGTCCAGGTGAAGATCGGGGATGAGCCAGCCGAGCGGCCGGTGACCGCGGGCCGTCCCCCGGAGGGGATGGAACGGATGCGCGGCCACCGCGAGGCCCCCCTGAGCGTGCACGCGCTCGATGGTCTCGGGCGCGGACAGTCCAGGCGGCACCCGCTCGGTGAGATAGAGGCCCAGGAGGTGGCCGTTGAGCGTGCTGATCTCCTCGCCCACCACCACGTCCACGCCGAGCTCGGGATGGGCGCGGGCGAACGCGCGCGCGCGGACCGCCCCGGCCACCTCGTCGTGGTCGGTGACCGCGAGGACGTTGACCCGGCCGGACGCGGCCCGCACCAGGGCCTCCGGAGTCTGCCCGCCGTCGCTGTAGACGGAGTGCACGTGCAGATCCGCGCGCCCACTCCACATCGAGCGCCGTCCCACTCGCCGCGGCAAGAGCATGACGTCCATCACGGACGAGCATGCACGGCACGTATTGATCGCGTACCGTTTCGGCCGTGAAGTTTCTGTGACGCGGGACGGGCGGGCCGCGACTAGCTGGGCAAGGTGAAGCGGACGGTGGTGCCTCGCTCCTGCTCGCTCTCGATGTGGAGGTCTCCGCCGTGCGCCACCACCAGATGCTTGACGATGGCGAGCCCCAGGCCGGTGCCGCCCAGCTCTCGCGAGCGGGCCTTGTCCACTCTGTAGAAGCGCTCGGTGATACGGGGCAGGTCGGCGGGAGGAATACCGATCCCGGTGTCGGCGATCGCGACCACGATCGCGCCCTCCCGCTCGCGGGCGGTCACCGTCACCGACCCGCCGCTCGGCGTGTACTTCACCGCGTTGTCCACCAGGTTGATCAGGATCTGCGCGAGCCGGTCGCGATCAGCGGAGACTATCGGGAGGCCGGCGGGAATGTCGGCGCTCACGGTCACTCGCGAGCCGGCCGCGCGCGGCCCGATGATGGCCAGCACCGATGCCACCACTTCGTCGACCCGGACCGGCTCGCGCCTGAGCGTGACCTTCCCCAGCTCGATGTTGGAGAGATCGGTCAAGTCGTTGAGCAGGCGCCCCAGCCGCTCGCTGTGGCGCAGCACGATCTCGAGGAAGCGGCGCGCGTTCTCCCGCTCCTCGAGCGCGCCGGACAGGAGCGTCTCCAGATAGCCCTGGATGGCGGTGAGCGGCGTCCGCAGCTCGTGGCTCACGTTGGCCACGAACTCGGTGCGCACGCGCTCGAGCTGGCGCAGCGCGGTCACGTCGTGGAGCACCATCACCGTGCCCGGGCCCTCGCCGCCCATCGCCAGGCGGACCGCGTTGACCTGCAGGATCCGGGGGGCGGGTCCGGACACCACCACCTCGCGGCGCACCGTGGCCGCGTCGAGGGCCGCGCCGGCCGCTCCGTGCACCGCGCGGAAGATCTCGTGCAGATCGGCGTTGCGGATCACCTCCAGGAATGGCTTGCCCTCTCCGCGCGCGGGGCCGAGCGCGAACATGGTCCGCGCCCGCTCGTTCATCAGCAGGATGTGCTCCTGGCCGTCGACCGCGATCACACCCTCGACCATCCCGTCGAGGATCGCGGTGATCTTGGCCTGCTCCTGCTCGATGTCCTGGATCTTCTCGCGCAGGCGGCCGGCCATCACGTTCAACGACCGCCCGAGCGTCCCGATCTCGTCGGTGGACCGCGTCGGCGCGCGGACCAGGAAGCTGCCCTCGCTCATCTGCCGGGCGATCGATTGCATCTCCACCACCGGTCGCGTCACCCGCCCGGCCACGAACAGGCCGATGCCGAGGGCCACCAGCAGGGCCACCGCCCCTCCCGCGAGCATCACCCCATGGAGGGTGGCGTACGACGCGGTCACCGCGGAGAGCGGCAGGGCGAGCCGCAGCACGCCGATCACCCGATCGCCATCGCGCACCGGGGCGGCCACGTAGAGCAGCGGCGCCGCGATCGTCGCGCTGCGGCGCAGGTCGCGGCCGCGGTGGCCGGCCAGCGCGGCCCGCACTTCGGGCCGGCCCGCGTGATTCTCGAGCTGGCTCAGCCCGGCCAGGTCCAGGTCGGACTCGCCGATCACCCGCCCGTCGGGGGCGATCAGGGTCACCCGGGCCCCGGTCGGCTTCGCCACCCGGTGCACGAACTCCTGGGCGGTGGGCCCGCCCGCCTTGACCGCCGCGCGGGCCTCGTCGTGCAGGACCGCGGTCAGGGCGCCGAGCCGCGTCTCCAGCGACTCGACCGCGAACGCCTCCAGCGCCCGGTTGAGGTAGAGCCCCGCGGCCAGAATGCTGATCGCCACGAAGCCGACCAGGGTCAACGTGAGCTTCAGGGCGATGCTGCGCCGGATGGTCGCGATGAAGCGGAGGCTCATCGGTCGGTCTCCAGCCGGTAGCCCACTCCCGTCACGGTGCCGATGCGCGCGCCCTCCCCTCCGAGCTTCTGGCGCAGCCGGCGCACGTGCACGTCCACCGTCCGGGACTCGATCTCCCCGGCCGCGGTGTAGCCCCAGACAGTGTCCAGCAGGAACTCGCGGGAGAGCACCCGCCCGCGCGCCTCGACCAGGGCCCGCAGCAGATCGAACTCCTTCCGCGTGAGGCTCACCGGGCCGCCGTCCACGGTGACGGTGTGCGCGGCCGGATCGATGGTGAGGCGCCCGACCGACAGCGAGGCGGCCGACGCCACCGGGCGAGTCCGGCGGAGCACGGCGCGGATCCGGGCCACCAGCTCCCGCGGCGAGAAGGGCTTGACCACGTAGTCGTCGGCGCCCAGCTCCAGCCCCAGGATGCGATCGACCTCGTCACCCCGCGCGGTGAGCATGACGATCGGCAGGCCCTGCGTTGCCGGATCTTGCCGCAGCCGGCGGCAGACCTCGAGGCCGTCCATCTCGGGGAGCATGATGTCGAGCAGCACGAGATCCGGCGGGCTGCTCCGGGCCGACCGCAGAGCTTCCGGGCCGGTCTTGCTCTTGGTGACCTGATAGCCCTCGCGCTCCAGGTGGAAGACGAGCAGGTCCCGGATGTCGGGCTCGTCCTC
>DATMMH010000398.1:0-12752 GCA_035569855.1 Candidatus Dormiibacterota bacterium
CGATCTCTTTGCCCCGGGCCACGAGCACCGCTCGCTCGACCGCGTGCTCCAGCTCGCGGATATTGCCGGGCCACGAGTACGAGAGCAGCCGTCGGTACGCTTCGGGATCGATGGTGTCGACCTCGCGGCTGTGCTTGAGCCGGAACCGCTCGAGGAACGACTTGGCGAGCAGCGGGATGTCGCCCGAGCGATCGCGGAGCGACGGCAGAGTCACGGTGACCGTGTTGATCCGGAAGTAGAGATCCTGGCGGAGGCGCCCGTCGCGCAGCGCGGCCTCCGGCTCCCGGTTCGTCGAGCAGATCAGCCGGAAGTCGACCGGCACTGTCTTGGCGCCGCCGAGGCGGCGGACCGTGCGGTCCTCGAGGACCCGCAGGAGCTTGGCCTGCAGGTCGAGCGGCATCTCGGTGATCTCGTCGAGCAGCAGGGACCCGCGGTGCGCCTCCTCGAGCAGGCCGGGCTTGTCGGTGGACGCGCCGGTGAAGGCTCCCTTCACGTGGCCGAAGAGCTCGGACTCGATCAGGTCCTTGGGCAGGGCGGCACAGTTGATCTTCACCAGCGGGCCTTCCGCGCGCGTGCTCTTGGCGTGCACCGCGTTGGCGGCCAGCTCCTTGCCCGTACCGCTCTCGCCGACGATGAGCACGTTGGCGTCGGACGCGGCCACCGACTCCAGCATCTCGAACACCCGCTTGATGGCCGGTGAGGAACCGAGCATCTCACCGTAGGCCGCCTGCTCTGCCAGCTTGCGCCGGAGGTCCGACGTCTCGGCCAGGAGACGGCGCCGCTCCAGGGCCTTGCCAACGAGCATCAGCATCTCGTCGGCGTCGAACGGCTTGGCGACGAAGTAGAAGGCGCCTTGCTTGGTGGCCTCCACCGCCTTGGAAATGGACCCGTGCCCGGTCATGATGATGACCTCGATCGAGGGGTCCTTCGCCTTCAACAGGCGGAGCAGGTGCAGGCCGTCGCCGTCCGGGAGAATCAGGTCAACCACGGCCAGGGCGAATTCGCGCGTCTCCATGCGGAGCATGGCGCCTACCGTGTTGCCGGCGGTCTCCACGTCATGCCCCTCGCGCTCGAGGGTCAGACGGAGGTTCTCGGCGATGACGGTTTCGTCGTCGACGACGAGGATGCGAGGTTTCACGGAATCCAGCCTAGCATAGGCGGATTTTTTCCTGTCACGCTGGTGACACTTCGCCGGGCAAGCTCTTTGCGGCGGACCCCGGTTGCCGTCCGGGCCTCGCCTTGACAGGCTCTTGGGCGGCGAGCAATATGCGGGGCATGCATTTCGGCTTCTCGCTGCCGGGCCGTGGTCCGCTCGCGACACCCGACGCGCTGACCAAGCTCGCGCGTAAGGCCGATGCGCTGCGGTACTCCTCGCTGTTCGTGACCGACCACGTGGTCATCCCGACCTCCTATAACTCACCCTACCCATACGCGCCCTCGGGTCGGTTCACGGGTGACTGGACCAACGGCTATCTCGAGCCGCTCGCCCTCTTGGGCGTCCTGGCGGGCCTCACCTCGCGAGTCAAGCTGGGCACCAGCGTGCTCGTGGTGCCCTACCGGAACCCGGTGGTCACCGCCAAGATGCTGGCCACGATGGATGTCATGTCCGGTGGCCGGCTGATCCTGGGGGCGGGCGTGGGCTGGATGCGCGAGGAGTTCGAGACGCTGCAGGCGCCCCCGTTCGAGCACCGCGGCCGGGTGACGGACGAGTACCTCCGGCTCATGCGGGAGGTGTGGACGAAGGAGCCCGCGCAGTTCACGGGGGCCCACTACCGGCTGCCGCCCGTGAGCGCCATGCCCAAGCCCCTCCAAAAGGGCGGCATCCCGATCTGGATCGGCGGGCACACCGATGCGGCATTGCGCCGGACCGGGGAGCTGGCCGATGCCTGGCACCCCATCGGCATGCGGCCACCGGCGATGCTCCTGCCCGACGAGTACGCCCAGAAGGTCCAGATCATCCGAGGCTGGGCGCGCAAGGCAGGGCGTGACCCGAAGGACATCACACTCTCCCTCCGGGTCCCGCTCGAACTGGCCGGCAAGCGGGGGAACGTCGGCGTCAGCGATCAGCCGGGATTCCGCGGGAGCGCGGCCGACGTGATCCGCCACATCAAGAGCTACCAGGCGCTCGGCGTTTCCCATTTCGTCTTCGACCTGGCCCCGCCCGATCTCCGAGGCCAGCTCGCGCTGATGGAGCGCTTCGCCAAGGAGGTCCGCCCGAAGGTCCTCCGGGCGCCCCGCTAGGGCGACGATGCAGTCGAGCCCCGCTCCGCCGATTCCGGCACCGGTAGCTGGCTTCATCAGTAGCTCGCGAGTCGGGCGCCTCGCCACCGCGGATGCGGGCGGCCAGCCGCTGGTCGTGCCCATCTGCTACGCCTTCGACGGCCAGGCGCTCTACTCCGCGGTGGACGCCAAGCCCAAGCGGACGCCCCCGGCCGGGCTCAAGCGGATCCGAAACCTTCGCGAGAACCCGCACGTCTCAATCGTGATCGATCACTATGAAGAGGACTGGTCGCGTCTGCGCTACGTCATCATCCAGGGCGAGGCCGATCTCTTGACCGAGGGGGTCGCGTTCGCCCATGCGGTGGATCTGCTCGTCGCCAAGTACTCCCAGTACCGCACTCTCGGTCTGGCTCGTGAGCGGGGGCTCATGATCCGGGTCACGCCGAGACACGTCTCCTCATGGCAGTACTCGAGCTGAGCTCGGTCGAGCGCGCGCTGGAGCCTGTCGCCGAGGGGCGGCCACTCGACGCGTCCGGCGCGACCGCCCTGCTGGCGACCCCGCCGGAGAGCCTGCCCATCCTGCTGGAGGCCGCCGCCCTCGCCCGCGACCGCGGGCACGGGCGTCGCATCAGCTTCTCGGCGAAGGTCTTCATCCCGCTCACCACGCTCTGCCGCGACTACTGCGGCTATTGCACGTTCCGGAAGGACCCGGGCGAGCCCGGCGCCTTCACCATGACGCCGGAGCAGGTCCTCGCGCTGGCGAGCGCGGGTGCGCGGCTCGGGGCCAAGGAGGCGCTCTTCTCGCTGGGTGACAAGCCGGAGGCCCTCTTCGCCGAGCACCGAGCCTTCCTGCGCCGCATGGGCCACAAGAGCACCCTCAGCTACCTGCGCTCGGTCAGCGAGCAGGTGCTCGAGCACACCGGCCTCCTGCCACACGCCAATCCCGGGTTGATGACCGAGCGGGACCTGGCCTCGCTGCGCGAGGTCAACGTGAGCATGGGCATCATGCTCGAGAGCGTGTCCGAGCGGCTGATGGCCCCGGGCGCGGCCCACGACCGCGCGCCGGACAAGGTCCCGCAGCGACGCCTGAAGACGATCGCCCGCGCCGGCGCGCTCGGCATCCCCTTCACCACCGGCATCCTGATCGGCATCGGCGAGACGCACGCCGAGCGGGTGGACTCCCTGCTCGCGATCCGCGAGCTGCACGAGCGTCACGGCCACATCCAGGAGGTCATCGTCCAGAACTTCCGGGCCAAGGCCACGATCCCGATGCGGGGCTGGCCGGAGCCGGACGCGCTCGATCTCCTGCGCACCGTCGCGGTGGCGCGACTGCTCCTGGGCCCGTCCATGAACATCCAGGCCCCACCCAACCTTTCGGCGGACGGGTACGAGCAGCTCCCGGCGGCCGGACTCAACGACTGGGGCGGCGTCTCGCCCCTCACCCCGGATCACATCAACCCGGAGCGGCCCTGGCCCGGCCTAACCGAGCTCAGGCGACGCACCGAGTCCGCCGGCCACGAGCTGCGCGAGCGACTCGCGATCTATCCCGGATACGCCACGCGCCCGGCCTTCCTCGACGACCGCCTGCGCGATCGCGTGGCACGCCTGATCGACCCCGAGGGCTTCGTTCGCCCCGATCTCGAGATCTGGAGACACTGGTGATGGACACCGACAAGCCGACCGCGATCACGCTCGACTGGGCATCCTCCGATATCCGCCGCATCCTGAGCGACCTCCTCGACGGCGGGGAGCTCTCGGCGGACGACGGCATCCGGCTCACCGAGACGCAAGGCCGGGACCTGCAGGCCCTCACGCTGGTGGCCGACGAGATGCGGCGACGGCAGGCCGGCGACGTGGTCACCTACGTCGTCAACCGCAACATCAACTTCACCAACGTGTGCATCAAGCATTGCACCTTCTGTGCGTTCAGCCGCGATCACCGCGAGGAGGAAGGCTACTTCCTCCCGATGGACGAGGTGGTCCGCCGCGCCATCGAGGCGTGGGAGATGGGCGCGACCGAGGTCTGCATCCAGGCCGGGCTCCCGCCCAAGCTCGACGGCGGCTACTACATCGACCTGTGCCGGGCCATCAAGGCCGCGCTGCCCGAGATGCACCTGCACGCCTTCTCGCCCGAAGAGATCCTGTACGGGTCGACCCGCTCCGGGCTAGCCATCCCGGAGTACCTGGCCGAGCTGAAGAAGGCCGGGCTCGGCACGCTGCCCGGCACGTCCGCCGAGATCCTCGACCAGGGGATCCGCGACGTGATCGCCCGCGGCCGGATCACCGTGGACCAGTGGATCGAGGTGATCACCTCCGCGCACGCCCAGGGCATTCGCACCACGTCCACGATCATGTACGGCCACGTCGAGGAGCCCCGCCACTGGATCCACCACATGGATCTCCTGCGCCGCATCCAGAAGGATACGGGCGGTTTCACCGAGTTCGTACCCCTCTCGCTGATCCACCAGGAGGCTCCGATGTACCGGCGCGGGCTCGTGCCCGGAGTCCGGCAGGGCGCGACCGGCGTCGAAGTGATCAAGATGCACGCGATCGCGCGCCTCTACCTGGGCCCCTTGTTCCGCAACATCCAGGGCTCCTGGGTCAAGGAGGGGCCCAAGCTGGCCCAGTACCTTCTGACCGCCGGGGTCAACGACATGGGCGGCACCCTCATCAACGAATCCATCTCGACCTCTGCCGGGGCCTCCTACGGCCAGCTGGTGCCACCTGTCGAGCTGCGCCGTCTCATTCGCGACGCGGGTCGAGTGCCCGCCCAGCGCAACACGACCTACGAGCTGCTCCGAGTCTACGAGGTGGAGGACCTGGCGGAGGACTCGCCGCTCGACCACGTGGACAACGCGGAGGCCCGCTTCGGCTCGTATCGGCTGCTGGCCTCCTCGGGCAAGTTCCGCTTCCTGCATCCGACCCGCGCCGACGGCGGCTCCTAGTCGTCCTTCGCCCGGCTTGTGTGGCCGTCATTCGCCCGTCATTCGCCCCGTCATTCGGTTGTTGAGCGGGCGGGTTGGCTTGAGTAGAATTGGGCCTTGGTTTCACGCGGGACGTGACCATCACACCGCTTGGCCTATACGGCTCGGCCGTTCACTCTCACACTCGAACACGGAGGCAAGCACATGGCAAAATCGATGACGAAGTCCGCCATCATCGCCCACCTGGCCCAGAAGACGTCGCTCAGCAAGAAGCAGATCGTCGACGTGATGGACCAGCTCCTCTCGCTCGCGACCAAGGAAGCGAAGAACGTCTTCGTGGTGCCCAACTTCGGCCGCCTCGTACTCGCCAACCGCAAGGCGCGGATGGGACGCAACCCACAGACCGGCGAGCCGATCAAGATCCCGGCCAAGCGCGTGGTGAAGTTCCGGCTCGCCAAGGCCTTGAAGGACTCGGTGCTTGGCAAGAAGTAACACCGGCGGCGCGCTCGCGTACCGATCGCTCACCGCGCCCTGGGAATTGGCCTTCGAGCTGTTCCGGTTCGCGGGGGCGGGAGCGCCAGCGGCGGGCAGCCTGGACGTCGGCTGGGGGGCCTGGGACGAGGATCGGCTCGTGGGCGCACTCTTGATGGAGCGGGCGGGCGCCACGGCGATGCTGCACGGTCCCGTGGTCGTCGCGCCGGCCGACATGCCCGCGGGGGACGTGGTGGCGGTCGCGGGAGAGCTGGCCGCTCGGGCGCTCGAGCACGCGACCTCCACGGGCATCGAGACCGTCTTCGCCCGGCCGCAAGGGCTCGATCGCGTCTGGGTTCGCCACGGATTCATCCCGGTGCCGGAGGCGGAGCTCCCCAAGGATCTCCGCGGCCGCCCGGGCATCGGTCTCTTCGGCTGGCGCGGCGGCACCGCCCTCTGGAGCACCGCCGGTCGCGGCGGCTCGCGCTCGGCGCTCGCCCGCGGCGAGCACTAGTCCCTCCTCGTCGGGCGATGAGGCTCACGGCACTGGCCGGCGGCACCGGCGCAGCCAAGCTGCTCCGGGGCCTGATCCGACGCATGGAGCCCCGGGACCTCACGGTCATCGTCAACACCGGAGACGACGCTGAGATCTGGGGGCTCCACGTCTCCCCCGACCTCGACACCGTCTGCTACACGCTGGGCGGCGTCATCGACGAGCGGAAGGGCTGGGGTCTGGTGGACGAGAGCTTCCACGCCCTCGATCAGATCGCACGCTTCGGCGAGCCGGTCTGGTTCAACCTGGGTGACCGCGACCTCGCCACCCACATCCACCGCTCGCGGCTCCTCCGGGAGGGTCGCACCCTCGCCGAGGTCACCCGCTCCATCGCCTCGGCCCTCGGGGTGACCGCCACCGTGTTGCCGATGTCCGACCAGCCGGTGCGCACCCGCATTCTCGGCCCGGATGGCTGGCTCGCCTTCCAGGAGTACTTCGTGCGCGAGAAGGCCCAGGTGAGCGTGCGCCAGGTCGAGTACGCGGGGGCCGCGGCCGGCCGGCCTGCGCCCGGCGTGCTCGAGGCCATCACCGGCGCGGACGCCGTGCTCGTCTGCCCGTCCAATCCGATCACCTCCGTCGGGCCGATCCTCGCGGTGCCAGGTATCGTCGACGCCCTGCGCACCACGTCCGCCACGGTGGCGGCGGTGAGCCCCATCGTGGGCGGCGAGGCGGTCTCCGGGCCGGCGGGCCGCCTCATGGCCTCGGCGGGTCTGCCGGTCTCGGCGGTCGGCGTCGCGCGTGCCTACGCCGCCTGGCTCGACGTCCTCGTCTTCGACGATCAGGATCGGGCCCTCGGCCCGGAGATCGCGGCCCTCGGCGTCACGCCGGTCGCGGCACCCACGATCATGGGCAGCCGCGAGGCTGAGGAGCTCCTGGCGGACCGCGTCCTGGCTAGCTTCGACGGCGCGCGCGATCCGTCGCGGACCGGCCGAGGATCGACCGGGGGATCGCGGTGACGCTCCTCGCGGCGGTGCCGGTCAAGGATCTCGTGAACGCCAAGCAGCGCCTCGTACCCGCCCTGTCCCCGGCCGAGCGGCGCGAGCTGGCGCGCGCGATGCTGGAGGACGTGCTCGAGGCGATGGTCGCCGCGCTGCCGGCCTCCGTGCTCATCGTCACCACCGACGTGGAAGTCCAGGCGCTGGCCCGCACGCTCGGGGTCGAGTGCCTCGTCGAGAGCGGCAACCGCGGGCACACCGCCGCGGTCGCGTTCGCCCAGCGCGAGGCGACCGCGCGTGGCGCCAGCCACTTCCTGACTCTGCCCGGCGACGTCCCTTGTGCCACCTCCGAGGAAGTGACGACCCTCGCGGGGGCGCTCGGCGGCGCGCCGGGCGTGGCGTTCGTGCCGTCGCGCTCGGGCCTCGGCACCAACGCGGCGCTGCTGGCTCCGCCGGATGCGATGCCGCTCACCTTCGGCGAGCCCTCGTTCGACAATCACCTCGCCGCCGCGCGGGCGGCCGGCTTCTCCCCCCGCGTCCTTCACCTGCCTGGCATCGGTCTCGATGTGGACGCGCCCGACGACCTCCCCGCCCTGCTGGAGCGCGGCCCGGCGACGCGCAGCGGCCGGCTGCTCCGCGGCTTCGCCGCCCACCCGCGCTCCGCCGGCGCGCGCTAGTCATGCCCACGCGCTACGAGATCATCGCGGTCGAGGGCCTGCCCGAGATCGAGCCCCACGACGATCTGGCTCCGTTGATCGTCGAGGCCGCGCGGCGTCAGGACACGGCGCTCCAGAGCGGCGACCTCCTCGTCGTCAGCCAGAAGATCGTCTCCAAGACCGAGGGGCGTCTGGTGCGCCTCTCCGAGGTCACACCCTCACCGCGCGCCCAGGCCATCGCGGAGGAGATCGGGCGCGATCCTCGCCTGGTCGAGGTCATCCTGAGGGAGAGTCGCCGAATCGTGCGGAAAGACAAGGGTGTCCTGATCGTCGAGACCCATCACGGCTGGGTCTGCGCCAACGCCGGAGTGGATCAGTCCAACGTGGACGCCGACACCGCCTGCCTGCTTCCCGAGGACTCCGACCGATCGGCGAGGGCGCTGCGCGACCGGCTCCGCGCGCTGACCGGCCACGACCTGGCCATCATCGTGGCCGACACCTTCGGGCGCCCGTGGCGCGAGGGTCTCGTCAACGTCGCGGTAGGCCTGGCGGGCTTCGAGCCCATCGTGAGCTATCTCGGCCAGCTCGATCCGGCCGGCCATGTGCTGCAGGCCACCATCCTGGCCCTGGCCGACGAGCTCGCCTCCGCCGCGGAACCGGTGATGGGCAAGCTCGACCGGGTGCCGGTGGCGATCATCCGCGGGCTCCACTGGGAGCGCGGCGATGGCTCGAGCCGGGCCCTCCTGCGTGACCCGGCCCGCGATCTGTTCCGATAACCCTGACCGAGGAGATCGCATGCGGATCGGCATCGTCGGCGGCACCGGCAAGGAAGGCGTGGGGCTCGGGTCGCGCTGGGCACAGGCCGGGCACGAGGTGATCATCGGATCGCGGGACGCCGAGCGCGCCCGGGCAAAGGCGGCGGAACTGGCCGGTCCCGGCCTTCGCGTCGACGGCAAGTCCAACCGCGACGCGGCCGCCACCGCGGAGGTCGTGGTGCTCACCGTGCCGGCCACCGGGCTCGCGGCCACCCTGCCCGAGCTGCGCGAGGCCTGTCGTGGCAAGGTGGTGATCAGCACGGTGGTCCCGCTCACCTTCGGAGGGCCGCGGCTCTTCACACCGCCTTCCCAGGGCTCCGCGGCCGAGCAGGCGCAGGAGCTGCTGGGTCCCGACGCGAAGGTGGTGGCGGCCTTCCACCACATCGCGGCCCACGAGCTCTCCGCGGGCGACCACCCGATCGAGTGTGACCTGCTGCTCTGCGGCGGTGACGCCCCCGCCAAGAAGCTCGTGGCCGATCTGGGCACCTCGATGGGCCTGCGTCCGGTGGACGTGGGCGCGCTGACCAACGCGGGGCCGATCGAGGGCATCACCGCGGTGCTCGCGACCATCAATCGCCGCTACAAGCTGAAGAACTCCGGCATCACGATCACCGGGCTTCCCTGAGGAGCAGACCGGGCCATGGCCGACACCGCGGTCACCGTCTCCGCCGCCGCCCTAGCCGCCGAGCAGCGCGGCCAGCACTCGGTCGGTGTCGCTCAGATCCTCGAAGAAGTGGTCGGGGCGGTCGGCGAGCAGGTCCCCCCGCGGGTACTGCCCGGTGGCCACCGCCACCGCGACCGCCCCGAACGCGCGGGCGCAGTCGATGTCATGCGGCGTGTCGCCGATCACGATCACGTCGGCCGGGTCGAAGGCGGTGCCGAGCAGGGCGTGCGCCCGGCGCGCGGCCAGCGAGGGCAGTCGCCGGCGGTCCATGTGATCAGAGCCGTACGCGCCCACCTGAAAGCGCGGCCACAGCCCGGTGGGCGCGAGCTTGATCCGAGCCCCCTCCTCGATGTTGCCGGTGACGAGCCCCAGCGCCACTCCGGCGGCCTGGTCGAGCCGCGCCACGATCGCGGCCACCCCGGGCAGCGTGATCACGTCGCGGCCGTCGCCGATCTCGGCGGTGAGCCCGGCCACGTACGCCTCGAAGAAATCGTCGAGGCGCTCCTTCACCCGGGAAGCCTCCCAGCCCTCGGCGCCCATCACGTCGTGAACGATACGGGTGTCGGTGCGCCCGCGCAGATCGTACTGGTCGATGCCGCCCGCGGTGCCGAAGACGCGCTCGAACGCGCCCCGCATCGCCCGGCGCCCGGCTCCGCGTGACGTGATCAGGGTGCCGTCGATGTCGAACAGGACGAGCTTCACGGTCCTCAGTTCAGCCGGTCCTTGATCCGGTCGATGCCGGCCTGTGCGCAGGCTTCGTCGAGGTTGCCGCCGGGCGCGCCGCCGACCCCGATCGCGCCGATCACCTCGTTGCCGGCCTGGATCGGCAGCCCGCCGCCCAGGAGCAGCACGCGGTCCACGTTGCGCAACCCGGCCGCGGCCGGATTGGAGTTCACGTTCTCCATCACCCGGGTCGTCGGCGCCTTGAACGTGGCGGCGGTGTAGGCCTTGCGCGTGCTGCTGTCGAGCGTGTGCGGGCCGGCCCCGTCCCCTCGCACCAGCACCCGGGTCACCCCGGCGCGATCCACCACCGCGACCGAGACGCGGTAGCCCTGCTTCTGGCAGGAGTCGATCGCGGCATTCGCGGCCTCGGCCGCCAGCGAGGCCGGGAGGGCCTTCTCGGTCGGCAAGCTCTGCGGGCTGCCCGGCGACCCCGACACGAGCACGACGAGTGCGGTCAGGGCCAGAGCGCGCGCCATTACGCAAGTGAATCCGGTCATGGTGATCTCCTCGGGGAATCGGATGAGCAGGGCTAGGTGGCGAGCGGCGCGGCGAGGGCCCGTAGCCGCGCCACGATTGGCGGCAGGCGCTCCAGCACCGCCTCCACGTCGGCCACGGTGGTCCATCGCCCCAGCGTGAAGCAGAGCGAGCCTTCCGCCTCCTCGGGCGGACAGCCGATGGCGCGGAGCACGTGCGAGATCGTCTGGGTCAGCGAGGCGCAGGCTGAGCCCGACGAGGCGGCCACCCCGGACAGGTCGAGATCGAGCAGGACGGCGTCGGCCTTCACCCCGCGCAGGGCCAGGCTCAGGTGATGGGGCAACCGCGCGGTCCGGGATCCGGTCAGCCGGCAGTCGGCGAGGCGGCCGAGCAAGCCGCCCATGAGCCGGTCGCGCAGCACCGAGAGACGTCCGGCCTCCTGGTGCGCGCCCTCCACCCGCATCAGCTCCGCCGCCACCCCGAGCCCCACCATCCCGGGCAGGTTCTCGGTCCCGGAGCGGTAGCCTCCCTCCTGGCCCCCGCCGAGCATCTGCGGATGGATCCGCGTACCCGGCCTCACCCAGAGTGCGCCGCTGCCCGGCGGCCCGTAGAGATCGTTGCCGGAGATGGTCAGCAGGTCGATGCCCATGGCCTCGACGTTGAGCGGCACGCGCCCGAGCGCGCCCACGCCGTCCACGTGCAGAGGCACGCCGGCGGCCCGGCTGACCCGTCCGATCTCCTTGAGCGGCTGCACGGTGCCGATCTCCGGGTTCGCCGCCGCGATGGAGACGAGTGCGGTGTCGGCGGTGAACGAGGCGCGCAGCACGTCCGGATCGATGAGTCCCTCGCCGTCGACCGGCACGGGGCAGAGAATCACCCCGGCCTTCTCGAGGTCGCGGCAGGCGTTGAGCACCGAGATGTGCTCGATGGCCGAGACCACGACGCGCGCGGACCCTCCGCCGGCCCTCGCGCGCAGCGCCACGCCTTTCACGGCCAGGTTGTTGGCCTCGGTGGCGCCGGAGGTGAAGATGATGCCACCCGGGGCTCCGCCACAGAGCCGCGCCACCTTCACCCGCGCCGCGTCCAGTGACTCGCGCGCCTCGGCTCCCAGGGAGTGGCGCGCTGAGGGATTGCCGATGCCCGCTTCGAAGAACGGCCGCATCACGGCGAGCACGCGCGGGTCGACCGGGGCGAAGCCCCCGTAGTCGAGGTAGACGCGCTCGGGCTCGGCGGCCTCGGCCAAGGTTCTTACCGCGCTTTCCGGACGACGAAGCGGTAGACGGCCCCGCTGCGCGTCACCTCGAGCAGCTCGTGACCGGTGTGCCTCGCCCAGCTGTGCATGTCGGCGTCGGAGGCCGGGTCGTCGGAGAGCATTTCGAGCAGATGGCCCACGGCCATCTCCGTCATGGCCTCCCGGGTCATGACGATGGGCATCGGACAGAACAAGCCGGTGCAGTCAATCTGCCTGTCAGTATTGACGACTTTCGGCCCTTGGGCCATGAACCGCTACGGTACCCCAGCCCTTGTTTGCCCGTCAAGGAACCGGACGCTGCGCCAACCGGGCCCGCACGGGCCCGAAATTCTCGCGTCATCGGTGGGCCGAGGCCGATATCCTGGAGGCGACGCCATGGCCAGACGCGCCAGAGCCCGCGAGACACCCGCCGCCCGTCGCATCAAGCGCAAGATCCTCGTCGCCATGACCCTGACCGCGTTCCTGCCGATGCTGGTGGTCGCCTACCTCCTGTACGCCTACGCCTTGCCCCTGCTGGACCCGCAGATTCAGGAGCGCGAGTTGCCATGGATGCTGGTGATGCTGGTCGGTACCGGCCTGCTCATGGCCGCGGGCAGCTTCATGCTCTGGGATCTGGCCACCTCGGTCGTCCGTCACATCGACGCGGGCACCGGAGCTGCCGCCTCGGGGGCGCGCCGGCCGGCGCCGACCGCCGGCAGCACAGTTCCCGCCCCCAGCCCGGAGAACGCGGCAGTGCAGCAGTACGTCCAGCAGAGCGACGAGGTGGATACCCTGATGCAGTCCTTCTCGCGCATGCTGGTCACGGTCGAGCAGCAGGCCTCGGACATCAACGAGTACGCCCGACGGCTCGATACCGCCTACAAGGATCTCGAGTCCACCAGCGCCCAGCTCAAGGAGTTTTCCTTCAAGGACGAGGTGACCGGTCTCTACAACCGACGCTTCTTCTCGATCCGCCTCGAGGAAGAGGTCTCCCGGTACCGCCGCTTCAATCACCCCGTCTCCGTGGTGTTGCTCGATCTGGACGGCTTCAAGGCGGTCAACGACGACCTGGGGCACGGGGCGGGC
>DATMMH010000399.1:0-14425 GCA_035569855.1 Candidatus Dormiibacterota bacterium
CCCGCCCTACCAGCGCGACCACCGCGACGACCGCGGCGAGCCCGGCCGCGAGGTCGGCCACCGCGCGGAGCCGCGGGGAGCCGGGCGGGTTCCGCCGGGCCAGCAGGGCGCCACCGCACAGCAGGAAGCAGATCGCCGCGGCGGGCCGGCCCCACCCACTAGCCAGTGCGCCGGCGCCCGCCAGGAGCGCGAGCCCGGCGGACGCCGCGCACCATCCTCGGAGGATCCTCGACACGAGCACACCCGGATCAGGCCTCATCGTGGACGGTCCTCTCCCGTGACGGACGTGGGTTCGAAGCCGATCGTAGCACCGATGACGACGCTCGCGAGCCGAGTCAGCGCGTGAGCAGGACCACGCCGAGGACGATGAGGACCGCGCCCGCGACGACGCGCCAGTTGAGCCGGGCCCCCTCGCTCGGGAGGAAGTAGGCGATGAGCAGGACGAAGAGAGGCGCGGTGCCCGCGAGCGGGATGACCACGCTGACCTCGCCGAATCCCAGCGCGAGCAGCACCAGGAAGACGCCGCTGTTCTCCGCGATGCCGCCCGCGATGAAGTAGAGCAGGCTGCGCCGGTCGCAGCGCAGCGAGCCCAGGTTGCCGGAGGCGGCGACGAAGGCGGTCGACGCCACGAGGGCGGCGGTGACGTTGATCGCGGCGTCGAAGAGGGGCCCCGCCGTGCTCAGGCCGAGCTTGCGCACGATCGCGACGGTGCCGAAGCAGGAGGCCGCGATGAACGGATATGCCAAGTCCCGGACGCGGAAGCCCACGTAGCGGCCGCTCAGCGAGAGCAGGATGGTGCCGGCGACGATCACCAGCGTGCCGCCGAGGATGGGCGGCGTCACGTGCTCGCCGAGCAGGAGGATGGCGAGGCCGGTGGCGACCAGCGGGGCCAGGTTGTTGATCGCGGCCGCCACCGGGGCGCCGACCTTCTGGATCGCGAGCACGCGGAAGAGCCGGCCGCCCGCGGTGCCGACCACGCCGGAGAAGACGAAGTAGGGCACCGCGCGCCAGGTATAGGCCTGCCAGGGGACCAGCAGCAGGGTCGCCGACCACGCGGCGATCGCGCCGACGACCACGTTGATCCACGCGCCGGCGTAGAAGTTGGATTGCCGGAGGCCGCGCTGGATGAGCATGGTGGCGAGCGCGGCGCACATGGCGCTCGAGAGCGCCATCGCCTGAGGCGGCGGGGTCAACGCGGAGGGTCAGCCCACCTCGGCGCGGATACGATCGTGCAGGCGCTGGAGCTCTCCGGTCATGGCGTCGACCGAGCGCGCGCCGGCCTGGAAGACGGCGGTGGCGTTGAGCGCCACCCAGCCGAAGCCCATCGCCTTGAGCGCGGCAACGCGCGCCACCACCGCGTCGTGGTCGGCGTAGAAGGTCTTGCCCGCCGCATCCCGGGGCGGCGGCGCCACCATGCTCTGCAGGCCGATCGTGGCGGGGTCGCGGCCGGCCTCCTCGGCATGGCGATGGATCGCCTCGATGGCCTGGCGCGCGCCGGCCGCGTCGGTGACCCGGCTCGCGAGCCAGCCGTCGCCGAGCCGTCCCACGCGCCGGTACGCGGCCTCCGAGCCGCCCCCGATCCAGATCGGCAGGCCGACGCCCTGGGGCGGCTTCGGCTCCATGGCCATCGCCACCGTCGGATAGTGCGCGCTGTCGAAGCCGACCTCGGCGTCTCGCCAGTAGGCGCGCAGCAGGCGGATCGCCTCGTCCATGCGCGCCCCGCGCGTCCGGAAGGCCTCGCCGAGCGCCTCGTACTCCGACTCCTGCCAGCCCACCCCGACGCCGAGCCGCACGCGCCCGCCGGAGAGGGTGTCGAGCGTGCTCACCTGCTTGGCCACGAGCGCGGGCTGGCGCTGCGGCAGCACCAGCACCTCGGTGCCGAGGGTGATCCGCGAGGTGATCGCCGCGATGTAGGACAGCGCCATCAGGGCTTCCAGGATCGGCATCGCGGGGTTGTAGGGCCCGCGGGGACGGCCCTCGATCGGCACGCCCATGACCACGTGATCGAAGACGTCGATGTGGTCGTAGCCGATCCGCTCGATGGCGCGCGCGAGGCCGGCCACCGCGGCCGGCCCCTCGCGGAAGGAGACGCTCGGGAATTCCACCGAGAGCTTCATGGCGTGTTGCGCGTAGAATGCTCGATGCGGAGAACATAGGCAAGCATGGAAACGAGCCTGCTCAAGCGCCTGATCGTGGGCGCCCCCATGCCGCTCGCGCAGGCCCGACACGAGCGGCTGTCGAAGACCGTCGCCCTCGCCGTCTTCTCCTCCGACGCGATGTCGTCGGTGGCCTACGCGACCGAGGAGATCTTGCTGATCCTGATCCTGGCCGGCGCCGCGGCGGCGCACCTCACGGTGCCGATCGCCCTCGCCATCGCCGTACTCCTGGTGGTGGTGAGCGTCTCCTACCAGCAGACCATCCACGCCTATCCGAGCGGCGGCGGCTCCTACATCGTGGCCCGGGCGAATCTCGGCTCCACCGCGGGCCTCGTGGCCGCGGGCGCGCTGCTCATCGACTACGTCCTGACCGTGTCGGTGTCGGTGGCGGCGGGCGTGGCCGCGCTGACCTCCGCGGTGCCGTGGCTCTTGAGCCACCGGGTGCTGCTCGGCGTCTTCTTCATCGCCGCCATCGCCTACGCCAACCTCCGCGGCGTCCGAGAGTCCGGCCGGGTCTTCGCGGTGCCGACCTATCTCTTCATCGTCACCTTCGGCGCGCTCGTGGCCACCGGCCTCTTCCGCTGGCTCGACGGCAGCCTGCCCGCGCCGGCCCCGGCCGCGCCGGCCGCGATGGCCACCCAGACCCTCACCTGGTTCCTGGTGTTGCGGGCCTTCTCGTCCGGCTGCACCGCGCTCACCGGTGTCGAGGCCATCTCGAACGGGGTGCCCGCGTTCAAGCGCCCGGAGGCGCGAAACGCGGCGCTCACGATGACCTGGATGACCGTCATCCTGGGCACGCTCTTCCTGGGCGTCTCGGTGCTGGCTTCCGCGCTCGGGGTCACCCCGCTCGCCGACGAGACGGTGGTCTCGCAGGTGGCCCGGCGGCTCTTCGGCGACGGGCTCTTCTACTACCTGGTCCAGGGCTCGACCACCCTCATCCTCGTCCTCGCGGCCAACACCTCGTTCGCGGACTTCCCGCGGCTCAACTCGCTGCTCGCGCGCGATCGCTACGCGCCCCGCCAGTTCCGGACCCTGGGGGACCGCCTGGTCTTCTCCAACGGCATCCTGATCCTGGCCGGGCTGGCCGCGCTGCTGATCGTGATCTTCCAGGGCGACACCCACGCGCTGATTCCGCTCTACGCGGTCGGGGTGTTCATCTCGTTCACGCTCTCGCAGGCCGGCATGGTGCGGCACTGGATCACCGACGGGGGGGCCGGCTGGCGCTGGCGGCTCGGCATCAACGGAGTCGGCGCGCTGGTGACCGGCGCGGTGACCCTGGTGATCGCCGCGACCAAGTTCACGCACGGCGCCTGGATCGTGGTCCTGCTCATCCCGATCCTGGTGGTGGCGTTCCAGGCCATCCACCGCCACTACGAGGCGGTGGCCGACGAGCTCTCGCTCGATCATCTGATCGCCGAGCCGCCGGTGAACAACACGGTGCTGGTGCTGGTCGGCGACCTCCACATGGGCGTGGTCAAGGCCCTGCGCTACGCCCAGTCGCTCTCTCCGAGTCCGAAGGCGGTCTACGTCGAGCTCGACCCGAGCGGGACGGCCCGGCTCGAGGAGCGCTGGTCGAAGGGGGGCTGCGGGGTGCCGCTGGTGGTGCTGGCCTCGCCCTACCGCTCGATGCTTCGCCCGCTGCTCGACTACATCGGCCGCATCCGGGACCGCGACGCGCACTCGGTGGTGACGATCGTGATCCCGGAGTTCATGCCGCGGCGCTGGTGGCAGCACCTGCTCCACAACCAGACCGCGCTGCTGGTGAAGGGCGCGCTACTCTTCCGCCGCGGCGTGGTGGTGGTCGACGTGCCCTTTCACCTCAAGAGCTGACCGCCCGGCGCCCCTAGCGCCACGCGTCCACCGACTGCGTCTTCTGGTAGGTGCAGCCCATGATGCGCCAGTAGCCGTTGGTCTCGCCGCCCACCACCACCACCTGGATGTCCTCGCGCCGGAACATGGTGATCAGCTCCTCGGGCGCGGCGCGAAGCTTGGAGGCCCACGGCTCCTCGCCGAAGGTGGCGCGCGGATAGATGTAGTTCTGCACGAGCTGGTAGTCCCAGTACTCGCCCGCCGGCATCGTCGCGGTCTCGTACAGCCAGTCGATCAGCGCGCCCTTCTTGAGGAAGCCGCCCCGGTCGACGAACTGCTGGGCGGTGATGGGATCGAGCAACAGGGTCGGCGGGGTGTGCGGATCCATCCCGCGCAACATGTTGCGCACGTGCTCGCGCCAGTACGTCTCGCGGAGCCCGAGGGTGAACGCGGTGGAGCGGCAACCGGAGAAGACGCTCACCGCGCTGTCGGACGGCCTGAAGCCGTGCTGGACGTGAAAGGGCTCCCACGGGCTCCGCTCCTCGTTCTCCCCGAAGGTCACGCTGTTGTACGCGTAGTTGTTGCCCATCGAGCCCATGTAGGTGATGCCCGGCACCGAGCCGCCCTGGAGGTTCTGGGAGAGCAGCCCGTAGGCGCGGCCGATCGCCGAGTTGGCGCGGTTGTAGGGCCCCAGCGCGCCGGTGCCGACGTTCATGCCGATCTCGTGGCGCACCGGCCCGTTGACCACCGCCATCGTGGCCAGCGAGCTCGAGCTGCTCCCGCGCGCGCTCACGCCGGTGGCGGCCAGGGCCAGGATCACCGGGAAGTACTCGGGCGTGGCGCCGGCCATGACCGCGTTCACCGCGACCTTCTCCACGGTGTACTCCCACGACTCGCGGAAGTGGGTGGGGCGCATACGGCCGACCACCTCGTCGGGCCGGCGCGTCGTACCGGCGAGCATGGCGGCCACCCGCTCCTCGGTCGGGAGCACGATCGGGAGCTTGTCGGTCCAGTGGCGGTCGAGGAACAGCCGGTGGAGATGCTCCTCGGTGTCCGGGTCGACCATGCGGGGCGTGGAGCGGTCGAACTCGACCGCGGCCAGCTCGTCGTCGTCGAACGGCCGGGTGAGCCCCTCGATCACCTCCTGCATGACCGGGCGCCCGGTGATCGCGTCCTTGCCGTCCACGTAGGCCCGCAGCTCACGCGCGGTCTTGCCCATGACCGGCTGCGGGACGAAGGCCTGCCGGAGCCCCGGCATCCCGTTCTGGGCCGCGACCGCGCGGACCACCCGGTCGAACTTGTCGGTGTGCATGGCCACGGTGGGGACGCCGTACCGGGCCTCGATCGTCATCGCGTGCGCGGCGACCGCCGGCGCGCAGGTGCTTCAGTGGCCGACGCCGACGATGGCGGCGTGCCCGCGCGCCCGGATCTCCTCCCAGGTGGCCGGGTCGTCGTTCAGGTAGACGCTCGAGATCGGCTTGAAGACCGTCTTCACCGCGGGCAAATGCTCGGCGAACCAGGCCTGCATCTGCTTCAGGAAGACGTCCGAGTCGTCGAAGCGGCAGTCGACCAGGTAGACGGTCTTGCCGGGGAGCGTGTCGAGGCGCGGGGCCAGTTCCTTGCGGGTGATCCGGGGGGCGAATCCGACCGGGTTCAGGACGGAGAGCTTGTCGTTGTCTCCCATGACGGCCTCCTCGTGGCCTGGATCGGCACCGCTCCGGCGCAGCGGCAGTACGGTACCACGCCGGGCGTTGATCGCGGTGCTAGAGTACGGGAGATGCTGGAGCAGGAGACGCGGCCGGCGGAGCCTCGCACGATCGGCCCGATCGAGTCGATCGAGCCGGGGCGGGCCCCGCGCCTCGTGTCGCTCGACGTCTTCCGCGGCCTCACCATCGCGGCCATGCTCCTGGTCAACAATCCCGGGACCTGGAGTCACGTCTACCCGCCGCTCGAGCACGCGGAGTGGAACGGATGGACGCCGACCGACCTGGTCTTCCCGTTCTTCCTCTTCATCGTGGGCGTCGCCCTCACGTTCTCGCTCGGCGCGATGACGGAGCGCGGAGCGTCGCGTCGGGCGACCTTCCGTAAGGTGCTGCTCCGCGCCGCGATCATCTTCACCCTGGGCGTCCTGCTCCACGGCTTCCCGCACTACGAGCTGGCCCATCTCCGCATCTTCGGGGTGCTCCAGCGGATCGCGCTCTCCTACCTGCTGGCCGCGGGCATCGTCCTGCTCACCGGGGTCCGGGGCCAGGCGGCGGCCCTGGTCGGCCTGCTGCTCGGATACTGGACGCTGATGACGCTGGTGCCGGTGCCCGGGGTGGGGCACGGCGCGCTCGAGCCGGACAAGAACCTCTCGAACTGGCTCGACCTCCACGTGATCGGCATGAACCACGTCTGGCAGGAGACCAAGACCTGGGACCCCGAGGGCATCCTGAGCACCCTGGGCGCGCTCGCCAGCGTGATGTGCGGGGTCCTGGCCGGACACTGGATCCGCTCCGCGCGCACGGCCGGGGCGAAGGTCGCGGGCCTCTTCGACGCGGGTCTCATCGCCCTGGTGGCCGGGGCGATCTGGAGCTACGCGTTCCCGATCAACAAGAGCCTGTGGACCGGCTCCTACGTGCTCTTCTCCGCGGGGATCGCCTGCCTGGTGCTGGCCGCGACCTACTGGCTGGTCGACGTGAAGGGCTCGCGGGGGTGGACCTGGCCGTTCGTCGTCTTCGGGACCAATGCGATCGCGGCCTACTGGCTCTCGAGCGCGTTCGCGATCGTACTCGACTGGATCGTGGTCACGCACGCGGCCGACGGCGAGTCGTGGACGCTCAAGACCTACATCTACGAGACCTTCTACGCGCCCTGGCTCGCGCCGGCCGACGCGTCGCTCGCCTACGCGATCACCTACGTGGTCGTCTGGCTGGGACTGGTGAGCATCCTGTACCGCCGCCGGATCTTCATCCGGATCTAGCGGGCGGATCTAGCGGTCGAATCTAGCGGGCCTCGCGGATCATCTTCGCGTAGTCGCGATAGTTGATCAGCCGGATGCCTTCTTCGGTGATCGCGGTCTTCACCCGCTCGTCGGCCAGCGTAGCGAGCTCGACCACGCGCTCGCGATTGTAGACCGCGTCCGGCCGGGTCTCGAGATGCCCCGGGTGGCAGGAGATCTCGGAGACGCCGGGCTTGAGGACCCGCAGCATCCCCACCAAGGTGTCCACGCTGATCTTGGAGACGTCGGTCTTGCCGAACTCGGGCTGGCCGTAGAAGCGGCCCACGTACACCACGTCCGAGAAGCCGCGCACCGGGACGTTGTAGCGGCGGCCCGCGGCCAGGAACAGCCGGGCCACGTTGAAGAGACGGTGCACGTGATGGTGCGAGTCGATGTGGTCCGGCGGGCTGCCCACCAGCCGTACGAACGCGGCGAGCTGGCGGTCGATCTGCTGCTGGACCGCGCCGAGATCCTGCACGTCGATGAACAGCTTGCCGCGCTCGTCGAACGCCACGTGGATGCCGAGCCCGAGCTTCGGGCGCTGTTGCGCCTGCTGGACCGCGCCCTCCACATTCGAGCCGTCCACCAGGAGGCTGGCGCTGGTCACGATGCCGGCGTCGTGGGCCTCGAAGAGGCCCTGGTCGATCTCCGCGGACATCCCGAGGTCGTCCGCGTTGACGATCAGGAGCCGGTCGGGGGGCACGCCGGCCGACGACCCCCGCGGAGACAGCAGCGCCGCGGCGGTGCCCAGGGTCGACAGGAGGAAGGTGCGCCTCGAGAGGCCGGATCCGGGATGCATGTCCTTGTCTCCAACATAATCCCTGAAGGAGAAAAATGCCCGGGTTAGTGCGGGGTGCCTTTCGTGCGATCATCACGGGCATGTGGCCGCCCGGCGCGACGAAACGGAGAGGGTTCTTCCTCACCGCGGTCCTCTCCGGGCTGCTGCTCGCGGCGAGCACGGGCGCGCAGGCGCCCCGGGTGGTCGAGCCCGAGCAGTCGCGCCCCTGGGCCGTCTACTTCTCGCCCGACGGCGGAGCGACGCAGGCGGTGGTGGAGGCGCTCGGGCGGGCCACCCAGACCGTCCTGGTCCAGGCCCCGACCGTGAGCTCGCCCGCGATCGTCAAGGCGCTCGTGGATGCCCAGCAGCGAGGGGTCAAGGTCGAGGTGCTCCTCGACCGCAAGCACGGCAAGGGCCGGAACGCCTCGGCGGACGCGCTGGCGCGCGCGGGGGTCGTGATCCTGCTCGACGGCGCGCACGCCGCCGTCAACAGCAACGTGATCGTGATCGACCAGCAGGTCGTGCTCACCGGAAGCTACGCCTTCACGGTGGCGGCCGAGCGCGAGAACGTGGAGAACCTGCTGGTGATCCACGCTCCCGCGCTGGCCACCCGCTACGGCGAGACCTGGCAGGCGCACGCGGCCCACTCGGTCCGCTACGCGGCCAAGCCCTGACGACGCGCCCGGTCGCGCGGCTACCGGGCGCGCCCCGTCGTCACGCGTCCACCCACGGCGTCCAGAGCTGGAACCATTCTTCCGGCGGGTTGACGAAGCCCTTCACCTTCGGGCTCAGCACCACCAGGTTGAGGTCGTTGCAGATCGGGAAGAACGCGGCGTCCTCCTCCATGATGATCCGGTCGATCTGCTTGTAGACCGCGGCGCGCTTCTTCTCGTCGAGCTCGGCGCGCGCGGTGTCGAGGAGGCCGTCCACCTTGGGGTTCGCGTACCAGCCCACGTTGACGCCCTTGTCGGGCTGGCGCGTGGAGCGGGCCACGATGTCGATCCAGAAGTTGCTGGTCATGCCCCACGAGAGCTGGTACGCCCCGTGGCCCGGCCGTAGCCCCTGGAACATCTTCGAGAGATAGGTGATCCAGTCGAAGGTCTCGAGCTTCACGCGGATGCCGACCTTGGCGAGATCACGCTGGATCCACTCGGCCATGGCCACCGGGATCATCTGGCCCGAGCCGGACGTGGACGTCCAGAAGGTGGTCTCGAAGCCGCTCCCGAGCCCCGCGTCCTTCAGCAGGGCCTTGGCCTTCTCGGGGTCGTAGGAGTAGGGCTTGTACTTGGGATCGTAGGCCGCGGTCGCGGGGGAGATCATGCTCCACGCCGGCCGCGCGGTGCCGCGCAGCAGCTCCGCGCACATCTTGTCCTTGTCAACCGACATCTGCAGCGCCTTCCGCACCCGCACGTCCTTGAACTTCTCGTCCTTCATGTTCAGGTGCCAGTACCAGATGTGGGGCGCGTTGGACTGGAGCACCTGGAAGTTCGCCTTCTTCAGCGCCTCCACCTCGTCCGGCGGAGGCGCCAGGATGAAGTCCACCTCGCCGGTACGGAGCGCGGCCACCCGCGCGGCCGGGTCGTCGAGCCGCCGGAAGACCAGCTTGTCCACGTTGGCGGCGGTGCCCCAGTAGTCCTTGAAGCGCTCGAGCACGATCCGGTCGCCCGGCACGTTCTCCACGAACTTGAAGGGCCCGGTGCCGACCGGAGCGTCCGCGAACTTCTCGTTGCCGGTCTTCTTGACCTGGGTCGGGCTCACCATCATCGGCTCGCCCCAGCTCTGGAGCGTCATCCGCTCCCACTCCGCGTAGGGCTTGCTGAACGTCAGCTTGAGGGTGTACTCGTCGACCGCCTCCGCGCCGGTGATGTACTCGACCACGTAGGAGGTGTAGCTGTTGGCGCGGGCGTAGAAGTGCGGGGCGTCCTTCTTGTACATGCGCTCCCACGAGAAGACCGCGGCCTGCGCATTGAACGGGGTGCCGTCGTGGAACTTGACGCCCTTCCGGAGCTTGAACGTCCGCGAGAGGCCGTCCTTGGCGGTGGTGTACGACTCCGCGAGCTTCGGGACCACCTTCGGGATCGCCACGTCCGCGCGGGTCAGCTCCTCGGCGAGCAGGCCCTCGAACATCTGGAAGGTCACCCGGTAGGTCAGCCAGCAGCCGGTGGCCTGCGGGTCGAGGATGTCGGACGGGCCCTCCATCCCGTAGACCAGCGTGCCGCCCTTCTTCGGCGTCTGGGCCCGCCCGCGCTTCGGCACCGCCAGCGCGCCCGCGGCTCCGGCCGCGCCCGCGGCGGCGGTGCGCAGGAAATCGCGGCGGCTCACGCCGTCGGGCAGCATGCGCAGCATGAGGTCGATCTTCGAAGCGTCCATGGCTCTTCTCCTTGGGGGCTCGACGAGGGGACTACCGGCGGGCGCGAGGGTCGAGGGCCTCACGCAGGCCGTCTCCGACGAAGTTGAACGCGAGCGCGGCGACGACGATGACGATCCCGGGGATGGTGGCCACGTGCGCGGCGCGATAGAGCACGAGCCGGCCGTTGCCCACCATGACGCCCCAGTCGGGCGTGGGCGGCTGGACGCCCAGGCCCAGGAAGCTGAGTCCCGCCGAGGCCACGATCATCATGCCGACCAGGGTACTGGTGTAGACGAGGAGCGGCGGCAGCACGTTGGGCAGGAGATGCCGGCCGATGAGGCGCGGTCCGCTCGCCCCGAGGGCGCGCGCGGCCTCGACGAACTCGAGCGGCTTGACCGACAGCGTGGCGGTGCGGACGACGCGCGTGCTGTACGGCACCAGTACCACCGCGAGCGCGAACATCTGGTTGTCCATGCCGGGGCCGATCACGCCCACGATGGCGATGGCGAGCAGCACGAGCGGAAAGGCGAAGAAGACGTCGAGCGCCCGCATGATCAGGTGGTCGAGCGCGCCGCCCACGTAGCCCGCGAGCAGGCCCAGGCCGAGGGCGACGAGGCCCGCGGTGACGGTCGGGAGGATCCCCACCATCAGGGAGGCGCGGCCACCCCAGATGAGGCGGCTCAGGATGTCGCGTCCCTGCTCGTCGGTGCCGAGGACATGGCCGGGCGTGCCGATCGGCGCGAGCCGCTCCACACCCGAGGCGGTCAGCGGATCCCACGGGCTGATCAGCGGCGCGGCCAGCGCGGCGCCGCCGACGATGGCGATGATGATCGCGCCGAGCACCGCCTGCCGATCGCGGACGAACACGCGGACGAACTGACCGAGCGCCCGGGAGCTTCGCCGGGGGCGGGGCTCCACGGTCTCCACGGCCAGCGCGGTGGTGGCCATGCGGGCTAGGCGGGCCGCGAGCGCGGGTCGAGGTAGAGGTTCATCAGGTCCACCACCAGGTTCACGAGCACGAACGAGAGCGCGATGAAGAGGGCGGCGCCCTGGACCACCTGCACGTCGCGCGCGATCACCGAGGAGACGAGCTGGCGGCCGAGCCCCGGCCAGCCGAACACCTCCTCGGTGAAGACGGCGCCGCCCAGCAGATATCCGAGCTGCAGGCCCGCGATGGTCATGATGGGCGGCCACGCCACCCGCAGGGCGTGCAGGCCCAGGACCGCCCGCTCGGAGAGGCCCTTCGAGCGCGCCACCTTGATGTAGTCCTGGCCGAGGATCTCGAGCACGGAGGCGCGCGTCATCCGGGCGATGATCGCGCCGGGCGCCGCCGCGGTGGCGACCGCCGGCATGATCAGGTGGCGCAGCAGATCCTCGAGCCCGCCGTCGCCGCGCGAGGAGTACATGCCGAGGCTCGGCAGCCAGCGCAGGTCGATCGCGAAGAAGACGATGAGCACGAGGCCGAGCCAGAACGGCGGCATGTTGCCGATCACCAGCGAGGCCCCCATCGCGGCGCGGTCCAGCACGGACTGCTGACGGGCCGCGGCCAGCACGCCCACCGTCACCCCGCCGGCCACGGCCAGGAAGAAGCTCGCGCCGGCCAGGATCAGGGTATTGCCGAACTTGGGCAGCAGCAGCTCCATCACCGGCTTGTGCACGATCGGCGAGAGGCCGAGGTCGCCGTTGAGCGCGCGCCAGAGCCACTTGCCGTACTGCACGTAGATCGCCTCGTCGAGACCGAGGGCGTGGCGGAGCTGAGCCAGCGTCTGGTCGGTGGCCATCGGGCCCAGCAGCGCGCGCGCCACGTCGCCCGGGATGAGCTTCATGGTGAGGAAGATCACCACCGAGATGCCGAGCAGGACGGGCACCAGGCCGAGCAGCCGCTGGAGCACGTAGACGATCACGCGGTCGCGGGTCCGTCCACGCCGCCGCGCACGCCCTCGCAGAACCGGGCCGCGTGCTCGGTGAAGCGGGTCTCGAAGAACTCGTCCACCGCGCGGCTCATGATGGCGTCGGCGTCGGTGCGGATCGGCAGCGGGCTCCGGCTGCGCAGGGTATTCACCGCCAGGGTCTTGAGCGGCGCCGCGATGTCGTAGTCGAGGGTGAGGTGAACGCGGACGCCCGCGGGCGACGGCTCGAGCCGCCAGCGCCCGGCGATCGTGACCAGCTCCCCGCGTACCGTGAAGCGCCGCTCGCGGCGCCCCGCCTTGCTGGCGCGGCCGACGGTGAGGGTGGCGGTCTGCTCCTGCCGGTCCACGATGGGCAGGTCCAGCGCGTGGCAGAAGGCGCCGCGGCCGGTCCTGCCGGCCCGCTGGCCGTCGGCGGGAGCGAGGCCGGGGAAGTAGAAGTACGTAGCCCGGCGGCCCAGCGCCATCCACGCGTCGTCCAGCGAGGACGACAACGACATCTCGGCGGTTACCGTGACCATCGCTCTCCAGAAAGTCCACTGGCCCGATCGGCGTCGCTAGCTGCTCCGGTTCCGAGCACGCCACGCCGCGGGCCCGGCCAACTATAGTCCATGGCATGATGCAGCCGCAACCGGGCCACCGGCATCCCCGATCGCCCGCATCCCGAATCGGAGGCCATTCATGCTGAGGCGACCTGACGTCGACGAGGTGATGGAGTACGGCCGCGCCCTGGGGTTCGATCTCACCCCGACCGAGGCGCGCCTGATCCAGGCGCGCATGATGGACACCATCGCCGCGCTCGAGGCCTTCGACGAGATGCGCGTCGAGGAGCGGCGCCCGCCGCTCTCCTTCACCGACCGCGATCCGGGGCGGCGCCCGTCGGAGGAGGAAGATCCGCTGGGCGCGTTCATCCGGACGTGCCGGGTGAAGGGCGCTCCGTCGGGCCCGCTCCACGGCAAGACCGTCGCGCTGAAGGATCACATCGCGCTGGCCGGCGTGCCGCTCACGTTCAGCTCGCACATGATGGACGGCTACGTCCCGGACTTCGACGCCACCGTGGTGACCCGCCTGCTCGAGGCCGGCGCCACCATCACCGGCAAGCTCAAGATGGAGGAGTTCTCGTGGGGCGGCCCCGGGCTCTCCGGTATCGGCGACTACGGGCGGCCGCTCAACCCGCACAACCGCGCGCACGTCACCGGGGGCTCGTCGTCGGGCTCGGGCGCGGCGGTGGCGGGCGGCCTGGTCGACATCGCCCTGGGCGGCGATCAGGGCGGCTCGATCCGGCTGCCCGCGGCGTGGTGCGGGATCGTGGGGCTCATGCCGACCCACGGCCTCGTGCCGCACACCGGCGTGTTCGGGCTCGAGCCCACCATCGACTACGTGGGCCCGATGGCGCGCACCGTGGAGGACGTGGCGGTGTCGCTTCAGTGCATGGCCGGGCGCGACGGGCTGGATCCGCGCCAGGCCGACGTGCCCGCGAGCCTGCCGAGCTATTCGGAGGCGCTCGCGCGCGGGGTCCGAGGCCTCCGCGTCGGGCTCCTCGACGAGGGCTTCGGCGTGGAGGGCGGCGAGCGCACCGTGGACGAGGCGGTGCGGGAGGCGGTGCGCACGCTCGAGCGCGCGGGCGCGCGGGTCACCCGGGTGTCGGTGCCGCTCCATCGCAAGGCGCTGCCCGCGCTGCTGCCGATTTATCTCGAAGGCGGCAAGCGGATGTACGACACCCACTTCGGCGGCAGCTTCGCCAAGACGTACTATCCGACGTCGCTGATCTCGATCTTCGGGCGGCTCAAGCAGAGCCACGCGCGGGAGTTCTCGCCGAACCTCAAGCTCAACCTGCTGCAGGGCTACTATCTCCAGCGCAACTACGGCGGGCGGCTCTATGCGAAAGCCCAGAACGTGCGGCCCACCTTCGTGGCCCAGTACGACCGGGTCTTCGGCGGAGTCGACGTGCTGGCCATGCCCACGATCCCGCTCACCGCGCCGCGCTGGCAGGAGCCGCGCGACTACGAGGACGCGCTCGAGCTGACCATGCTGGGCGGCCGGCGCAGTCTCGACCTGGGTCCGCTCATCGCCAACACGTGCCCGTTCAACTACACCGGGCACCCGGCGATCAGCGTGCCGTGCGCCAAGCTGAACGGGCTGCCGGTGGGCCTGATGCTGGTCGCGCCCTACTTCCGCGAGGACACGCTGCTGCAGGCCGCCGCCGCGTACCAGCAGTCGGTGGACTGGAGCGCGCTGCTCGGCACGCCGGCCGCGCCGCGGGCGTGATCGACGCCGCCGGCGCCCTCGTGGCGCGGATCGACTCCCTCGCGACGCGCACCGTCGCGCCGGTCGGGGACGGCTCGATGGTGTGGCGGAGCTGGGGCGCGGGCCCGCCGCTGGTGCTGCTGCACGGCGCGAGCGGCTCGTGGACTCACTGGATCCGCAACGTGCTCCCGCTCGCCG
>DATMMH010000400.1:0-4070 GCA_035569855.1 Candidatus Dormiibacterota bacterium
CCAAGCCGCTGGCCGAGGCAGTTCAAGCGGTGCTGCTCGACACGCTAAATATGAAGACGGACCTGGAAGTCCTCGAGCAGCGGGTGTTCCGGGAGCGCCTCTGGAAGCAGGATCTCCAGTTCGTGTGGATCCGCTGGTTCATGGACTACCCCGACCCGCATAACGAGTACTTCGACACCTTCTACGGCAAGAAAACAACCGGCAAGCGGCAGGCCTGGGTCAACGACGCCTTCGACCGGGAGCTCGAAGCGGGCCGCGACACGCGCGACCCGAAGAAGCGCCTGGAGCACTACAAGAAGGCGGAGGAGATCATGCAGCAGGATGTCGGCTACGTGCCGGTGGCCTGGGTGCTGCGCTACGCCGCGGCCAAACCGTGGGTGAAGGGGATCGAGAAGAACAAGGCGGGCGAGTTCGTCGTCGACGGCAACATCTACGTCGACATGCTGCAACACATCTACATCGTGGAGAAGGGCTAGACCGGAGCGCGACGAAACTAGGCGGGCCGGCCGTGCGCGCTCTCGGACTGCGTGGGCAGCAGCGAGACGTGGCTGTGCACGGCCAGCCAGCGCCCATCCCGCCGCGCGAGCACGAACGTGGCGCGGCCGTGGCGCGTGAAGGGGCTCCCGTCCGCCGCGGTGGCCTCGGACGCCCAGACCGCGGCGATCCAGGCGGAGGCATCTGCCGCGACGACGGTCGGGGTCCCTTCGATGTGGAAGCCCCGGATCCGGGGCCAGATCTGGCGCCACTGCTCGCGCTCGATGTTGTCGAGGCCGTGGACCGCGGTGGCGTAGGTACCGAAGGCCACCGCGTCCGGGGCGAACAGTCGCCGGCCCGTCGCGAAGTCGCGCCCCCGACAGGCTCCCTCGAAGGTGGAGAGCCAGTCGAGCGCTTCCGCCTTGGCGTCGGCCATGCGCGGATTATAGGCCATCGGCTTGTCTTTTCGCGACCGTCGCTCGCGGCCATCATCACGACGCCGGTGTTCGCCCGCACCAGGAGGTGACCATGCGGTACGCCTGGATCGGACTCGTGCTGTTGTTGGCTGGTTGTGCCGTCCACCTGCCACCGTACACGGGCCGCCAAGTAGCGCCGACCTACGACTGAGGGGACGGCGCCTAGCGAGCCGGTGGCTCGCCCCAATCGCGCGGCCGCGCCGTGCCGATCACGCCGAGTTTCTCTGGCGAGCGGAGATCGTTGGGAGGCCCAGGCCTTGTCAAGCGTGACCTGACTCGCTATCCTCCGCCCCATGACCGACACCCCGGCTCCACTGACCAAAGACGCGCTCCGCGCGCTGGCGCAGGCCCAAGGCCTCACGCTGAGCGACGCCGACCTCGAGGGTCTGCTGCCGCTGGTACAGGCCACCCGTGCCATGATCGACGAGTTGAACGCGGCGCCGCTGGCCGACGTCGAGCCCACCTCGCAGTTCCGGATGCTGTAGCGCGCTCATGGCCGATCTGCTCTGGACGTCGATGGGGGAGCTGGCCCGCCTGGTCGCCACCAAGGCGGTGTCGCCGGTGGAGGTGGTGCGGGCGCATCTCGATCGCATCGCCCGGCTCGACGGCAAGATCCGCGCGTACATCACGGTGATGGGCGAGTCGGCGCTGCAGGCGGCCCAGGCCGCCGAGGCGTCGGTGATGGCCCGCGAGGATCTGGGCCCGCTCCACGGCGTGCCGGTCGGGCTCAAGGATCTCTACTGCACGAAGGGCGTGAAGACCACCGGCGGCTCGCGGATCCTGCGGGACTACGTCCCCGACACGGACGCCACCGTGGTCACGAAGCTGGCCGGGTCGGGCGCGATCATGCTCGGCAAGCTCAACATGCACGAGTTCGCCTACGGCCCCGAGGGCCTGAACGTCCACTACGGCACCTCGTGGAACCCGTGGGACCCGAGCACCCACCGGATCTGTGGTGGGTCGTCCTCCGGCTCGGGAGCGGCGGTCGCGGCGGGCATGTGCCCGGGCGCGCTCGGCTCCGACACCGGCGGCTCGATCCGCATCCCGTCGTCGCTCTGCGGTCTCACCGGGATCAAGCCGACCTACGGCCGCGTGAGCCGGGCCGGCGCGCTCCCGCTGGCGTGGTCGCTCGATCACGTGGGCCCCATGTGCCGGAGCGCGGCGGACTGCGCGCTCATGCTGGGCGCGATCGCCGGCTACGACCCGCGCGATCCCTCCTCGAGCGTGCTACCCGTGCCGGACTACACCGCGGCCCTGACCGGCGACGTGAAGGGGCTCCGGATCGGCCTGCTGCGCCGGTTCTTCCTCGAGTCGGCCGGCGCGCCCCAGCGGCAGGCGGTGGAGCAGGCGGTCAGGACGCTGGAGGGCCTGGGCGCCTCGGTCCGCGAGGTCGCGCTCGAGGAGATGACCTACGGCGCGGGCGCCTCGGCCGCGATCATCTGCGCCGAGTCGTACGCCTATCACGAGGGGTGGCTCAAGAGCCGCGGCTCCGAGTACGGGCCCGACGTCCGCGAGCGCCTCCTGGTGGGCGCCTTCGTGACCGGCGCCGACTATCTCAAGGGCCAGCGGGTGCGCCGCCTGATCCGCGACGAGGTGGATCGGGTGCTCGGAGGACTCGACGTCCTGATCGCGCCGACCCTGCCCATCGCGGCGGTCCCGGTCGGAGCGCGCGAGGCGCACATCGACGGGCACGCCCACCCGGTGCGCCCGAGCCTCGTCCGGTACACGCGTCCCTTCAACGTCAGCGGTCAGCCCGCCGCCTCCGTGCCCTGCGGCTTCACCCCCGACGGCCTGCCGATCGGCATGCAGGTGATCGGCCGGTCCTTCGACGAGGCGACCGTGCTCCGCGTGGCCGACGCCTATCAGCGGGTGACCGACTGGCACACGCGCCGGCCGCCGCTCGGCTCCTGAGCCGGGGACCGGGCGTCGTGGAGCCCGAGCCGGTCATCCTGCCGATCGAGGACTCGCTCGATCTGCACGCCTTCGCGCCGCGCGACGTCCGCTCGGTGGTGGACGAGTATCTGAAGCAGGCGGCGGCCCGGGGTTTCCGCGAGGTGCGGCTCATCCACGGCAAGGGCACCGGCACCCAGCGCGCCATCGTGCGGAGCGTGCTCCAGGCCCATCCCGCGGTCGCGCGCTTCTTCGACGGGCCACCCGAGCGTGGCGGCTGGGGCGCGACGGTGGTGGTGCTGAAGAGCTAGTCGCGGTCGGCCCGCAGCAGCAGCATGCGGTCGGTGAACGAGACGACCCGGCCGCCGTCGATCACGAAGTCGAAGGCCTCGCGGCAGCGCGCGGGCGCGGCCAGCACGAATCGATCGAGGTCGGCGCGCGCCTCGGACGTCATCCGCATGCGGCCGGTCCATTCGTCCCACACGCGCACCTTGCTCATGGTGGTCTCGTCCATCACGGTGAGGCCGGCCGCGCGCAGGAAGGCGGTCCACTCGATCTGACGATAGGCGCGCACGTGGCTCGGATCCCGGCGCCGCTCGACCTCGATGATGAAGGCCGCGATCTCCGCGTCGTCGTGGCCCAGGATGTCCTGGGCCAGGAGCGAGCCGCCCGGCCTCAGGATCCGCGCGATCTGCCGGAGCGCGGGCAGCAGGGCCGGGAAGTGATGGGCGGCGATGCGGCACGTCACGGTGCCGAAGGCGCCGTCGCGGAAGGGAAGGGCCTCCGCGTCGGCGGCGAGAAAGCGGACGTGAGCCCCTTCGCGGGTCGCGAAGTCGCGGGCCGCCTCCAGCATCGGCAGCGTGAGATCGACGGCCACCACGCTCGGCGTGAAGCGCGAGAAGGCCAGCGCGGTGTGCCCGCCGCCGGTTGCGATGTCGAGCACCCGCCGGGCCCCCCGCTCGCGGCCCCGGGCGAGGAGCCAGTCCAGATCGGGCCCGCCCGCGTGCCCCGCGCTCTTGACGTAGGCCTGAGCGCTCGGCCCGAACTGGGCCTGCACCTGCGCCTTCTGGCTCTCGCTCACTGCGGGTCGCGCGCGGCTCGGCGCTCGGCCAGGTGGCGCAGCAAGAAGTCCTGGTCGAGCGGGGTCAGATCGAAGCGCCGGCTCGCGTCGTCGATCAGCTTCACCCGATCCGCCTTGGGATTGTCGTGAAGCTGCTCGTCGATCCACTT
>DATMMH010000401.1:0-8200 GCA_035569855.1 Candidatus Dormiibacterota bacterium
CGACTTCTTCATGACCGCGTACAGCGAGGCCGGCGCCTATCCCATGGTCAGCCAGTCGCACACGCTCGGCTTCGCGCCGAGCGCCAGCACCGGCATGGGCAACTCCGGTGGCCCGGCGGTCGATCCGACGTTCTGGAAGAACGTGGGCGAGGCCGGCAAGTACCTGGTCACCGAGATCGTCGGCCTGCCCAAGGCGGCGTGGAACGACAAGACCAAGGCCTTCGTCGCGGCCTACAAGAAGAAGTACAACCAGACGCCGTCGCCGCAGGCCATCGAGAACTACGACGCCATGTTGGTGCTCATCGACGCGATGGGCCGGGCGAAGTCGACCGACGGCAAGGCGCTCATCGACGCGCTCGAGAAGACCGATATCGTGCTCGGACGCGGCCGGTACACCTTCTCCACCAGCCGCCAGCCGGACTGGGCCTATCACCAGTTCATGGGTGCGCCGGTCGCGCTCGTGCAATACAGCAAGGTGGGCCAGGAGGCCGAGGACGCCCCCATTGTCTGGCCGCGGGACATCGCGGACGCCAAGTACACGTACCTGAAGCCGGGCCAGTGAGTCGCCGCTCGGACACATAAGGCTCGTTCCCGGGGAGTCACGCGGGGGAGGTCACGCGAGGCGCCGAGTGCGCCGGCGCGCGACCTCCCCCGTCGTGGTCTCGAGAGAGCATTGATCACGCGATGAGCTGGGACTACCTCTTCGTCCAGGCCGCGAACGGGGCGGTCATCGGCGTGATCTACGCCCTGATCGCGGTCGGCGTGACGCTGATCTTCTCCATCCTCAAGATCGTCAACTTCGCCCACGGCGACCTCTACATGCTCGGGGGCTACTGCGCGTACTACGTCATCGAGTACCTCGGGTTCCCGCCGCTGGCGGCGATGGTCGTGGCGATGGGGGCGCTCTTCCTGGGGGCGATCGTCCTCGAGCGCCTCATGCTGACGCCGCTCTACAGCGACGCGACCGAGCGCAAGGACGAGTACGGGCTCATCGTCACCTTCGGTCTCGCGTACTTCCTGCGAAACTCCGCGGTCATCGCCTTCGGGCCGTTTCCGCTGAAGCCCCCCTCCTTCATCCCGGGCGTGCAGCGGATGGGCAACCTGATCGTGACCAACGATCGCCTGGTCGCGGCCGGAGTCGGCATCGCGCTGATCGTGGCCCTGCTCTACTTCATGAAGCGCACGATCTGGGGGCAGGCGCTGGACGCGGTTAGCCAGTCGCGAGACTCCGCGGCCATCGTGGGCATCAACGCGCGGCGCTTCAACTCGTTCGCGTTCGGCATCGGGGCCGCGCTGGCCGCCGCGGCGGGCGCCCTCGTGGCGCCGATCTTCTCGCTCGCGCCCGACATGGGCGTGCTGCCGAACATCCACGCCTACGTCATCGTGATCCTGGGCGGCATGGGCTCGGTGAGCGGCAGCATCATCGCGGGCATCCTGCTCGGCGAGTCCGAGAACCTCTTCACCGCCTTCTTTCCCGATCCGACGCGGGCGTTCGCCTACACGAACGCGTTCGGCGTCCTGGTGCTGATGGTCGTCCTCATCTTCCGGCCGCAGGGCCTCTTCGGCCGCCGCCACCTGCGGATGGAGTAGCCGCGGTGCGGGGGCTGCCGGTCTACGTCCTGCTGGCTGCCGCCGCACTGGTGCTCGTCGGCGCCGACCGCCTCAACGCCTACTGGCTGCACGTCGCGATCATCGCGATGTACTACGGCATCCTCGCCGCGAGCTGGTCGCTGCTCGCCGGCTACGTGGGCCTGTTCTCGCTGAGCCACACCGCCTTCGCGTCGATCGGAGGTTACACCTCGGCCTTGCTGGTCAAGTGGCTGGGCATCCCGGTGCTCCTGGGCATGGGCGCCGGCGTCCTCATGTGCGGCGCGCTCGGCGGGGGCATCGGCTGGGTGTGCCTGCGCATGAGTGGGCCCTACCTCGCGATCTTCACGCTCGCGTTCTCGGAGATCGTGCGCATCGCGATCTCGACCGAGGACGACGTGACCGCGGGCATGGCCGGTCTGCACACCGCGCCCCTCTTCCCGGGCGCCACGCGCCTGCCCTATTTCTACGCCGCGTTCGCGCTCCTCGCGGTCTCGCTGCTCGTCATGGGGCTGCTGGTGCGGTCGCGCTGGGGTCTCTTCCTGCGCGCCATCCGCGAGGACGAGCAGGCCGCCGGGGCCTCGGGGGTGGCGGTGGCGCGCTTCCGCATCGCGGCCTTCGCGATCGCGAGCGGCTTCGCCGGGCTCGCGGGCGGCTTCTACGCGCACTACCTCGGCATCATGACCCCGGGCGTGGGCGACCTCGACGAGATGGCCAAGCTGGTCGTGATGACCGTGATCGGCGGCATGGAGCGGCTGCCGACGGCGGTCGGCGGCGCCTTCGTGGTGGAGTTCCTGCTGGAGTGGCTCCGGGACTACGGCCAGTGGCGGCTCCCGATCTTCGGCGTCCTGCTGCTGCTCACCATGCGCTTCGCGCGCAATGGCCTCATCACCCCCGTGTGGCTACGGTTCGTGCGTCTGGGGCAGGCGCACGTGCCGCCGCTGGCCGCCGCCGCGGGCGACCTCCCGCAGAAGGATTCCGCCGCGTGAGCGAGAGCGCGGAGCTCGTCCGGGGCGTGGGGCTCGTCAAGCGGTTCGGGGGCATCGTCGCCAACGACGCGGTGGATCTCGTCGTGACGCAGGGCGACCTCGTCGGGCTGATCGGGCCGAACGGCTCCGGCAAGACCACGCTGATCAACGTGCTGACCGGGCACCTCGATGCCGACGGCGGCGAGGTGCTGGTGCGCGGCCGGCGGGTGAGCGGCCGGCCGCCGCACGTCTACGCCGGCATGGGCGTGGCCCGGACGTTCCAGCTCACGCAGCTCTTCGGCCGCATGACCGTGCTCGAGAACATGCTCGTGCCGGGCCTCACGCGCCCGCACTCCCGGTGGGAGGAGGTCGCGCGCCGCGCCCGCCGGTACCTCGAGTTCCTGAGCCTGGCTCACCTCGAGCAGCTCCAGGCCCGGAACCTCTCGGGCGGGCAGCAGAAGCTGCTGGAGCTCGGGCGCTGCCTCATGCTTGAGCCCGCGGTGCTCTTCCTAGACGAGCCGTTCGCGGGCGTGCACCCGCGGCTCCGCGACGAGCTCGTGACGCGCATCCGGGAGCTCCACCAGGGCGGCCGGACCTTCGTGGTCGTCGATCACGACATGGAGTCGATCCTGCGCATCTCGCGGCGGCTCGTCGTCATGGCGCGCGGCCGCAAGATCGCCGACGGCGAGCCGGCCGCGGTGCGGGCGGACCAGACCGTGCTCGCGGCCTACGCGGGGCTCTGAGCCACGCCGTGACCACCGCCTCCTGCTTCGTCGCGCGGAACCTGGTCGCGGGCTACCGGCCGGGCATCGACATCCTCCGAGGTGTCTCGGTCGAGGCGACGCGCGGGCAGGTCCGGTGCGTGCTCGGTCCCAACGGCACCGGCAAGTCGACCCTGCTCAAGGTGCTCTTCGGCTTCCTGCCGGCGCGGGAGGGGGAGATCCATCTGGACGGGAAAGCTCTGCGGTCGGTCGGGCCGCACGAGATGGGGCGGCACGGCGTCGTCTATCTCCCCCAGCGCCCGAGCATCTTTCCGTACCTGACCGTCGAGGTGAACCTGCGGCTGGGCGCGTGGCGCTACCGGGGCGAGCGCGGGCGCGTCGAGGAGCTGGTGAGCCGGGCGTGCGAGCAGTTCCCGGTGCTCGGGGAGCGGCGGGGGCAGCCCGCCGGCACGCTCAGCGGCGGCCAGCAGCGCCAGCTCGAGATCGCGCGCAGCCTGATGCACGATCCTGCCGTCTTCCTCATCGACGAGCCCACCGCCGGCGTCGAGCCGCGCGTGGCGGCCCTGATCTACGAGCTGATCCGGGGCCTGGCCGCCCAGGGCAAGGCGGTGCTCCTGGTCGACCAGAACATCAAGCGCGCGCTCGAGATCGCCGACCACGTGTACGTCATGCGGACCGGCACGGTGCTGTCGGAGGGCTCGCGCGAGGAGTTCGGCGGCGATACCGAGGCGCTCGTCGCCCGCTGGCTCTACGCCAGCGGGAACGCCTGACCGCGCTCTTCGAGCCTCAGGCCGGCGGCTGAGGCAGCTCCAGCTGGCCCTGGGCCGCGTGACTCCGGGTCTCGCGGACCGTACGGCGATCGACGGGTTTCCGGCGGGGGCTGGCGCGACGCTGGGGCCGGGGCGGCGGAAACTCCGCGCGCAGCCCCCGCGCCAGGACCTGGAAGAGCGTCTCGGGCTCCGGCAGACCGGGCAGACGATGCCGCCCGAGACTCCGGAACCGCACGCCGCTCGGCGCCGACGTGCCGATGGCCGCGCGGGTCGCCCCGGAGACGACGATCTGCCCGCCGTGGGCCGCCGAGCAGAGGCGGGCCGTCGTGTGGACGGGCAGCCCGATGTATCCGTCATCCGTCAGCGTCGGCCGGCCGCTGTGGATGCCGATCCGGAGGCGCACCTCGACACGCTCGGCCCAGGTCCGGTCGCCGACCTCGCGCTGGATCGCTCCCGCCGCCTCGATCGCGGCAGGGGCCCGCTCGAACACCGCGAACAGCTCGTCGGCCCGGGCGTCGATCTCGCGACCGCCCGCCCGCGCCACCGCGGTCCGGAGGATGCCTCTCACGTCGTGGAGGAGCGCACCGTAGCGGTCGCCCAGCTTCCGGAGCAGGACGGTGGAGTCCTCGATGTCGCTCATGAGGAAGGTGACGAAGCCGGTGGGCAGCGCCGCGGCGGCGGTGGCGGTGGCCTCGATCCGGCCGCGGAGGCGGTCCTGCCCCACCACGAAGCGGACGGCGTCCAGCACCGTGCTCGCGAGGTCCGGGTCCTTCAGGACCGCCGGATCGTGGACGAGGGCGGTCGTCCGCCGCCCCTGGCGCTCGAGGTACGTCACGCCTCGACGGGCTCCCTTGGCGGGAAGCCGGGCCGGCTGGCCGGTGCCGTCCAGGTAGGCCCCCGAGGCGTCGGACCAGTGCAGGACGGTGAGGGTCGGATCCTGCAGCACGGTCCGGAGCCGCTGCTCGAGCTCGCCGGGGGCCGGGTTCCGGCCCAGCTCGATCACGAGGCGGCCGGCCGCGGCGTGACGCTGCTCCGTGCGCAGCTGGCCGGTGAAGAACCCGACGGGCACGATGCGGTACTTCCGGGCCGCGTTCAGCAGGCGCGTGCGGGCCCGCTCGCGGGCGGCATCACTCTCGAAGGTTACTTGGTTGAACCGGGCCAGCGCGTTCCGCACGTGGGCGCGATCGTTGATCGGCAGCCGTCGGCGGCCGCGAGAGTCCACGTAGGCGAAGGCCCGGTCCGGCAGGCCAGCGCGCTTGCGGGTCTTGAGCCGGGACATGTCCTGCACGATACCCCGGCTGGACGCTGATTCAAGCATTCGCTCCCGGCCCGCCCGCGTAGGCCCGGCGCAGCTGATCGATGTCGAGCTTCGTCATCTTCATGATGGCGGCCATGACCCGTTTCGGCTTCTCCAGGTCCTTGTCTTGCAGCATCTCGCCCAGGACGGTCGGCACCACCTGCCACGAGACACCAAACCGGTCCTTGAGCCATCCGCACTGGACCTCCTGCCCTCCCGCGGAGAGCTCCTTCCAGAAGTGGTCGATCTCCTCCTGCGTCTCGCAGTTCACGACGAAGGAGATCGCCTCGGTGAACTTGAAGACCGGGCCGCCGTTGAGGGCGACGAAGTCCTGCCCGTCGAGCTCGAACGGCACGGTCATGACCGAGCCCTTCGGCCTGTGCCGCCTCGCCGTCGTAGCGGGCCTGGCCCTTGATCCGGGAGTTCTTGAAGATCGAGACATAGAAGCTCGCGGCCTCTTCGGCCTGGGTATCGAACCACAGAAATGGCGTGATCCTTTGCGTGATCTTGGGCATTGATCCTCCTGAGCCGCAGAGCCGTCGGTCTAGAGCAGCAGGTCGGTGGCCGCGACTGGGGTCGCTGGGGCGGCCAGGGGAGCGATGAGGTCGCCGGCGCGAAGGGTCAGCGCCGAGCCGTAGCGCCAGCCATAGGGCCAGTCCGGGTCGGCCACGGGATCGCGGTGGACCTCGAGCACGTTGTCCAGCAGATTGACGATCCAGTAGTCCGCGATCCCGGCCCGCGCATAGAGGCTGGCCTTCTCGGACCGATCGAATGCCAGGCTCGACTCGGCCACCTCGACGATCAGCACCGGGTGCGATGGGTGGCCGCGCGAGTAATCCCTCCGGCTCCCGGGCACGACCGCGATGTCGGGCTCCGGCTCGGAATCCTCATCGAGGGCGATGGGGCTCTGCGCCCTGACCGTCCAGCTGGCCCCAAAGACCTGGTGCAGCACATCCTCGGCGAGGCCGACGGCCGTGGCGTGCGGGCCGCCTTGAGGCTCGCGGACGACCAGGGCGCCGCCGACCAGCTCCAGGCGCTCGCCGGGTCGGAAGGCGCCCAGGTCGATGAGCCGCTCGTACTCGACACGAGTCCAGTGCTTCGTGCGTACGGACGAAGTCGCCACGCCTCCAAGCTAGTTCCGCCGCGCCCACCCCGTCAACGTCCGCCCGGCGATACACCCAGCAGATCCACCGCCTCGCCGTTGACACGGCGCTTCCCGAGGCCTAAGGTTCGCCCCGGGCAGCCCGATCTCAAACTGGCCTGACTCGCGGGGGAGCCTCTCGCTCACCCCAAGACGGGAGACGATCCATGGCCAACCAAGTTGGAGCGCAAGGACTGGTCCAGGTGCCGGTGAAGTCGGGATGGCTGCTGGCCCTCGGCATCGTCCTGATCCTTGTCGGGACGTTCTCGATAGCCGTCTCGGTCGTGGCCACGATCGCGTCGGTCCTGCTCTTCGGCTGGCTCTTGCTGTTCACGGGCGCGATGGAAGCGGTGTGGGCCTTCCATCAATCGAAGTGGACCGGCACCCTCCTGCACGTGTTGAACGGAGCTCTCTCGCTGGTGGCGGGCTTCCTCCTGGTGGCCAATCCGGCCGCCGGGGCCCTGGTCCTGACCCTGCTCATGGCCATGTTCTTCATGATCGGGGGCCTCTTCCGCATCATCACCCCGATCGTGATGCACCTGCCGCACCGCGGCTGGCTGCTCCTGAGCGGCGTCGTCACGCTGCTGCTCGGCATCTACATCTGGCGACTGCTGCCCGGGGCCGCCGCCTGGGTGATCGGGACGCTCGTCGGGATCGACATGATCTTCATCGGCTGGTCGTGGGTGATGCTGGCCGTGGCCGCGAAGAGCCGCTAGCCCGCGGCCGGCGAGGAGGGCGTCCATGCGCCATTCACTGCTGAGGGGAGCGCTGCTGTGCCTGCTGGTCGCGCCGGTCGCCGCCGGCTGCGTGGTGCCGCCGGAGCCGGGCTCGTCCGCGCCGCCGGAGGCGCAGGTGGTTCAGGCCGACGCCCGGGCGCTGGCCTACGGCCGCACGGCCGGCGAGATCCTGAACAATCCCCAGCTCCGTGACAAGGTGCGCGCGCTCTTCGGGGCCGACTGGGACGCGCCCGCGCCGGGCGTGGTCCCCGCCGTCGGCAAGCTGAGCGCGGCGGCGCCGCAGTACTTCGAGCTGGGCGGTCCCGTGCGCATGGTGCGCATCGGGGGCGCCGACTATATCTCGGTCACCGGCTGCGCGGCGCAGGCCTGCACGGGCCGGCGCGGGCTCCTGCTGATCCGCGAGGGCGGTGAGCAGCTGATGGCCCGACTCGACGAGGGCGGCTTCTCGCACCACTACGCCTACGGGTCGGGTGTAACGCCGGGGTCCGCCGAGCCCGTGCTGGGCAGCGCGCTGCGCTCCCTCGAGCGCGTGTCCGACGGGAGCCCGTTCCCGCGCCCCGCGCCCTGACCCGGGCTCGAGCGGTCGCCGCGACGATCAGGCGGCGGCCGCGAAGAGCTTGGCGGTGTCGTAGAACTCCGCGAAGTCGACGATGCGCCCGTCGCGGAAGGTGACCAGGTCCGCCTTGGGCGTGTCCACGACCTTCCGGGTGCGCCGATTGCGCCACGCGGTGGAGCCGAGCATGACCACGCGGTCGCCGTCGGCCGCGAAGACGCTCGTCTCGTAGTGGATCATCTCCCAGTCCTTCGTGAGCCCCTCGAGGTAGCGCACGAAGTCGGCGAGCGAGCGGCACTCCACCGTGAACTCCGCGCCCGGCGCCCCGCCGGCCAGCGAGTGGAAGCGCACGTCCTCGGCCATCAGGTCGAGCCAGATGTCCGTGCTCTTCCCCTTCGTCACGTGCCACGTCACGAAGGCCTGCT
>DATMMH010000402.1:0-5300 GCA_035569855.1 Candidatus Dormiibacterota bacterium
CTGTTCGCGCTGCAGAAGCTCGGTATCGAGGTGCGTGACGGCCAGCAGGTGATGCTGGAGGCGCGCGTGATCAAGAACGCGGACGAGCTCGTGCTGCTCAACATGGCCGCGGCCATGGGGGACGGGGTCTACCAGGACATCTTCGAGGCGCTCAAGCCGGGCGTGCGCGAGAACGAGATCGTGGCGCTCGCCAACAAGCGGCTCTACGAGATGGGATCGGACTGCGTGGAGGCCATCAACGCGATCTCGGGCGAGCGCTGCTCGCCGCACCCGCACAACTTCACCGATCGCATCATCCGGCCCGGCGACCAGGCCTTCTTCGACATCATCCAGTCGTTCGTGGGCTACCGCACCTGCTACTACCGGACCTTCAGCGTGGGCCGCGCCACCGCGCCCCAGCTCACCGCCTACAAGCGCGCCCGCGAGTGGATGGACGAGGCCATCGCGCTGATCAAGCCCGGCGTGGGCACCGATCGGATCGCGCGCGCCTTCCCGCGCGCGCAGGACATCGGCTTCGAGAGCGAGATGGCCGCCTTCGGCCTCAACTTCTGCCACGGGCTGGGCCTGGGCCTGCACGAGCGGCCGATCATCTCGCGGCTCAACTCCTTCGAGGACCCGATGGAGCTCCAGGCCGGCATGGTCTTCGCGGTCGAGACCTATTGCCCGGCCACCGACGGGACCTCGGCGGCGCGCATCGAGGAAGAGGTGATCGTGACCCCCAAGGGCGCCCAGATCATCACGCTCTTCCCGGCCGACGAGCTGCCGATCGCGAACCGGTACTAGCGCGACCGGCGGCGGACCGGCTTGGCGGGAAGGGTTCGGCTGTAGATCAGGGCCCGGCGGAGCCACGGCCGGAGGCGTGCCGGCGACGTGGCCATCGCGGGGGGAACGACCGCCCACTGTCGCATCGACCGGCCCATCGCGATGAAGGGTCCGCTCCCTCGAGCGCGAGGAATCGCTCCCGATCCCGCTGGCTCAGCCTGAGGACCATCCGGTCGCGGACGAGGCCGGCGACCATGTTCCCGCGGAGGAAGATCGCGGGATAGCCGAACATCTTTCGCTGCGTCGTCCCCCTGAGCGGGCGCGCCGCCGCCTCGAAGGTCCGAACGAGGCGCGTCGGTGACGGCTTCGCGGTCATCTTCGCCACAGCGCGCCCTCCCTGTCGGCGAGAAAGACGCGGACGGCCTCGTCCTCGCTCAGACCGATCGCCCACGAATAGGCGGCCGACGCCTCGTCCGCCCGCCCGAGCGTGGCCAGCAGATGGGCCCGGAGCGCCCAGTAGGGCTGATAGCTCGCGATCACCGCGGCCGGCAGCGCGTCGAGCACGGCCAGGGCCGGCTCGGCCCCGCGCGCCTCCGCGAGCGCGGCCGCCTGGCCCACGCGGGCGCCGACGGTCGGCGCGATGCGTATGAGCCCTTCGTAGAGCAGCGCGATCGCGTCCCAGTCGGTGCTGCCGGTGCGGCCGCGCTGCGCATGGGCCGACTGGATGGCGGCCTCGAGCTGGAAACGGCCGGGGGCGCCCGCGTGCGCCGCGAGCAGCAGCGTCCGCTCGGCCTCCTCGATCATCGGCCAGGCCCATCGCTCGACGTCCTGGCGACTGAGCGGCACGTAGCCGCCCGTCGAGTCGCGACGGGCCGCGCGTCGTGCCTCGCAGTGGAGCATCAGCGCGAGCAGGCCCTGCGCCTCGGGCTCATCGGGCAAGAGCCGGGTGACGAGCCGGCCGAGCCAGATCGCCTCGTCCGCCAGGCCCGCGGACCTGGCCTCGGCGCCGGCCACGTCCTCCCAGCCGCTGCCGTACGCGGCGTAGATGGCCTCGAGCACTGGGCCGAGCCGCGCCGGCAGCCCGCGCGCGTCGGGCACCTCGAACCGGATGCCCGCGTCGCGGATCTTGGTCTTCACCCGGACGAGCCGCTGGCCCATGGTCACGGCGGGGACGACGAACGCGGCCGCGATGCGGGCCGCGTCCAGGCCGAGCACGGTCTGCAGCATGAGCGGCGTCCGCATCGCCTCGTCGATCGCGGGGTGAGCGCAGACGAAGAGGAGCGCGAGTCGCTCGTCGGGGAAAACCGGCTCCGACGTGGCGGCGCCTTCGGCCTCGTCGACCACCGCGTGAAGCGTCGGGAGCGCGCGCGCCGCCACCGTGACGTGGCGACCGGCGTCGAGCAGGCGCCGACGCGCGACCGCGAGCAGCCAGGCCTCGGGCTTGTCGGCCACGCCCGCGCGCGGCCACGTGGCGAGGGCCGCGACGAACGCGTCGCCCAACGCGTCCTCCGCGGCCGCCACGTCGCGCGAGCGCCGCGCGAGATACGCCACGAGCCTCCCGTAGGAGGCCCGGGCTGCCAGCTCCGCCGCTCGACGCGCGTCGGGGGCGTCCTCCGTACTCACATGACCAGGTTGGGCCGCACCTCGACCGCCCCGGTCGAGGCCGCGGGGCAGCGCGCGGCCCAGTCGAGCGCGGTGTCGAGATCGGGCACGTCGATCTGGTAGAAACCACCGAGCTGCTCCTTGGTCTCGGCGTAGGGCCCGTCCTGGACCTGGCGCTTGCCATCGCGCTGGCGCACCGTTGTGCCCACGGGCGGCGGCTGCAGTCCGGCGCCGCCAATCATGACCCCGGCGGCCTGCAGCGCCTGGGTGTAGGCGCGGTAGGCGCCCCAGTAGGCCTCCTTCCGGCGCTCGTCGGTGCGGGAGCTGAAGGCGGCCTCGTTCTCGTAGATCAGGATCGTGTATTTCATGCGCGTCCTCCGTCAAAGGGGTTCGATCACCCTGATGACGTCCGACCGGGCGCCGTTTCGACAACCGTCCCGGACTCGAGCGGAGGCTAGCACAGGCCCCGGGGCGCGGGCTAAGATGCTGCCGTGATGCGTCTCTGGCCGGACCTCCTGTTCACTCCCGCGTGAAGATCTTGCCCGCATGAAGATCCTGGAGGTCGTCGGGCTCACCTGCCTGGCCAACTCCGTCACTCTGCTCGACGCGCTGTCCTTCACCCTCGAGGAAGGCGAGATCCTGGCCCTCTGCGGCCCGACCGACGCCGGCAAGACCGCGTGTCTCCGCTGCCTCGCCGGCTCGCTGCCCGTCCACTCGGGCCGCCTCATCTTCGACGGCCGCGAGGTCACGGGCCTGCGCCCGCTCGATCTGGTGCGGCAGGGCCTGGTGCGGACCGGCGAGATCCCGACCCCGCCGTGGTCGCTCACCACGACGGAGGCGGTCGTGCTGGCGCTTCGCTGGCCGCGGGTCGGCGCGCTGGCCGCGGTGCTCGCGAAGTGGCCGGACACGCGGCGCGCCCTCGCCGCGGCGCTCCTGGAGCGGGTCGGCCTCCTGGCCGACCGCGCCACCCGCCGCGATGATCTCCCTCCGGCCGGGCTCGAGCGCCTCGAGCTCGCGCAGGCCCTGGCGCTCCGTCCCCGGCTCCTCCTGCTGGACGAGCCGCTCGGCCGCCTGCCGCTGGACGAGCGGCCCGCGATGGCCGCCCTGATCGCGGAGATTCGCGCCGGCGGCGCCAGTGTTCTCCTGACCGAGCGCGATCCGGCCCTGGCCGATCTGATCGCCGACCGCGTCGCGGTCCTGGATCGCGGGGCCCTGATCGCATGAGCGCCGACTCGAGCCGGGGGCTCGCCCACCTGATCGGCAGCGTGCCGCTCGCCACCACGGAAGACGTCTTCCGCCGGCTCTCCGCGTCGCTCGGCCTGATCCTCTCCCGGCTGCCGGACGGCGAGACCGGCGAGCGGCGGCGGTGGATCTACTGGCAGCGCACCATGCTCGAGCGCCATCCGGCCATGGAGGTGGATCCGGACGCGGGGCTGCTCGAGCTGCGCCAGTGGGACGGCTCGCTACTGCGGCGCACCGACCTGTCGCGCTTCCGGCCCGGAGTGGATCCGGACGGGGTCCAGTTCCCGACCGGCTATGCGGAGGCGGCGCGTGATTCCTGGGCGCTCTTCGAGCGACTGCGCCGCGAGGGCGCGGTGCCCGCCGGCCTCCGCTTCCAGGTCTGCCTGCCCACCCCGATGTCGAGCGCCTTCATGTACGTGAGCCCGCGCGCCCACGACGACTACATGCGCACGTACGAGCGCTCGCTCCTGCGCGACCTCGGACGGATCGTGGCGAGCGTCCCCTCCGACGAGCTCTCCATCCAGTGGGACATCTGCCAGGAGGTGCTCGTCTTCGAGCGCTACTTTCCGACTCGCCCGGCCGACTACAAGGAGCGCGTCTTCGCCCTGCTTGGGCGCCTGGGCGACGCGGTGCCGGGGCCCGTGGACATGGGCTATCACCTCTGCTACGGGAGCCCGGCCGACCAGCACCTCGTGATGCCGAAGGACACCACGATCCTCACCGAGATCGGCCAGGCCATCGCGGCGCGGGTGCGGCGGCGCGTGGACTTCCTCCACCTGCCGGTTCCGCGCGAGCGGGACGACGCCGCGTACTTCGCGCCACTGCGCGGACTGCGGCTGCCCCCGCCCACGCGCCTCTATCTCGGCCTGATCCACCACGGGGACGGCGAGGGCGATCGCCGGCGCATGGACGCGGCCCGCTCCGTCGTCGGCGCCGGGTTCGGCGTCGCCACCGAATGCGGATGGGGTCGTGGCGATCCGGCGCGTCTCGAGGGGCTGCTGGAGAGCCATCTGCGCGCGGTCGACTACCTGGCGGCGCGCCCGTGAAGCCGCGCGCCGCGCGGCTCGGCCTGCTCGTCCCCGCGCTGCTGCTCATCGGCGGAGCCGGCGTCGCACCCGCCGCGGCCCAGTTCATGCCGAACCGCGCGCCGGAGTACCCGGCGGGCGAGCGGCCGTGGCTCCGGTGCGCGGTCGAGCAGTCGCTCGACGTGGACTTCGAAGGTGCCGGCGAGCCCTATCGCGTCGAGTGGCGGCGCTGTGGGCCCCGCCAGGCGGAATGGAGGTCGGCCGCCAAGGCCATCGACTACCCGTTCCACTACGTCACGGTGGCGCGCGACGCGGCGTCACCCGCCCCGCTGGTCGTCTTCGACAACACGGAGGATGAGAGCACCGCCTACATCCAGAGCGTGCGGACCATGCAGCTCACCCGCGACGCCCGCGAGCAGCTCGTGATCGTGGAAGGCATCTACGGCACCGGCGCCGCGTGGGATCTCTGCGCGCTGGGCCTCGTGAACGGAGCCCTCGCCTGCTGGGAGATGCCGAGCTGGGGCCCCGCCGTCGCCCCCCTGATGGCCTCCGACGAGGAGAGCTGGAAGTCTCTCCTGATCTCGGTGGCCGACGATCGCCTGCTGGTGGAGGCCCAGATCTACGACCGGGCCCACGACGCCAACTGCTGCCCGAGCCGCGGCTCGATCT
>DATMMH010000403.1:0-5170 GCA_035569855.1 Candidatus Dormiibacterota bacterium
ACCGGAAGGGGGAAGCGGGCGCGGTCGTCCCACGGAGGCCTTCCGCTCAGGTAGGTGACCGCCTCCTCGCCGTCCCGGACGAGCTGCACCGGGTTGGCCAGGTTCGCCTTGCGGAACGCGCGCTGAATCAGGAGCGCGTCGTCCGGCGAGTCCTCCACGAGCAGGATCGGGTAGGCACTCGCGTTCATGCCGCGCCGGCCTCCGCGGAGCGCAGCTCGACCCAGAAGCGGCTGCCCGCGCCCGGATCGGACTCGACGCCCGCCCGGCCCCCCAGACGGGCGGCGCCCTTCTGGACGATCGCGAGGCCGATCCCGGTGCCGGGGTACTGCTGCCCCCCGTGCAGGCGCTCGAAGGCGCGGAAGATCCGCTCGCGATGCTCGGGCGCGATCCCGATCCCGTTGTCCTCCACCCAGAGCCGCACCCGATCGTCCACGCGCTCGCTCCGCACCCGCACGCGGGGCGCCGTATCCGGCCGGGTGAACTTCGCCGCGTTGGTCATGAGGTTGGCCACGATCTGGCCGAGCACCGCGCGGTGGGCCAGCACCCGCCCGAGCGGACGCTCGATCACGAGCTCCCCACCCTGATCCTTGATCTCGCGCTCGAGCGGACCGCACGCCTCGTCGACGATCATCTCCAGGCTCACCGGGTCGAAGGTGATCTCGGCCCGGGCCAGACGACTGTAGGTGAGCAGGTCCTGAATCAGGGCGTCCATCTGCCGGCTCGCCGCCACCACCCGCCGGGCGTAGTCCTGGCCGGTCTCGTCGAGGCCCGTGCCGTAGTCCTCGAGCAGCGCCTCCGCGAAGCCCTGCATCGCGCGCAGCGGCGCCCGCAGGTCGTGGGAGATCGAGTAGCTGAACGCGTCCAGCTCCCGGTTCACCGCGTCGAGCTCGCTCACCTGGCGGGCGAGCGCCCCGTTCAGGGCCTCGACCCGCTCGCTCCCCAGCTTGCGGTCGGTGATGTCGAGCACCACCGCGTCGAACCCGACCTGGCCGTCCTCCGCGAATTCGACGAAGGTGATCGACACCCAGATCACCTCACCGCTCTTGCGGCGGAAGCGCACCTCCTCGTCCACCACCCCGCCGTCAGGTCCGAAGCCGGAGACCAGGCGCTCGCGGTCCGCGGGCTCGGCGTAGAACTCGCGTGCGTTGGTCCCCAGCACTTCCTCGCGCGAGCCGTACCCCAGCAGCCGCACCATGGCCGGATTGCAGTCGAGCACGGTGCCGTCGCGCCGGCTGCGCGCGATCCCCGCGAGGTTGCGGTCGAAGAGCCGCCGGTAGCGCGCCTCCGAGGCGCGCAGGCCGCGGTCGATCCGCCGCCGCCGTTCGATCTCGCGACCGATGAGGAAGATCGACGTCAGGGTGATCGCCACGAACAGCGCGCTCCCCGCCACGATGATCCAGCGGGCGCGCGACGCCATCGCGACGGCCGCGGCCGAGCGCTCCACGAGGAGCGAGGCCTCGGAGGTCCGCATCTCGTCGATGAGGGCGCGCATCGACGCGTCCACGCCGGATCCGCCGGTGGCGCGGACCCGCTCCGCCCCGGTCGCGGGCCCCTGCTCGCGCCTCACCGTCGCGGTCTCCTGCAGGGCGACGAGGCGCTCGGCGAGGAGCGGCGCGAGCCGGGCCAGCCGCTGCTGCTGCGCCGGATTGTCGGCGGTGCGCTCCCGGAGCGCGGCGAGATCGGCCTCCGCGCGCCGGGCGCCCGTCTCGTAGCCATCGAGGAAGCGCTCCTCGCCGGTGAGCACGAACCCGCGGACTGAGCTCTCGGCGGTCGCGATGGCGGCCTGCAGCGATTCGAGCCCGGCGAGCACCGCCTGGGTGTGGCCGACCCACTCATTGGTCTCGAGCAGGCTACCGACGCTGCGGTAGGAGACGCCCGCGATCGCGACGAGAACGGTGGCGGCCAGGGCGAACGCGATGTTGACGCGCGTGCGGACGGGAAGCCCGGATCGGCTCACGCTCGACGGCATGCTGTCATAGACGTTAGCACGCGGCCGCGCCGGAGCACGTAACGCGACGCAACACAGTAAGGACACGTTCAGATGGCCCCGAGGCCCCGGTGGGCCCCGGAAGCCCCTATCACGGCCTCAGCGTCGGTTCTGGAAGCAGCGCGCGATCTCGAACTGCAGCCGATTGGCCTCCTCCCGCTTCTCGGGCGGGAAGCGGGCCTCGGTGGCCCGGCTCATGGTCTGGGCGGCACCCTGGCAATCCCCCCTGGCAAGCGCGGTCCGGATCAGCTCGATGAAGGAGTCCGCGGTCACCCCCTGGGCATTCCCGGCGAAGTTGGTGTCGCCGGGCCGGCTGCTGCCGACGCCGGGCACGCCCGGCTTCGCGGTCAGGTCGATCGCGGCCTGGTACTCCTGCATCGCCTCCTGGGTGCGGCCCAGGGCCTTGAGCGCGCGACCGGCTCCGTTGTACGCCTCGGCCATGAGCTGGGCCGCGTTGGGCGGCGCGGGCACGGGCACCGCGGGCGCGGCCGGATCCGGCAGCATCGCGCCGAACATCTGAGACGCGCGGCCGCCCCGGGTGATCCGGCGCGCAAGCTGCGCGTTGGGCAGGTAGTAGTCCAGCGCCGCCTGCGGCTGACGCTCGAGCAGCGGGCCGGCCAGGACGTTGCGCATCTTCATCAAGATCGCCAGCTCCGGCGCCTCGCGCGGCAACGCGATGCCCTCCTTGCCCTCGTCCATACGCAGCCGCGCCTGTTCGAGCGCGAGCGCCACCCGGTAGGCCGCGACCGCGTCCGCCGCGTTCCCCTGCTGGGCGAGCAGCGCGCCCTGATAGGCGGGCACGCGGGCGTCGGTCGGATCCAGACGGCGGGCGGCGTCCAGCGCGAACCGCGCGGCCGGCACGTCGTGCCCGGTCACCTTGCGCCACGCGGTGCGCAGCATCCAGCCCGCGTTGGTGTGCACCAGATTGGTGGTGACCGACATCTGCCGGTCGGACTCGTCGACACGCCCCACGCGCCGGTAGAGCTCGGCCAGCGTCTGGTTGGCCTCGAGCGAGCGCGGCTGCCGGCCGAGCGCCCGCTGCAGATCGGCGAAGGCCGCGTCCTGGCGCCCGGCCGAGAAGTCCACCTCGGCCTGCAGCATGTCGCCCTCGAAGGTGTTGCGGAGCACGGCCAGCGCGGCGGCCAACGCGGCCTCGGAGGCGCGCATCAGCGCGGCGGCCTGGTTCTCCAGGTCGGCGGCCTGGCCCAGCGCGGCCGGCGTGGGCGAGTAGTAGGTCGACTGGGTCACCTGGTACACGCCGTCGGAGCGCGTCTCGGTCCACGAGTTCGTCTGGACGCGCGGCGCGCGCAGGGCCGCCGCGCGCGCGTAGAGCGCACTCGCGCGCTCCACCAGGAACTGTGCGCGCAGCCGGAGCGCCTCCGGGTTGCGCGGGGCCGCCTGCAGCACCGTGTTGACGATCTGCTCGGCGGTCCGCTCGTCCCCGAGCCGCACCAGCGCGATCGCCTTCACGGTCTGGGCGCCGATGTGCGCGGGCGTCACGGCGAGCGCCTCGTCGCACACCGCGACCGCGCGGCGCAGCTCGGCCTCGCGGGAGACCTGCCAGCGGAAGGGCTGCGGTCCGTGCCGCGGCTCCACGTCCTCGCCGCGATAGGCCAGATTTGCCTCCTCGACCAGGAACCGCGCCAGGTCCGCGTACGGAGCGGGCGATCGGGGCGCGGCGCGCACCGCGTCCTCCAGCTCCCGCATCCGGTCCTGATACCACTCGTCGTAGCGCAGCCGCCGCGGCGCCATCGCCCGGTGCAGCACCGTCGCCCGGCCGATCAGCTCGTCCATCGGGGCGCCGGACCGCGCGCCCGCCTCCAGCGCAGCGAGCAGCGCCTCGGGCTGCCCGTCCGCGCGACCCGCCGCGATCTCCTGGTCGATACCCGCGCGGTACTTGGCGCCGGTCGCCGCGTCGTATCGGGTCGCGGTGTCCAGATCGGCCCGCGCCCGCGCGGCGTCACCCAGCCGCGCCGCCGCGTAGGCGCGGCTGACGTACGTCGCGGGCGCACGCGTCGCCGCGGTGAGCGCGACGGTCAGCTCACGGCGCGCGGTGGCGGAGCGGCCGAGGGCAAGCCAGGCGCCCCCCGAGTAGGCGTGCACGTCGGCGTTCGCCGGGGCCACCGAGCGCACCAGCGCCAGCTCGTCCAGCACCGCGGGGTAGGTCCCCTGCCCGTACAGCTCCTTGGCGCGCGCCAGATGGGCGGGGGCCAGATCGGCCCGCGCCGCGGCACGGTTGGCGAACCACGCCCCGGCCTGGCGCATGGCTTCCCGCACCGCCGGCGTGACGCCCTTGGCGTAGGGCGTGGCCATCTCGTAGTAGACGAACGACGCGTAGTCGGTCGGATAGTCGTCGCGGCCCTGGATGATGTAGCCGGGCGCGCCGCCGAACCATCCCTGGCCGCCTGGGCCCTGGCCGCCTGGGCCCTGGCCGCCCGGGCCCTTGTTGTCGAGGCTGCTGCGCTCGCGACCGGCGCTCATCGCCTGCGCCGCGTAGGTCCACAGATCGGCCTCGCGGCTCCGCAGCCCCGACCGCTTCGCCTGCTCGAAGTCCGCGATGGCCTCGCGCGGATGCTCGCCCAGGCACAGCGCAACCCCGCGGGCCAGGATGAAGGCGGGATCGGCGCCCGCCTGCATCGCCCGGCCGAGCGCGGGCACCGCCTCCGGGTAGCGCCCCTGGCGCAGCAGGTCCAGGCCCTGGACGTAGCTCCGCAGCGCGGGCGCGATGTCGCCCTGGGCGAGCAGCCCCGGCGGCCGGAGCAGCAGCGCCCCCAGCGCGGCGAGGACGACGACAGCGACGCCCCCGGGCCGGCTCATCAGCCGTCCTGCTCCAGGATCTGCCGCAGCCGCTCTCGCGGCACCGCGATCTTCACGCCGGCCCGCTCCTCCTCCAGGAGCATGAAGCTGCTCGAGTCGCGATCTCCCCATCCGCGATTGAGGGCCTCGGTGATCTCCTCGAGGGCTAGGTTGGCGAGCCGCATCGGTACCCCGTGCTCGCGACCGAGCGCGGTGGCGAGCGAGACGTCCTTGTGACCCAGGCGGAGCGCGAAGGATGGGGGCTCGAAGTCACCGGGCAGAAACTTGTCCGCGAGCAGGTCGAACGTCCGCCGGCGGCCGCTCGCGCCCTGCCGTACGGCCTGCCACAGGAGATCCGGAGCGACACCCGCCTTCACCCCCATGCTG
>DATMMH010000404.1:0-14605 GCA_035569855.1 Candidatus Dormiibacterota bacterium
CGCCGCAACCCGGAGATCCTCACCGAGCCCAACCGTCTCGTGCTGCGCATCCAGCCCGACGAGGGGATGTCGCTCTCGTTCGGCGCCAAGCTGCCCGGGCCCGAGCTGCGCATCAAGCCGGTCGAGATGGAGTTCGACTACGGGCAGGCCTTCGGCGGCGAGCCGCCCGAGGCCTACGAGCGCCTGCTCCTCGACGCGATGAAGGGCGACGCCACGCTCTACGCGCGCGGCGACTGGGTGATGATGGCGTGGGAGCTGCTGCAGCCGGTGCTCTCCGCCTGGGGCGGTGGCGACCCGCACAAGTTCCCCAACTACGAGGCCGGCACGTGGGGACCGGCCGAGGCCGACACGCTGATCGAGCGCAGCGGACGACGCTGGCGGCGCCCCTGAGGGCGCCGCCGCCGTGGCGCTACGCGCTCCTACCGGAGCAGCGCCGACGCCTGCGAGACCAACCGGGTGGCGGACATCTCGACCCAGGTGTAGTACCAGCTCTCGTAGATCAGCACCTGGAGTGAGCTGCCGGCCTTCTCGTATACCTGCGTGGTGCCCTTGTCTGACGCGGTCGTCGACGACAGGTGCTTCCAGCCGTTGGCCTCGAGCGTCGTCCGGAAGGCGAGCGCGAGGCTGTCCGGCTCGATCCGCCCCTTGTAGAAGAGCCGCGCCGCCTTCACCGCCGGCGACTCGATGATGGTGGAGCGGTTCAGGTCCACCGCCAGGCCCTTCGGCACCGGGATGTCCTCGAACTCGCTGCGCTGCACCTTCGGCGGCGCGGAGGCGCACGCGGTCAGGGCGAGCACGGTCGCCGAGAGGATGACGAGACGTCGCATAGGTAGTACCTCCTGGTGGTCATCGTACCGTCCGTGGGGGCCCGGACCAAAGTTTTTGGGCGCCGGATGAACCGTCGTCGTCTCTTGGCGGGCCTGTTGATCGTCGGCGTGCTCGCCACGCTCGCGAGTCTGCTGCACCGCCCGCTGCTCCGCACGGTCCAGGAGGCCCTGATCGTGGAGGAGCCGCGCGAGCGGGTGGACGCGATCGTGGTGGTGGCGGGCGGTACCCCGAGCCGCGAGGCGCAGGCCGCCGCCCTGTTCCGTGAAGGGTGGGCGCCTACCGTGCTGGTCTCACGCCAGGCCGTGCCCGATCGCGTGCAGACCCTGATCGACATGGGGATCCGGCCGCACGACTTCCAGGGGGAGTCCGTCCTCGCGCTCCAGAAGTACCGCGTGCCCCGCTCCGCGATCGTCACCCTCGACCAGCCGGTCGAGATCACCGAGACCGAGCTGCGCGCGGTGGTGGCCGCGGCGAAGGCACGGGGCTGGCGCCGGGTGATGCTGGTCACCAGCGCCACCCACTCCCGCCGCGTGCGGCTCGTCTGGAGCCGCGAGGCCGGCGGCTCGATCGAGGCCCGCATCGCGGTGGTCCACGACGAGTGCTCGACCGGCCAGGCCTGGTGGCGCCGCCGCCGCTGCAGCGAGGCCCTGTTGCACGAGTACCTGGGCCTGGCCGCCCTCTATCTCAACGTGTCGAGCTGGATGCGCTGAGCCGCCGGGTTAGGGCGCGATCCGCCGGTAGAGGGTGTGCTGGCGATTGCGCGTGTGGGGTCGCACCTGCGCCGGCCACCGGCCCTGCTCCACCGCCTTGGCCCAGGCCTCGGTCACGAGCACGTCCGGCGACTCGATTTCGTACAAGGCACCATACTTTGGCGCGTTCTCGATGACGATGGTCTTGAGCTGGCCTCCGATGCTGAGCGTGAGCGGCTGAAGCTCGAAGCGCGAGACCGCGAGCACGCCCGGCACGGCGAGCAGGTTCGGCACGTGCTCCCGGTCGTAGACTTCGTTGAACAGGCGCTCCTGCGCGGGATCGACGTCCATGGCGGCGCTGAAGAGGTAGCGGGTCTGGATGGGCATGCCAATCTCCTCGGGGTGTGGGGGTGGGTGGGCTGCTACGGTCGCATCTTTACGTATCCGCTCGGCTCGCCTTCGGCTGCGCCTCGCCGGGCCACTGCGGCGCGGCAGTTGAGCGGCCGTCTGTGGGCGGACTCTCTTGGCGGACTCTCGTCGTGGACTCTCGGGGGGACTAGCGGGGCTGTCGGCCGTTTCGGCGCTTGGGAGTCGGCTTGGCCGGGGTGCTGGTGCCGGCGCGGCCGTAGTCGTCATGGCGGCGGATGATGTCGTCCTCGCCGAGGTAGGGCCCGTGCTGGACCTCGATCAGGACCACCGGCACGCGGCCGGGGTTCTCGATGCGGTGCCAGGCGCCCCGCGGGACATCCACCGCCCCCCGCGGCTTGAGCCGCTTGGGCCGCCCCGCGATGATCACGCGCGGGGAGCCGGTGACGACCACCCAGTGCTCGGCCCGGAAGCGGTGCCGCTGCAGGCTGAGCCGTTGTCCGGGCCGGACGAAGAGGCGCTTCACCTTGTAGCCGCGACCCTCCTCGATGGTCATGAAGCCCCCCCAGGGGCGGGTCTCGAACACTCCCAGGGGGGTCTCGCCGCGCGATCGCGCGGCGCTCACAGGCGGATCATCCGGACGAAGTCGGATTCCACGCTCTTGCTCACCTCTTCCATCACCTCGTCGGGCACGTCGTCGTCCAGCAGCAGCACCACGATGGCGCGGCCCCGGCGCGTGCGCCGGCCCACGTGCATGGAGGCGATGTTGACGTTGTGGCGTCCCAGGATCGACCCGATCCGGCCCACCATCCCGGGACGGTCCTCGTAGGCCAGCACCAGGATATGTCCTTCGGGGATGAACTCGATGTGAAGGTCCCGCAGCCGGACGATGCGCGGCACGCCGTCGAACACGGTGCCCGCGATGATCTTCCGCCCCGCTCCCGCCTGGGTGGTCACCGTGATCAGGTTCGTGTAGCCCGACGCCACCTCCGGGTCCGAGCGCACCTCCACGCTGAGCCCGCGCTCCCGCGCGATGAGATGCGCGTTGACCAGGTTGACCGCCTGCGCGGTCACCCCGTCCAGGAGCCCCTTCAGCACCGCACGGCCGACCAGCTCGGGGTCCCAGCGGGCCATCTGCCCGGCCGCCTCGATCTCGACCCGCTCGACGTTCTCGGGCTCGAGCTGCAGGCAGAAGCGTCCGAGCAATTCGGCGAGCTTGAGGAACGGGCGCTGCTCGGCGAGGCTCTCGCGGTCGCCCACCGGGATGTTCACCGCGTGCTCGACCAGCTCGCCGTCGCGGAAGGCCACCAGCTGGCGGGCCACGTCCACCGCCACGTTGACCTGCGCCTCCTGGGTGTTGGCGCCGAGATGCGGGGTGACCACCACCCGCGGGTGCCGGATCAACCGCTTCACGACCTCGGAGATCGGCGGCTCCTCGCTCCAGACGTCCACCGCCGCGCCGGCCACCGTCCCCGCATCCAGCGCGGCGAGCAGGTCCGCCTCGTTGACGATGCCGCCCCGCGCGCAGTTGACGATGCGCGCGCCCGGCTTCAGGCTCCCGAGCTCGCGCGCGCCGATCATGTTCTCGGTCTCGCCGGTGAGCGGCACGTGCACGGTGAGGACGTCGGCGTGGCTCAGCACCGTCTGCAGATCGGTGAGGCGGACTCCGAGGTCACGCGCGCGACTCTCGGGGATGAAGGGATCGTAGACCAGCACCTCCATGTCGAAGGCTCGAAGCCGCGCGGCCACCCGGGAGCCCACCTTGCCGAGGCCGAGGACGCCCGCGGTCTTGCGGAACAGCTCGGAGCCGTAGATGGCGCGATCCCACTCGAGCCGCTTCAGCGACTCGTGCGCAGCCGGGATCTTGCGCACCAGCGCCAGCAGCATGCCCACCGTGTGCTCGGCCGCCGAGACCACGTTGCCGTAGGGCGCGTTGACCACCACCACGCCCTGGCGTGAGCACGCGTCGACGTCGATGTTGTCCACCCCGACCCCGGCTCGGCCCAGGATGCGCAGCCGCCGCGCCCGGGCCAGGAACTCGGCGGTCACGGTGGTGGAGGAGCGCGTGACGATCGCCTCGTAGTCGGCGAGGCGCGCGTGCAGCTCGTCCTTGGGGAGCTTGCTCGAGACCTGGTCCACCTGGAACCCGCGCTCGGTGAGGTAGGCGATACCCTCCGGCGCGATGGCGTCGATGACGAGAACCTTCATGCCGATTCCATGCTAGCACGGTGGGGTTTTGGCGCTGAGACTAGGCGGTGCGGTGGGTGCGGAGGAACTTGAGGAACTCGCGGCCTTCCGAGAGGCGGCGCCTCATGAGCTGGCGGTCGCGGATCATCTCGGAGGCGAGCGAGAGCATCTTGCGGGGGCGGAAGTAGAAGCGCCGGTAGAACTGGTCGACCGAGCGGAAGATCTCCGGGCGGGCCAGATGCGGGTAGCCGAGCGCGCTCACCTGCACGCCCGCCCGGTCGATCAGCTCGTCGGACTCGAGCCAGCCGTTGCGCTGGGCCTCCTCGTAGAGCGCGGTGCCCGGATACGGCGCGGCGAGCGAGACCTGGATCGTGTCGGGATCGATCTCAATCGCGAAGCGGATCGTCTCGGCGATGGTCTCGCGCGTCTCGCCCGGCAGCCCGAGGATGAAGGTGCCGTGGATGGCGATGCCGAGCGACTTGGCGTCGCGGGTGAAGCGCCGCGCCGCGTCGAGCCGGACGCCCTTCTTCACGTTGTTGAGGATGGCCTGGCTGCCCGACTCGTAGCCGACGAGGAGAAGCCGCAGGCCGTGATCCTTGAGCACCTTCAGGGTCGCGTACGGCACGTTCGCCTTGGCGTTGATCGACCACGTGATGCCGAGCCGCCCGAGGCGCTTGGCGATGGCCTCGGCCCGGGGCAGATCGTCGGTGAACGTGTCGTCGTCGAAGAAGAACTCGCGCACCTGGGGAAACATCCGGACGGCCAGCGCCATCTCCTCGGCCACGTGCTCGGGGCTGCGCGTGCGGTAACGCTGCCCGCCCACCGTCTGGGGCCAGAGGCAGAAGGTGCACTTCGAGCGGCAGCCGCGCCCGGTGTAGAGCGACACGTACGGGTGCCGCAGATAGCCGATCGCGTAGTGCTCCACCGTGAGGTCGCGCTTGTAGACCGGCGTCACGAACGGCAGCGCGTCCATGTTCTCGAGCGCCGGCCGCTCCGGGGTGTGCTCCACGTGCCCGTTCACCCGGTAGGAGAGACCGCGGATCCTCGGGAAGGGACGACCCTGCGCCACTTCCTGGATCGTGAAGTCGAACTCGCTGCGGGCCACGAACGACAGCGCGGCGCTCGCGCGCAGCGAGGCCTCCGGAGCCACCGCGACCGCCGCCCCCACGAGCCCGATGGTCAGCTCCGGGTTCTCGGCCTTGAACGCCTCCGCGACCCGCACGTCGGAGGCGAACGACGGCGTGCTGGTGTGCATCACGCAGAGGTCGTAGCCGCGGGCGAGCGGCAGCACGTCGTCCAGGGTGAGGCCGTCGGGCGGCGCGTCCACCAGGCGGGAATCGGGCACCAGCGCGGCGGGCTGAGCCAGCCAGGTGGGATACCAGAAGGAGCGGATCTCGCGCTTGGCCTGATACCGGGATCCGGCGCCGCCGTCGAAGCCGGCCACCGCGGGCGGGTGCAGGAACAGCGTGCGCAGATAGCTCTCGCTCACGATGGGCTCACGATACCACACGGGCGTGATCGGCCCTCACGGCCGCTCGCGCCGCCGCCACGCCACGAGCGCCCAGCCGAGGCCCGCGAGCAGGACGAGGCCGCCGATCCAGAGCTGCAGCGCGCGCACGTGCGCGAGGGCGGCCGCGACCGAGTCGGCGACCACGTAGGCGACGCCGAAGGAGAGGGGCACGCTCACCAGCGCGGCGACCAGGTCGGCCAGGAAGAAGCGGAGAAACGGCACGCGCACCAGCCCCGCGGTCAGAAAGGCGGCGGAGCGCAGTCCCATCACCAGGCGGGCCATCCCCACGAACTTGAGCCCGTGGCGGCGGTAGGCCTCCATGATGCGCACCTCGCGGACCGGGGTGAGGACGCGGCGCACTGACGGCCAGCGCAGGATGCGTCGACCGAAGTGGCGGCCCACCCAGTAGAGCGCCATGTCGCCGGCGAGCGCGCCGCCCACGCAGGAGAGCAGGGCGCCCTGCCAGTGCATGACCTCCCAGCGGGCCATCATGGCCGCGATCGCGATGGGAAGCTCCTCCGGGATCGGCAGCCCCAGGCCGGAGACGAACAGCACGAGGAACACACCAGGATACGTGAAGTGGCCGATCAGCTCGATCAGCATCAGCGGGTGGCCGCGGGCCCGTCGGCGACGGGCGCGTGCCCATAGAGCCAGCGGCCGTTCTGGGCCAGCAGCAGCCGCGCGCTGCCCGGGGGCAGCACGGCGACGATGCTCCGGGCGGGCTCGCGCGTGGTGAGCAGATACGGCGGCCGCGGGGAGCTCCACGCGCGGGCGAATTGCGCGGAGCTCCAGAAGGTCGCCGCGGCGTCCGGGAAGGTGGCCCCGATACCGAGCACGCTTCGCTCGCCGTCGAGCAGCGCCGGCCGGCGCTCGGAGTAGAACTCCACCGCGCCCGCGTTCTCGATCGGGCCTTCCACCACCAGCACGTCCTCGGGCGCGAGGCGCCCGCGAATCTCCTGGGCCATTCCCGACACCGCGCGCGCCGACGAGGTCACCGCGAGCCCGGTCGAGACCACCGGCACCATCAGGAGCATCGCGACCGCCACCGCGGCGGCCCCCGCGCGCGCCGACCGGCGTACCACCGCCACCGCGAGAGCCACCGCCGACGCGAGCAGGATCACCGCCGCCGACGCCACCAGCGGCTGCAGCGCCGACCACGAGGGATACGGCGAGGCCTGCCCCCACGCCGCTTCCTTCCGGGAGTAGACGTCGGAGATCCCGAAGACCGCGGCGGTGAACGCCTGCCCGTCGTGGATCGCGGCCCACGCGCAGCCGGCCCCCGCCAGGCCCATGGCCACCAGATGCGCCGCGAGCAGCGGCCGCGGGCGCGCGGCCGCGTCGCGCCACGCCCGCGCGGCCAGCAGGGCCAGCGCCGGATACGCGGGCAGGCCGTAGTGCGGCAGCTTGAACGGCGAGAGCGTGAACAGGACCAGCACTCCCACCGCCCACAGCGCCAGGGCGACCCACGGGATCTCCGCGGGCTCGCGCCAGGCCCGCCGCCGCGCGAGCGCCACCACCGCCGCGCCCGCCGCGAGGATCCACGGGAAGGCCCCGAAGGCCGCCGCCGCGAGGAACTCGAGCGCCCCGAGCGGCACGTCCTCGTCCGGGAACGCGCGCATTCGCACCGCGTTGAGCAGGTGATTGTCGACGACGGTGTACCAGAGGAAGGAGCGCTCGCTGAGGCCAACGACCGCGTACCAGCCCAGCCCGATCAGCGCCATCAGCCCGACGCCCGACCGGGGCAGCCACGCCCACACCGGTCGCAGCCGGCCCGCCAGCGCGCGCGCCGCGCCGATCGCGGCCAGCGGCCCGATCAGCCCGAGCGGATCCTTCGCGAGCGATGCCACGCCGAGCGCCGCGCAGCCGGCGAGCGCCCAGCTCCCGGCGGGCACGGGGTTCATCGACGCGGGCCGGGTGAGCAGAAGCCCGGTGAATCCCCACTGGATGGCGGCGACGAACAGGGTCTCGGGCCGCACGTAGCGCGCGAACGCGGCGAAGAGCGCGCACGAGACGAGCGCGGTGCCGGCCAGCACGCCCCCGCCCGGCCCGAGGAGCCGGGCGCCGAGCAGGGTCGTGGCCGCCACCGCGAGCAGCGCGCCCAGCAGGGGAGCCAGGCGGGCCGCCCACTCGGTGAAGCCGAAGAGGCGGAACGACGTCGCGTCGAGCCAGTAGAGCAACGGCGGCTTGTCGAAGTAGCGCACCCCGTTGAGCCGCAGGGTGAGCCAGCTGCCGCCTACGAGCTCCCGCGCGATCTCCGCGTGCTGTCCCTCACCCGGGTCGTCGAAGGGCGCGCGGCCGAGCCCCGGCGACAGCAACGCCGCGGCGACGAGCACGCCGATCACGACCGCCAGGCCGGCGCCGCGCCGAGCCGTCACTAGAGCGAGCGGCCGATCTCGTCCAGGATCTGCTTCTCGACCGTGTGGTCGTCGGTCTTGATGTCCTCTTCCTTGTCGACGAAGAGGATCCGTTCTTCCTTGTACACGCGCCGCTCGACGGTCACGGTGGTTCGGCCTCCGTCCCGCCCGGCGATGACCACCCGCAGCCGATGCTTGACCCCCTTGGCGTAGACGCCGTAGTTGTCGCCGTCGAGGCGCCGGGAGTCGGTGCGGATCCAGCCCACCGCTCGATCCTCCTTGTCCACGTCCCAGCCGAGGCTCTTCAGCACCGAGCGAGTCACCGTGAACACGCGGTCGGCGGGGGCGTTGTAGGTGCGGAAGGTGTCCTGGGCGTGGGCCGCGCTGAGCCCGCCGCCCAGCAGCAGCGCGAGCAGGGCCAGCGCGCCCGCGAGGGCCACGCGCGGGTGGATCGGGAGTCGCTCCGTCATGGGGCTTCTTCGCCTCCTGTCGTGTCGAGCCGTCCCGCGCGCAGCCGAAAGGCGCGATCCGCGAGCGCGGCCGCATCGGCCCGATGCGTGACCAGGATAACCGAGGCGCCGCGCGCGCGGCACAGCCCGCGGAGCTCGGCCAGGATCACGGCGGCGTGGCCGTCGTCGAGGTTGCCGGTCGGCTCGTCGGCCAGCACGAGCGGCGGGGCGTTGAGCGCCGCGCGGCAGTACGCCACCCGCTGCTGCTCGCCGCCCGAGAGCTGGGCCGGGTAGTGCCCGCGACGGTGCGCGACCCCCAACCGCTCCATCAGCACCTCCGCCTCGGGCAGCGCCTCGCGGCGAGACCGCCCGACGTAGCGCGCGGCCAGCAACACGTTGTCGAGCGCGGTGAGCCCGGCGATCAGCAGGCTCGACTGGAACACGTAGCCGATCGAACGCCCGCGCACCGGACACTGAGCGCGGCGCGAGAGCCGGCTCACGCAGGTGTCGTCGAACCAGGTCTCGCCCGCGTCCGGCGGCTCGAGCAGGCCGAGCAGGTTGAGCAGGGTGGACTTGCCGGAGCCGGACGCGCCGGTCACCGCCACGAATTCGCCCGCCTTCACCTCCACGTCGACGCGGTCGAGCACCGGCACCGGCTGGCCGCCCGGCCCGCGATACGTCTTGGAGAGCCCGACCGCGCGAACCAGCATCCTCAGGTTCCGCGCCGGATGGCCTCGGCGGGCGACAGGCGCACGATGCGCACGGTGGCGTAGGTCGCGGCCAGCCCGCCCAGCACCGTCGAGAAGACCAGCGCGAACACGAGCAGGCGCGGCGAGAAGAGGAACAACTGCTGGCCCTGGCGGAACACGCGCGCATTCACGAGCGCGCCCACCAGCACCGCGAGGCCGATGCCGAGCGCGCCGCCCGAGACGCTCACCCCGAGCGCCTCGCAGAGGATCTCGCGCAGCAACTGCAGGTCGGTCGCGCCGAGCGCCCGCTTGATGCCGAAATCGCGGATCCGCTCGAACACCGCCGCGGTCACCGTGTTCGACAGCGAGAGTCCGCCGATCACCAGGCCGAGCACCCCGATGCCGAAGAGCAGCGCGGAGAAGAACGCGGTCGACTGGCGGAGCAGCCGGCTCAGCTCGCCGGGGATCGTCACGTTCAGCCCCGGCACGTCCGCCTGGATGCGCCGGGCGAGCGCGTCGGGATCCACGCCGTCGGCCCAGCTCACCGCCGCGCCGGTGTTGAGGTCCGCCCGGTTCATCGCCCCCGTCCCTCCGGCGAACACCTGGACGAGCAGCGGATCACGCCGCAGCCACAGCTCGCGCGCGTCGTCGAGCGGGACGATCGCGAAGCGATCGGGCGCGGTCAGCGTCTTGTCGAGCACGCCCACGACCTCGAAACTCCGGCCGCTCAGGTCGAGCCGGCTCCCCGCCCGCAGGCCGCGCGAGGCCGCGAAGTCCGCGCCCACGACCGCCACCCCCCGGTCGCCCGGCCGCAGGAAGCGTCCGGCGCTCACCGGCAGCTCGCGGTACTGGCGATTGGACATCGGGACGCCCGGATCGATCCCGAGGATCAGCTCCTGGGTGAGGGTCAGGAATTGCGAGGTGGTCGGGTTGAGCGGCAGCATCACCTGCGCCTGCACCGTCGCCACTCCCGGCACCTGCCGGATCCGCTCGATCCGGCTCGCGCGCAACAGGCCGCCCGCGGTGAAGCCGGTGCCCATGCCCATGCCCTCGCCCGCCACCGAGATCTGGCCGAGCACGAAGCGGTCGCCGCCGTCGATGAAGCGGGTGATGCGCTCGGCCATCGCGCCCAGGGACACCAGGCCCGCGACCCCTACCCCGATGCCCAGCACCGTGAACAGGTAGCCGCGGGGAAGGAGCCGCCCGAGCGTCACCATGTGAAGCGGGATTCGGTCGGGCGACCCTGGCGCCGGCGGACCCAGCGGTTGATGCGGACGACGGTGAAGAAGACCTCGAGCGAGATGCGCATTTTCAACGTGAGGCGGAAGAAGGCGCCCCCCGCGAGGACGCCGGTGACCCCGTCCACCATGCCCGCGAACTCGCGCGGCTTGAGGAACATCTCGGTGAACGAGGGGTCGTAGAAGTGCCGGATGAAGCGCTGGAAGGGCTGCATGCCCTTCCGGATGCGGCGCACGTAGCCGCGGAAGCGCCGCGCCTCGAAGCGGTTCTCCCGAAAGGCCTTCAGGATCTCGGCCGACGACCACTCGGCGGACTGGGTCGCGATGTAGACCCCCGACGAGAAGATCGGGTCCAGGAACGCGATCGCGTCTCCCACGCACACGTAGCGGTCGCCGACCGCGGGCTCGGTGCGGTAGGAGAAGTTGGCCGCGCTGTGCACCGGGGTGATGCGCGGCGCGCCGTCGATCGCGTCCCGCACGCCGTGGCAGCGCTCGATCAGCGACTCGTAGAGCTGCTCGAGATCGCCCTCGCGGCCCTTCACGGTGCGGGCGTGGAGCACGCAGCCCACGCTGCTGGTGCCGTTGTGGAACGGGATGTACCAGAACCAGCCCGGCTCGAAGGTGAAGACGCGGATGTTGCCCACTTCCTTGCCCGGCCAGCGCTTGCCGCCGCGGAAGTGGGCGAACAGGGCAACCTTGCCGAGCCCCTCGATGGGGCGGCGCTCGCCGTGCCGGGAGGCGATGAAGGCGTCGCGCCCGCTCGCGTCCACGAGAAAGCGCGCGCGGACCTCCCGCGGGCCCGCGGCCTCGGTCACGGTGGCGGTGACGCCGTCGGCGTCGAAGGCCACCCGGTCGACGCTGGCGGGCTGCAGCAGCGTCACGTTCGGCTGGCGGGCCGCGTGGTCGAGCAGGATCTTGTCGAAGTCGGCGCGCTGCACCTCGTAGGTGTACGAGGGCCAGGGCCGGCCCTCCCGGAAGAGGAACTGGTAGCCCAGGTCCATGTCCTGATCGTGGAAATACGCCCCGTACTTGACGAGGAATCCGTGCGCCTTGACCTCGTCGAGCACGCCCAGCCGCTCCAGCACCGTCATGTTGGCGGGCAGCAGCGACTCGCCCACGTGGAAGCGCGGGAACGCCTCGCGCTCGGCCAGCGCGACCGTGAGCCCCCCGCGCGCCAGGAAGGTGGCCGCGCTCGAGCCGCCCGGGCCGCCGCCCACCACCAGCACGTCGTAGTCGGCCGGCCGCGCCGCTGCGGCCGCGCGGGGCGCGGGCGCTTCCAGGGTGCGGGCCAGGCTCTCCTGCGGATAGAGCCGCCGCGCCGCCGGGGTGAGCCAGTCGACGCCTAAGGCGGCGAGCGCGCGCCGGCTGAGCGCGAGCGCCAGCATCACCGGCGTCGCCGCGGTGGCGAGGCCGGCCATGCGCAGGCCGCGCGCGTGGGCCGAGCGCCAGCCGCGCTCGACGGTGCGGACCGCCCGGTCCGCGACGAACGTGCCGACCGCCAGCGCCCAGCCGGGCGGATTCGAGCGCTGTGGGGCCGCGAACTGGTACATCTCCCGGTGGCGCGCGCGCAGCCGCGAGGGGCTGAAGATGCCGAGCAGCCAGAGCGCGCCGGCGGTGACCTCGCGGATCCAGCGCCAGACGATCCGGCCGGCGAGGAACCCGCCGACCGCGACGCCGTCGCGCGCGGGCCGGAAGCGGCTGCGCCGGTCCTCGAAGTGGATCGGCGCGATCGGAACCTCGATCACCGGGAAGCCGCCGGCGGCCGCCCGCAGCAGCATCTCGCTCTCCAGCACGAACCCTCCGCGGCGCGGGCTCACCGACGACAGCAGCGCGGAGGGATACACGCGGAAGCCGGACTGGGTGTCGGCCACCGCGACTCCGCTCAACCAGTCGATGAAGAAGCCGGCCACCCGGAGCGCGGCGAGGCGCCCGACCGGCATCACCCGCTCCGACCGCTCCGCGAGACCGGCCAGGCGCCCGCCGATGACCAGGCTGCGCGGCTCCTCGACCGCCGCCTTGAGGAGCCGCGGGATGTCGTCGGGATCGTGCTGGCCATCGCCGTCGAGCGTGACCACGCGCTCGACCCCGCGGCGCAGGCCCTCCGCGAAGCCGCGGCGGAGGGCCGCCCCCTTGCCCCGACGCCCGCCCAGCGCGATCACCTCGGCGCCCGCCGCCGCCGCGGCCGCCGCGCTCCTGTCGGTCGAGCCGTCGTCGACGACCAGCACCGGCCCGTGCAGGCGCGCGCGCTCCACGATGTCGCCGACGGTGGCGGCCTCGTTGAAGACCGGGATGACGATCAGCGACCCGCTCACGCGTCGGCTCCCACCACCAGGGCGGTCCGGCAACCGCCCCGCGCGATGCCGTGCACCAGCACCGAGCCGCCGCCACGCTCGGCGTCGAGCGCCGCCGCGCCCACGCGGAGGGCCCCGAGCCCGCCGTGCTGTCCGAAGAGCGGCGCGAGCGACCGCGGCGGCATCAGGTCCGCCCGCCCGCCGCCGACATCGCGGGCAAGGAGCGCGCGCTCCCAGTCGTCCACCGCCGGATCGCCGTTGCCCGCTCCGTAGCAGCGCGCGAAGGGCTCGCCGCGGCGCGACTGGAGCAGCCGCGCCACCGGCGAGCCCCGGTCGACGCGGGCCGGGTGCGCGCTGTAGGGCGCGCTGGGAACATTGCCCCACGCCGCCTCGGTGATCTCGGCGATGATGCGCGCGCCGCGGGCCCGCGCGGCCTCCCGCGTCTCCAGTACCAGGAACGTCGCGCCTTCCCCGAGCACCGGCCCGTTGTGGTCGGCGGCGAAGGGCCGGCAGCCCTCCGGCGCCGGGCTCGATGTCGAAGACCGCGTACCCGGGGGAGACGCCGCCCTCATCCGGGGGGACAGCGCGCCCATCTCGGACAGGCGCCGGTACACGTCCTCGAACAGCTCGTCGACTCCTCCCGCGACCACCGCCTCCGCCCGGCCGTCGGCCACGAGCCGCGCGCCACGGGCGACGGCCAGGTCGCCGGCCAGCGTCGACTGGTTGAGGGTGATCGACGGCCCCTTGGCGCCGATGGCGATGGCGGCGACGGACGCCATCGTGTTCATCACGGTGTTCGGGAAGATCATCGGGGAGAGACCGGTGGCGCCGCGGCGCAGGAAGCCCTGGGCGAAGTCGCGACTCGAGGTGAAGTCGCCGTGCTCGGTGCCCACGACGATTCCCAGTGCAGGCCCGCCCTCGATCCCCGCGTCGCGCACCGCGAGCAGGCAGGCGCCCAGGGCGAGGCGGCAGATGCGCGACAGCCGGCGCGCCACGTCCCGGTCCACGAGCGCGGCGACCGTGGCCTCGTCGACCGCGGCGGCGAGCCGGCTCGCCAGGCCGTCCACCGGGAAGGCGCGAATCGGCGCGATCGCGGAGCGGCCGAGGGCCAGCGCACCGGCCAGCGCGTCGCGACCACCCGCGGTGGACGCGTTGACGGTGCCGAGCCCGGTGACGACGACCCGATGGCCGTACGTGGGCCGATGACCGTACATGGGCCGATGGCCGCTCACGGGCGGGTGAAGACCAGGCTCACGTTCTGGCCCCCGAAGCCGAAGGAGTTCGACAGCGCGGCCGAGATCTCAGCCGGACGCGCGGTACCCGGCAGGCAGTCGAACGGCACCTCCGGGTCGACGTGCTCCAGGTTCGCGGTCGGCGGGAGCAGCCCGTGCTGCAGGGCCAGGACCGTGGCCGCGGCCTCCACGCTGCCCGCCGCGGCCATGGTGTGGCCGATCAGCGACTTGGTGGAGCTCACCAGCACGCTACCCTCGCCGAAGACGTGGCGGAGCGCCAGTGCCTCGGCGCGGTCGTTCTGCGGGGTGCCGGTGCCGTGGGCGTTGACGTAGTCGACCGCGGCCGGAGCGAGATCGCCGTCGGTCAGCGCCATCTGCATCGCGCGAATCATCCCCTCGCCTTCCGGGTGGGGCGCGGTGACGTGGTGGGCGTCGGTGGTCATGCCGTAGCCGGCGAGGCGTGCGTGGGGCCGCCCGCCCCGAGCCCGGCAGCGCTCGGCGTCTTCGAGAACGAGGAAGGCGGCGGCTTCCCCGATCGACATGCCGCGGCGGTCTCGATCGAAGGGTCGGCACGGGCCAGGATCGAGGAGCTTCAAGGCGTTGAAGCCCATGAAGCAGATGCGGGTCAGCGCGTCCACGCCGCCGACCACCGCGGTCGCGACCACGCCCTGGCGGATCAGGTCCGCCCCGAGGGCGATGGAGGCGCCGCCGGACGCGCAGGCCATCACCACCGTCTCCTTCGGCCCGGTCAGTCCGAGCCGCCAGCCGAGAG
>DATMMH010000405.1:0-19646 GCA_035569855.1 Candidatus Dormiibacterota bacterium
AGGGCGAGCGTCGCGTAGCAGAGCTCGGCCTCGCGGGCCAGCTTGGCTTCCGGCATGTTGGTCATCCCGATCACCGAGACGCCCCAGCGACGATAGATCTGCGACTCGCCCTTGGTGGAGAACTGCGGCCCCTCGATGCAGATGTAGGTGCCGCCCCGGTGCACGCGAGCGCCCGCCTCCCGGCTGCCCGCCTCCAGCAAATCGCCGAGCGTCGGGCAGACCGGATCGGCCAGGCCGACGTGGCCCACGATGCCCTCGCCGAAAAAGGTCGAGACCCGCCGGCGGGTGTGGTCGTAGAACTGGTCCGGGACCACCAGGTCGAGCGGGTGGATCTCCTCCTTCATGCTTCCGACCGCGCTCACCGAGATCACCCAGCGGGCGCCCAGGGCCTTGAGCCCGTAGAGGTTGGCCCGGTAGTTGATGTCGGTCGGCATGATGCGGTGGCCGCGTCCGTGGCGCGGCAGGAAGATCACCCGGCGATCGCCGAGCCGTCCGGTGCAGTAGGCGTCCGAGGGATCGCCGAACGGGGTGCGCACGCGCACCCAGCGCAGGTCCTCGATCCCCTCCATCTCGTAGAGCCCGCTGCCGCCGATGATGCCGACCGCGGGCTCCGGGCCCGCCTTGGCCGCCCTGGCCCTGGCCGCGCTCACGCGGTCGCCTCCGCGAGCCGGCCGTACGTCCGCTCCCCCCGCGCCTCGGTGATCTGCAGGGGCACCATCCGCCGCCCGAGCGAATCGGGCCCCTCGAAGAGCACCTCGACGTAGTTGGACGTGAGCCCGGCGAGCAGCCCGGTCTCGCGATCTCGCGCCTCCAGCACATGGACCTCGCGGCGCGCGCCGACCAGCCGGCCGCGAAACGCCGCGCCCTTCTCGCGCCCGAGCCGTCGCAGCGTCCGGCTGCGCTCGTGGATCACGGCCGGAGTCACCCGACCGGGCAGCCGCGTCGCCTCCGTGCCCCGCCGGTCGGAGTAGGCGAACACGTGCAGGTACGAGAACGGCAGCGCCTCCACCAGGCGCATCGTCTCCTCGAAGTCCGCCTCGCTCTCGCCCGGGTGCCCGACGATGACGTCCGCGCCCAGCCCGAGGTCCGGAATGGCGGCGGCCAGCCGCTCCACCAGGGCTCGATACATGCGCGCGTTGTAGGGCCGGCGCATCAGGCGCAGCACGCGGTCGCTCCCGCTCTGCAGCGGCAGGTGCAGGTGCGGCGCGACCACCGGCAGCGTGGTCACCGCGCGGACCAGCTCGGGCGTGAAGTAGGCGGGCAGCACCGAGGAGAGTCTCAGCCAGCCAAGCCCCGCCACCTCCGCGAGACGGTGGACGAGCGCGGCCAGGGTGGTGCGCGGATAGAGATCCCAGCCGTAGTGCCCGATGTCCACGCCGGTCAGCGTGACGTCGCGATAGCCCGCCTCCGCGAGCGTCCGCGCCTGGTCCACCACCACGTTCGGATCCTGGCTCCGGCTCTGGCCCCGCGCGGTCGGCACGATGCAGAACGCGCAGCGGTGCTGGCAGCCGTCCTGGATCTTCACGAAGGCCCGGGAGCGGCCGGTCACGCGCGTGAACGGAGCGACCGGCACCCCACGCGCCGCCCGGATGTCGCCGACCGCGACCTCGGGGCGCGCCCGCTTCGCGAGCGACGCGAGCAGCTCGGGCAGCCGGTACTTCTCCTGGTTGCCGACCACGAGATCCACCCCGGCGAGCGCGGCCACCGCCTCGGGATCGGTCTGGGCGTAGCAGCCGGTGACCACCAGGAACGCGCCCGGGTGCTCGCGGGCCACGCGGCGGACGAGCTGGCGGCCCGAGAAGTCGGCGCGGCCGGTCACGGTGCACGTGTTGATCACGCACACCTGAGCGGACGCGCCCGCTTCCACCACGCGGAAGCCGTGGCTCTCGAGCAGCGCGCCCATCTCCTGGGACTCGACCTGGTTGAGCCGGCAGCCGAGGGTGGCGAGGGCCACCGTCACGGGCTCATTCATGCCGTGACCGCCTCGCGAAGCTGCCCGCAGGCCGCCCCGATATCCTCGCCCTTGCTCCACCGAATCGTGGCGGTGATGCCCTGCTCGAGCAGCACCGCCTGGAAGGCGAGGATCCGCTGAAGCGGTGGGCGCGTGAAGCCCGAGCCCTCCCAGTCGTTGAACGGGATCAGGTTGATCTTGCCGCGAATCCCCTTGAGCAGCCGCACCAGTCGCCGCGCGTCCTCCACCGAGTCGTTGACGTCGTTGAGCAGCACGTACTCGAACGTCATGCGCTGGCGGAACGGCAGCGGGAAGCGGCGGCAGGCGGCCAGTAGCTCCTCGATGGCGAAGCCGCGGTTGACCGGCATGATCCGGTCGCGGATCTCGTTGCTGGTGGCGTGCAGCGAGATGGCCAGGTTGACCTTCAGATTCTCCTTGGCCAGCCGCTCGATCCCGCTCACGAGCCCGACCGTGGAGACCGTGATGCGCCGGGGCGAGAAGGCGAACGCGAGCGGGTCGGTGAGCAGCCGCAGGGATTTCACGGTGGCCGAGTAGTTGGCGAGCGGCTCGCCCATTCCCATGTAGACCAGGTGCGTGATCCGCTCGCCCGGATTGAGGATGTGGCGGGCGACCATCACCTGAGCCACGATCTCCCCCGCGCTCAGGTTGCGCTCGAGCCCCATCGTGCCGGTGTAGCAGAACGCGCACGCGAAGCCACAGCCCACCTGGGTGGAGAGGCAGAGCGTGAGCCGGTCGCCGTCGGGCATCAGGACCGCCTGCACCCGCACGCCGTCCGCGTACCGCACGATGAGCTTCTGGCTGCCGTCCTGCGAGGGCGTCCGCCGCTCCAGCTCGGGCAGATCGATCCCGACCTGCTCGGCGAGGGCGGCCCGGAAGTCCTTGGGCAGGTCGGTCATCGCGGCGAAGTCGGTCACGCCCTTGGTGAAGATCCACCCCGCGAGCTGGCGGCCCCGATAGCGGGGCGCGCCCAGGGATTGAGCGAGCTCCTCCATCTCCGACGGCGACAAATCGAGTAGATTCTTAGAGGACATACGTACCGTACCGTCGGATCTTAGCACAGGGGCGATCGGCGGGCGCCCGCGCGGCCGAGGCGCGCGGCCAGATACGGCTCGAGCGGCAGCGTCGGCGCCTCCTTCAGGATCATCTCCTTCAGCAAGAGCCCCGTGATCGGGGCGAGCAGGATGCCGCTCCGGTAGTGGCCGGTGGCGGCGTAGGCCCCGTCGAGATCGGGGATCGGACCGAGATAGGGCAGGTTGTCGTGCGAGAACGGCCGGAGGCCGGTCCACGCGGTCACGAAGGAGGCCGCGCTCAGCCCGGGCATCAGCGCCGTCGCCTGCCGGACCAGCGTGGTCACCGCGTCCAGGCGGACCTGCCGGTCGTAGCCCACGTCCTCCATGGTGGCGCCGACCAGGACGCGCGTGTCGGCCCGTGGATAGATCGAGCCACGCGAGCTGACCACGATCTCCCGGCTCGGCCGCGCCGGCGCTTCCAGCAGCACGATCGTGCCCTTCACCGGCTTGACCGGCATGAACGCCATCTCCGGGCCGATCTGGGCGGCCCAGCTCCCGGCCGCGTTCACGACCAGCGCCGCCGCGGGCCGCTCGCCGCCGGCCAGCGTCACGCCGGTCACCCGGTCTCCGTCGCGAGTGAGCCCGGTGACCGGTGCATGCTCCCGGATCTCCACTCCCAGCCGGCGCACCGCCTCGGTGAGCGCCTTCAACAGCCGCGGCGGGCGGACCTGCGTCACCTCCGGGAGCAGCAGCCCTCCGTGGACCGGGAGATCGGCGGCCAGCCACGGCTGGCGCTGCCGCGTGGCGCGCGCGTCGAGCCATTCGGCCGCGTGGCCGGCCTCGCGCTGCCACGCCGCGCGCGTCCGGGCCTCGTCCGCTTCGGCTTCGTCCACGCACACCTCGAGGAGCCCGCAGCGGAGGAATCCCGTATCGGCCGGGGTGTGCTCCGCCAGCTCGCGAATCCAGCCTTCGTACATGCGCGCGCTCGCTCGTGTGAGCTCGAGCCGAGGTCCCGGCCGGGTGCTGCTGCCCTGGAACGTGAGATAGCCCGCCGCGGCCCACGAGGCCTCGCGTCCGACCGCGCCACGCTCGATCACGGTCACGCCCAGCTTCTCGCGGGCGAGGAAATAGGCGGTGGCCAGGCCGATGATCCCGCCCCCGATGACGATCACGTCGCTCGCCCGTGTCATGGCCGATCGAGTCTAGAGGCTGGGCACCGACCGGTCAACCGACGCGCGACGCTATTCAGCGGTTCTTCAGCAACCGCCACCAAGACTGGATCTGACAGAACGAGTGCCGTCGGGCGCGCCCCCTTCACGGAATGGGCCGGGGACGGGACCGCCGGCGGCCCGCGAAATCACGGAGGCACGATCATGACCCTCAGGCCGTGGATCACGTCGCTCGCAGTCGTCGTGTGCACGCTCGCATTTGCCGGGCTTGGCTTCGCGCAGCAGCCGGTGCCGGGCACCCAACCCCAATCGAGCATTGTCGACAAGGGCCTGGGGGTGAGCATGACCTCGCCGTCCACCACGGACGGCAAGTCGATCACCACCGCAGATCAGCCCGGCGTCGAGAGATGGACCGGCACGAGCATGACCCAGCCCGTCGGGGTGGACGGCAAGCCGCTCACCGGCTCGACCAGCTTCGGTCAGCGGGAAGGTACGTCTATCCAGCGCTAGCGTCCGGAGCGAGAGCCCGCATCGCCACGAGCGTCGGGGATCCCCGGCGCTCGTGGTCCCGTGCAGCGGCCTCACTTGCCCTTCGGCACCCGTGGGTCCACGGTGTCGGGAAGGCAAAGGTAGCGGAGCACCTGACTGGCGCCATTTCCGTCGGGGCCACGCAGCTTGGCGATCACCGGTCCATAGACCTCGGTCAGCATGTGGTCGCCCCGCGTGGCCCGGTCGGTGTCGTCGTCCCGGACGCGAGCGTAGAGCGCGGCCTGACAAGAGTCATACGTCGTCGCGCCTTGAAGCACACGCCACGACGACTCGGGCGGAGTCGCCGCGAATCGCTCTTCCATCCACAGCACCCACGCGCAGTCGGCCGAGGCCGCCGGAGCGAAGGCGAGCAGGGCGAGCAGCGCAAGGACCGGCCGCATGGGCCCGAAGCCGCGCTACCGGGGATCGTAGGAGCGGGCCCGCCAGTCCGCCACGACGTCCTCGACGTTCAGCGGCCCGAGGCGGGTCGGCGGACCTTCGACGACGCTCGCGTTCACCTTGGCGATCTCGGCGTTGAGCGCCGCGATCCGCCGGCGGACGGCGGCTTCGTCGCGGAGCTTCCGGATCGCCGCCAGCTCGGTCTCCACCTTGCGGAGCAGCTCGAGCGCCGGCGGCAGCATGGAAATCTGCTCTCGCTGAGCGAGCTGCTTCACCCACCACAGCGGATCGTACTCCTGGCCGAGGTTCGGCAGAGGCTTGCCGGCCCCCGGCAGGTTGTCGAAGGCTCCCTCTTCCCGGGCGACGCGGATCTGCTCATCGATCCACGACTCCCAACTCATCCCCGGCGGCTTCTGCTCGGTCACGGTTCCCCCCCGCTCTCCCGGAAAATAATAGCGTCTCCCAGCTCGGTTTGCGAATCCCCAGGTTCCGAGGTGGGCGATCATTGTGCGTGGGCCAGAGGCGGAATTCGTGGGCACAGTTGGGCAGATGGTTACCCGAAAGCTCCCGTCGTCGAGTCCCCAACTTCCGTGGGCGGCTCGTGGATAACCCGGTGGGTGGGGCGGCGCGTGTCCAGAGATTTCAACTACTAAGACCGAGTCGCCTGCTTTGCGGGCAGTTCGCCGCCGGGATCTCGCGCGCTACTTCAGAATGACGTCGTGCAGCGGCATCCACTGGTCCCCGCGCGGCGTCCACGTCACGCGGTCGCGGCTGGCGTAGATGTCCACCTGCTGGACGAGGAATACCCACGTGCCGTCCTCGACCATGGCGCGCGCGAGGTCCGCGTAGATCTTCCGGCGCTTCCCCGGATCCATCGTGCTCCGCCCCGCGTCGAAGAGCTGGTCCACGCGGTCGTTCTTGTAGTAGAGGCCGCGCCCCTTCGAGGAGACCAGGTTGTAGAGCTCGTCACCGTCCTGCATGGGCCCGCCGAGACCGAGCATGTACGCGTCCTGGAACTGCTTGCCGAGGTAGCGCTTGAAGTAGGCGCCCCACTCCGCCACCTGCACGCGTGGGCGGAAGCCCGCCCTCTGCCACTGGCCGCCGAGCGCCTCCGCCATCTCCTTGTCGCTCTGGTAACGGCCGGCCGGCGCGTCGAGCGTGATCTCGAGGCCGTCCGGATATCCGGCCTCGGCGAGCAGCCGCCGTGCCTTCGCCGGATCCGGGCCGTAGCCCTTCACCGACGGATCGAATCCGAACATGTGCGGGGCGAACGGGCCATCCATGCGCCGCCCGTTGCCGTCGAGCACGCTTCGGACGATCGCGTCCACGTCGGTGGCGTAGTTGAGCGCCTGCCGGACGCGCACGTCCGAGAGCGGCTTCTTGAGGGCGTTGAGCCCGAGATAGATGATCCACGTGCTCGGCACGCGCTGAACGCGGATGCCGCCCACCCGCTCCAGCTCGACGGCGAGGTTGGGCGGCACCGTGTCGATCAGGTCCACCTCGTTGTTGCGGAGGGCGGCCGCGCGGGTGAAGGGCTCCGGGATCGACTTGTAGACGATGCGGCGGATTCGCGGCGCGCCCCGCCAGTGCCGGTCGAAGGCCTCCAGGATCAGGTGATCGTCCTTCACCAGCTCGACGAACCGGAACGGCCCGGTGCCGACCGGCCGGAGGGCCAGACCTTGATTGCCCTTCTCCGCGGTGTACTTCGGCGGGACGATCGGGAAATCGATCAGCCGGTTGACCAGCGGAGCGTAGGGCTGCCGCAGGACGAGATTGACCGTGTAGTCGTCCACCACGTCTATCCGCGCCACCTCGGCCACGTTGGCCCGGTTGCGCGACTTCTGCTCCGGATCCAGCACCCGCTGAAACGTGAAGCGGACCGCCTCGGCGTTGAACGGCTCGCCGTTGTGGAACACGACGCCGCGCCGCAGCTTGAACTGCCAGGTCAGGTCGTCGAGCGCCTTCCACGACTCCGCGAGCTGCGGCACGATCCGGTTCTCGGTATCGCGGCCCACCAGCGAGTCGAAGAGGCTCACGCCCACCTTGGCCCGCATCGACGAGAGGTTCATGGTGGGATCGAGGTCCTCGGGCGTCCACGGCAGCGCGACCCGCAGCTCGCCCGCGGTCTGCGCGAGGACGTCAGCGGGGGACGCCCCCAGGAGCGCGAGCAGGATCGCGCCCAGGCGGAGCACCGCGCGCGGCCCGATCCCACCCCGCCGGCTCACGGCGCGGCTGCCTTCACCGCGGCCACGACCGCGGCCAGGTGCGCGTCCGGCGTGGCCAGTGGGAGCACGCAGCCGGGTCCGACGATGACCCCGCGCCCCGCGGTCTGGCCGATCGCGTCGCGCACCTCGGCGGCCACCGCCTCGGGCGGTCCGCTCCGCAGGGTGCGGCCCTCGCTGAGCCCGCCCACCACCGCCCCCGCGAAGCGCTTCGCGCCGTCGCCCAGTCCGGGGGTCGTGAGCCGATCGTGCCAGTTGATCGCGTGGACCGGCAGGCTGGCCGCCTGATCGAAGTAGACGTCGCGGCCGTGCACGTGGAGCAGCGTCACCGTCGAGCGCCCGCCGACGGTCTCCAGCATGCGCCGCATCCGCGGCAGCTCGAAGCGGGCGCTCTCCTCGCGGGTGACCACGTCGGGCGCCGCGGTCTGGGTGGCGAAGAAGAGGCCATCGGCGCCGGCCTCGAGCGCGGCCCGCGCGTGCCGGGCCATCGTGTCCGCGATGGCCTCGAGCGCGGGCTCTACCGCCGCCGGCTCCGCGCGCAGGTCCTCGACGAGTCGGTCGCCCGCGAGCTTGCGGGCCACCGTGAGGGGCGAGAAGAGGGTATGGAGGATCGGCGCGTCGTCGCCGCGGCCCCGCGCGATGAGCCGAATCGCCTCGAGCTCGCGGCCGAGCGCGCCCGCGCCGGCATCGAGCGGCGTGATGCGGGCCCAGTCCGCGCGGCTCTGCACCGCGTGTCGGGTGCACTGCTTCGCGCCGTTGGGCGATCCCTGGTACGCCACCGAACAGCCCCAGTCCTCGACGCAGTACACGCCGCTCGACATCACCTTGACGAAGTCGAGATCCCAGCGGCGCTGGAAGGCCAGCATCGCCTCCGCCAGCCCGCCCGCGGTGTGGTCCACCTCGGGCACGTGGCGCCAGAAGGAGACCGGCGGCCGGTCCACCGGCTCTCGGCGGATCGCGCTCAGCACCCGCTCGCGCTTGTCCATGGTGCCGCGCAGTCTATCATGGCCGTCGGGGACGCTTCCCGGCCCCGGCGCCGGCTTTTCTACGCGGGAACTTCGCCGCCGCGGTATGGTCTTACCGTGCGAGAGGCGGAGGCAGGCGACGCGCCGCGCTTCCTTGACCGGCTACGCGCCGGCGAGACGTCCGCTTTCGAGGAGCTGGTGATCACGTACCAGCATCGCGTCTTCGGGGTGGCCTTCCGCATGCTGGGCAACGCGGCGGAGGCCCAGGAGGTGGCGCAGGAGGCGTTCCTCCGCGCGCATCGCGGGCTCGCGCAGTTCCGCGGCGACGCCAAGCTCTCGACCTGGCTCTACGCGATCGCGTCTAGGCTCTGCTTGAACCGGCTGGCCACCGGCGAGCGGCGGCTCGCGCGGCAGGGTGAGGAGACGCTGCTGCGCCTGTCCGACGGCGCCCGGGCGCCGGACGCGGCCCTCGAGCAGAGCGAGCTCGAGACCGCGCTCCACCGGGCGATCGCCGAGCTGCCCGAGGACCGGCGGATCGTGATCGTGCTGCGCGATCTGGAAGGCCTCTCGTACGAGGAGATCGCCCAGGTGCTCGAGCTGGAGCTCGGCACGGTGCGCTCGCGCCTGCATCGCGCGCGCGCGGATCTCAAGGACAAGCTGGAGCGCTTTCTGCCATGACTTGCGACGACGCGCGCGAATCGCTGTCGGCCTTCCTCGACGAGGTCCTCGAGCCCGAGGAGCGTCGGCGGGTCGAGGCCCACCTCGCGGGCTGCGCCGACTGCCCGCGCGAGCTGGAGCGCCTCCGCCAGACGGTGGCCCTGCTTCGCCGCGTGGAACCGGCGCGCGCGCCGGTCGGCTTCGTCGACCGCGTGGTGGCCGCCGCGCGTCCTCGCCCCTGGTATCGCCGGGTGGGCGACACGCTGTTCGTGCCGCTGTCCGCCAAGCTGCCCGCCGAGGCGGTGGCCCTCGCGCTGGTGGGCCTCCTGGCGGTCTACATCTTCGAGCGCGTACCCGAAGTCCAGCAGGCCGCGCGCCCGCCGGCGTCGACCGGGCTCCTGGCCGACCGCCCGGCCGACCGCGATCTCGTCGGCGCACCCTCGCGTGCGCCGGGGGGTGCCGCGTCCGCGCGCAGCCAGAGCGCGCCCTTGGCCGAGCGCGACGCCGAGCGGCGCGACAGCGCCGGAATGGTCCGAGGGACCGAGCCGGCCTCGGACGCGAAGACCCAGAGAGAGACTGCCGCACCGGCCGCCGCGCCCGCGCCGGCTTCCCCGGCAGAGCCGGCCCCTGCCCCGCCGCCCGCCAGTGCTCCCGCTCCGGGGCCGGCCGCTCCTTCGGCGGTGCCCTCGCCGTCCGTCGCGGCCGGCGCGCCCGTGGCCAAGACGGCGCCCGAAAACATGGTCGGTGGTCGGGCCAGATTGGAGACCGGGAGCCTCCGGCAGTCCCCCGAGGCGGCGCGCCTGTCCGCCGCCAAGCAGGCGCCCTCCGCGGATGTGATCGCGCGCGCGGCGGTGAAGGACCGCGACGCGGCCGAGCGCGAGCTGGCCGAGCTGATCACGCGCGTCGGCGGCACCGAGACACAGCGCCGCCGCGACGACGCGCTCACGGTGGTGGAGGCGCTCATCCCGGAGCCGCGCTATGCCGAATTCGCACAGGGGCTCGCGCAGATCGGCTCGTGGCGCGTCGAGGCCGAGCGCGCCGACCTCCCGGCCCGCGTGCACGTGATCCTCCACCTGCAGTAGTCGACCGGGGCCGGCTCCCGGTCGTCTCCAGTCGGGCTCCGGAACTTCCACCGTGGGTCCGGGTCTAACCGACCAGCGACACGAATCCGGACCCCGGAGGACACCGATGAAAACGTTGCATATCCGCCTGCTCGCACTGGCCTGGGCCATAGGCCCGGGCCTGCCTTCCACCGCGGCCGCCGCGCCGGTCACCATCACCGCGGCCGACCAGCGAGACGTCATGCTCACGGTCTACAACGGCAACCTGGGCCTCGTGAAGGAGATCCGTGAGGTCCGCCTGGGCGAGGGCGTGATCGAGGCGCGCTACGCGGACGTGGCGGCCCAGATCGATCCGACCTCCGTGCATCTGCGCTCGATCAGCGACCCCGCCGGCCTGCGCATCCTCGAGCAGAACTACGAGTACGACCTGCTCACGAGCGAGAAGCTCATGGAGAAGTACGTGGGCCGCACGGTGCGGCTCTACCAGGGCAACGGGACGTACCAGGAGGCGGTGCTGCTCTCCACCCGCGGACCGGTGTACGACATCAACGGCCAGATCCACATGGGGCACTTCGGCAACGTGGTGCTGCCCGCCTTGCCCGAGAATCTCGTCTCCAAGCCCACGCTGGCCTGGCTGCTCAGGAGCGCCCGTAGCTCCACCCAGCGAGTGGAAGCCTCGTACCTCACCGCCGGCATCAGCTGGAAGTCCGACTACGTCATGCTGATCAACGCCGCCGACACCCGGAGCGATCTGACCGGATGGGTGACCATCACCAACCAGAGCGGAGCCACCTACCGCGACGCGGCGCTGAAGCTGGTGGCGGGCGACGTCAACCGTGCGGAGAGTCGGGACGACTCGCGCCGGATGATGGAGGTGGCCGCGAAGGCTGCCCCGGCCATGGGCGATCGCGATTTCCGATCCGAGGGTTTCTTCGAATATCACCTCTACACGCTCGACGGGCGCACCACGATCAAGGACAGCCAGACCAAGCAGCTCGCCCTGCTCTCCGCCACCGACGTGCCGGTGGAGAAGCGCTTCATCTACTACGGCGCCGCCGGCTATCACCGAACCCAGTACGGCGTGCCCATGTCGAATCAGAAGGTGGGAGTCTACCTCGACCTCCGCAACACCCAGGCCAACCGGCTCGGCATGCCCCTGCCCAAGGGCCGGGTGCGTGTCTACAAGGCGGATGTCTCGGGCAGCCAGCAGCTCGTCGGCGAGGACTGGATCGACCACACGCCCCGCGACGAGCGCGTCCGCATCAAGATGGGCGAGGCCTTCGACGTGGTGGGCGAGCGCGTGCAGAAGGACTGGAAGAAGATCGGGTTCGGCCTCTACGAGGTGGAGTGGGAGATCACGCTGCGCAACCACAAGAAAGAGGCGGTGACCGTCGAGGTGAACGAGCCCATGCCCGGTGACTGGGAGATGCTGCGGGCGAGCCATCCCCACGACAAGCCCCAGGCCTCCATCGCCCGCTTCAGCCTCGCGGTGCCCGCGGAAGGGGCGACCACCCTCGCCTACCGCGTGCGGGTGCGCTTCTAACCGGCGCCCGGCTCCCGGTTGACACGCGCGGCGGCTTGGCCGAGTCTAGGTCGGAGAGACCGCCCCGATGCTCCTGCGCGCGACGCTCGTCACCCTGCTCCTGCTGGTCGGCTGGACTCCAGGGAGCTGGGTGCGGGCGGCGCGGGCGCAGGACGACGGCCAGCTCGCGCGAGGCCTGCAGGCGGTGCAGCGCATGGCGGGCTGCCACCTGGTCGATTACAGCTACGTCGAGGTCGAGAGCCTCAAGCCGGGTTACGCGCGGGATCCGCGGGTCTACGACGTCAACCGCGACAAGTCGGCCAAGGAGTGGATCACCGCGGAGACGCTCTCCCCACGGCGGATCCGCCTCCAGCGCATCCTGTTCCTCACCGACCTGTCGGGCGCGGTCCGTGCGGGCACCGAGATCCGCCACCAGTCGGAGGACTGGGAGTACGAGGCCCCGTTCCTCTACGACTTCACCGCGCCGCTCACGTGGCAGGTGCGCGACCTCAGGACGACCCCCGGGCTCTGGACTCGGCGGGTGACCAACCTGGACGACGGCCTCCGCTACCAGTGCGCGGCCCGGTGGCGGACCGACTCCGCGTATCCGGAGTGGTCGTGCTCGAACTACGCCCCGGTCCCGGGCCGGGAGACGCGCGACATGGGCCGAGCCGACTACAACACGCTGCAGCGCGGGACGCGCATCGTGGTGTACGGCGCGGACCAGGGCGGGAGCTGGCTCGAGCGGCAGGAGAACGTCAAGACCATCCACGGCGACGCCGGCCGCACCCCGCTGGTGCGGGAGCTCGGCAAGAACTGGTACGTGCGCCTGCCGGAATCGGAGTGTGCCTCCGCCCGCGCCTTCGCGGAGCCGCGTCAGCCGTTCTGGACGCTGCTGCGCGAGACCTGGGACCGCATCCTCGACGGCCGCGGCCCGTTCGTCGAGCGCGCGCCGGCCGGCCAGCCCCCGCGATTCGTGAAGATGTTCGAGCTGGAGGACGAAGCCATCGCGCGGGACCTGTCCGATCCCGTGGCGCGCGAGGCCACCCGCCAGCGCATCCTCGAGATCATCCGGGACTACCGCGCGCCGTAGTCCCCGCGCGGCCCGCCCCACCTAGCGCCGGCGCGGCTCGACGAGCAGCAGGTAGAGATCGAGGAGATTGGTGTTGGTGGGCCCGGTCATGACCAGGTCTCCGAGCGCCGCGAACACCGGGTTCGAATCGTTCTCGGCGAGCGCCACCCGCGGATCGATCCCGTGCTCGCGGGCGCGCCGTGCCGTCTCGCCGTCGGCCACGGCCCCCGCCGCGGTGGTCGGGCCGTCGGTGCCGTCGGTGCCCGCAGCCAGGGCCACGATTCCGCCCTCGCCCTCCAGCGCCAGCGCCGCGGCCAGCGCGAATTCCTGGCAGCGCCCGCCGAGGCCGCGGCCCCGCACGGTCACCGTGGTCTCCCCGCCTGCGATCAGGCAGGCCGGCGCGGCCGCCGGGCCGCGGCCCTCGCGGGTCTCCCGCGCGAGCCCGACGAGCCGCGCCGCCACATCGCGCGCCTCGCCTTCCAGCGACCGAGTGAGCAGATGCGGACCGTATCCGAGCGCCACCGCATGCCCCGCGGCGGCGTCCACCACCAGCCGGTTGTTGCCGATCACGGTGTTCGTCACACGCCCGAAGACCGGGTCGTCGGGCTTGGGGGTCTCCGGGATGAGGCCGCGCGCCCCGCGCTCGAGCCGGTCCACGATGGTGGCCGGCGCCCGCCCGCGCAGCTCGAACCGGTCCAGGATCTCGAGGGCCTCCGCGAACGTCGAGACGTCGGGGGCCGTCGGCCCGGAGGCGATGACGTCGAGGGGATCGCCGACGACGTCGGAGAGCAGCAGGGCGTGCACGCGGGCGGGCGCGGCGGCCCGCGCGAGCTGGCCGCCCTTGAGCAACGAGCAGTGCTTCCGCACCGCGTTGAGCTGGTTGATGTTGGCGCCGGCCGCCAGCATCAGGCGCGTCATCGCCTGCTTGTCGGCGAGCGTGATGGGCGGCACCGGCGCGGGCGTGAGGGCCGAGCCCCCGCCCGAGACCAGCACGAGCAGGAGATCGTCGGCGCCGGCCGACTCGGCGAGCGCGCGGATCTCGCGGGCCGCCGCCTCGCCGCGCGCATCCGGCACCGGGTGGCCCGCCTCCACGATGCGGATGCGACGGGTATCGGCGCGGTAGCCGTCCTTGACCACCACGAGCCCATCGGCGATCCGTTCGCCCAGCGCCGCCTCCACCGTGGCGGCCATCGCGCCGGAGGCCTTGCCGGCTCCAACCACCAGCACGCGGCCACGCGGGGGAAGGCGCACGTCATCGAGGGCGGTGCCCACGAGCGGTGTGACGTCGCCGGCGCGCAGTGCGGCGTCGAAGATGGTGCGCGCCGCCTCGCGGAGGCTCAACGGGCCAGCTTCTGCAGCCGGCGGCCCGCCTCGATCAGCATGTCGTCCGTCTTGGGGAAGCAGAAGCGGATCTTGGTCCGCCCGAGCTCGCCGTGGGCGTAGAAGGACGAGCCGGGCACGGTGGCCACGCCGACCTCCCGGACGAGATAGAGGGCGAACTCGTGGTCGTCCCGGCAGCCGAAGCGCTTGAGGAAGTGCTCGGCCTCGGTGAGGATGTAGTACGCGCCGCGGGGCTTGTAGGCGATGAAGCCCGCCTCCTCGACCTTGCCGAGCAGGAGATCCCGCCGGGCCTGATAGCTCTCGCGGAGATGGACGTAGTAGGCGTCGGGCAGCCCGAGCGCGGTGACCGCCGCCTCCTGCAGGGGATGCGGCGCGCCCACCGTGATGAAGTCGTGGGCCCGGCGGATGCCGAGCGACAGCTCCGGGCTGGCCACCGCGTAGCCCACCCGCCAGCCGGTCACCGAATAGGACTTGGAGATGCCGGAGATGGTCACGGTGCGGTCGGCCATGCCGGGCAGGGTCGCGATCGGAATGTGGCCCAGGCCGTCGTAGATGATGTGCTCGTAGATCTCGTCGGTGATCGCGAGCAGGTCGTGCCGGAGGCAGAGGTCGGCGATCACCTGCAGCTCGGCCCGCGAGAACACCTTGCCGGAGGGATTGTTGGGGCTGTTGAAGACGATGGCCCGGGTGCGTGGGGTGACCGCCCGGGCCAGCCGGTCCGGATCGAAGGTGAAGTCGGGCGGCTCCAGCGGCACGAAGATCGGCTCGGCGCCCGCGATGATGCAGCCCGGCCCGTAGTTCTCGTAGAAGGGCTCGAAGATGATCACCTCGTCGCCCGGGTTGAGCACCGCGAGCAGGGTGGCCAGCATGGTCTCGGTGGAGCCGCAGCAGACCGTCACGTGCCGGTCGGGCTCGATCTCCATGCGGTAGAACTTCCGGTACTTCTCGGCGATGGCGCGCCGGAGGCTCGGCGTGCCCCAGGTGATCGCGTACTGGTGGAAGTCGCCGTCGATGGCGCGATGAGCCGCCTCCACCAGCTCGCGCGGCGGCGGGAAGTTGGGCATGCCCTGCGCGAGGTTGATGCCGCCGTACTCGTTGTTGACCCGGGTCATCTCCCGGATCACCGATTCGGTGAAGCCCTGGACTCGCCTGGAGATCATCTGACGATCATGGGACCGGTCCCGGCCCGGCGCCTATCGCCCGCCCGCGATGGCGGGCACGATGGAGACCTCGTCGCCCTGCTTGAGTGAGGTCGCGGTGCCCTGGAGGAAGCGGATGTCCTCCTGGTTGATGTAGATGTTGATGAAGCGGCGGAGCTCCCCGTCGTCCTCGACCAGGCGATCCTTGAAGCCGGGGAACTGGCGCTCCAGGACCTCGATGAGGTCGGTGACGCTGGAGGCGTCGGTCTGTACCTCGGCCGCGCCCTTGGTGAGGGCGCGGAGCGGTGTCGGGATGCGGACCAGAACGGCCATGCTGGGTCTCCTCGTTCGCGCGGGCTACGCCACGGTCTGGGGCTTGAAATAGCCGGATTTGAGATCGGCCAGCGCCCGGTCGAATGCCGGGAGCGATGGCCGGATGGTCATGTCGCTGGCCAGCCGGTCGTGGAGCACGTCCGGCGTCTTGAGCCCATTGCCGGTGATGCAGATCACGATCGGCTCGTCGCGCGGGATGCGGCCCGCCTCGATGAGCTTGCGGGTCGCCGCCACCGTCACGCCCCCGGCGGTTTCGGCGAAGATGCCCTCGGTGCGGGCGAGCAACCGCATGCCGTCGACGATCTCCTCGTCGGTGGCGTGCTCGCCGTAGCCGCCCGAGTCCTTGACCGCACGGTAGGCGTAGTAGCCGTCGGCGGGGTTGCCGATGGCCAGCGACTTGGCGATGGTCCGAGGCCGCACCGGCACGAGCACGTCGGTCTCGTTCCGGATCATGGTGACGATGGGCCCGCAGCCCGCGGCCTGGGCCGCGTACATGCGCGTCCGGCTTTCGGGGATGAGCCCCAGGTGCGCGAGCTCCTTGAAGGCCTTCGCGATCTTGGTCAGGAGCGAGCCGCCCGCGCACGGCACCACCACGTGGGAGGGCGCGCGCCAGCCGAGCTGCTCGGCGATCTCGTAGCCGTAGGTCTTGGAGCCCTCCGCGTAATACGGCCGGATGTTGATGTTGACGAAGGCCCAGCCGTACTTGTCCCCCACCTCGGCGCAGAGCCGGTTGACCTCGTCGTAGGTCCCCTCCACCTCGACGAGCGTGGGCGCGTAGACCAGCGTCGCGGTGACCTTGCCCGGCTCGAGATCGGCGGGGATGAAGATGCAGGCGCGAAGCCTGGCTTCGGCGGCGTGCGCGGCGACCGAGTTGGCGAGGTTGCCGGTCGAGGCGCACGCCACCGTGTCGAAACCGAACTCGCGGGCCTTGGCGATCGCGACCGCCACCACGCGGTCCTTGAACGAGCAGGTCGGATGCGAGACCGAGTCGTTCTTGACGTAGAGCTCCTTCACTCCCCACGCCTCGGCCAGGTTTCGGGCGCGGATCAGCGGCGTGAAGCCCACCCCAGCGCCGACCGGCGGCCCGCCCTCCGCCAGCTCGAGCGGCAGCAGATCGGCGTAGCGCCAGATCGACTTGGGGCCCGCCTCGATCGCGGCGCGAGTCAGCCGCGCGCGGATCACCTCGTAGTCGTAGTCGACCTCGAGGGGACCGAAGCAGAACTCACAGACGTGGACCGGGGAGGACGGATAGCTGCGGCCACACTCCCGGCACCTGAGACCCTTGACCCTGTTCAATCGGCCTCTCCATCGGTAGGGGATTTGAGCCCCGGAATTGACTGCCCGGTCCGGATTGGCCTCATCCGGACCACCGATCCAGCGGCAACAATTCCGTCTACTTAACACTCCGCTCCGCGGATTGTCAACGCGATGCCGTATCATCGGCAGCCGTGACCCGCGCCCGGGTGCCGATCCCTGCCTGGCTGTCTCCGCTGCTGCTGGCCGTCTACGCGGTCGCCTGGGGCGCGCGCGCTCTCGGCGGAGGCCTGCTCGTCTTCGACGATCACCCGGGTCAGCTCTATCGCCTGGCGCACGCGATCACGCTGGGCTTCGCCCCGTGGCGCTTCGATCCCGGCTGGTGGGCCGGCTATGCGGAGCTGCAGTACTACCCGCCTGGCTTCGCCTGGCTGGGCGCCGCGGTGCACCGCGCGGCGCTCGGCGCGCTCGGTGCCGCGGACGTCTATCGGGCGCTGCTCTGGCTCGTGTGGCTCCTTCCGGGCGCCGCGACCTTCGTGCTGCTCCGCCGCGTGACCGGCGACGCGTGGCTCGCGCTGCCCGGAGCCTTCGTGGCGCTCACGCTCTCGGCGGGCTGCCGCAGCGGCGTCGAGGAAGGCCTGCGCTGGGGGCTGGTCGCGGCGCGGCTCGGCTGGGGGGTGCTGCCGCTGCTCGCGGTGAGCCTGCTCCGGTGGGCGGATGGCGCCGCCCGTGCGCCGCGCGCCGCCGCCGTGCTGATCGGGGCGATCACGTTGCTCCATCCCGCGCATGTGCCCGCGGCCGCGGCGATGGTGGCACTGGCCGCGTTCCAGGTGGGACCGTGGCGTCGGCGTCTCCTAGAGGCCGCGGCGATCCTCGCGCTCGGCCTTGGCCTGGCCGCGGTCTGGCTGCTGCCGCTGCTCGCGCATCTGCGCATGGCGCTGCCGCTGGCCTGGCAGGACGACGCGCCGCTGGCCCTGGCGTGGCGCGTGGCGACGCAGCCAGCTCTGTTGGCGCTGGCGCTCCTCTCCGTCGTCGCGTGGCGCGCTCGAGCCCTCCCCATGCTGGCGCGTGCGCGCTGGCTCCTTGGCCTGCCGCCGGTCATGGCCGCCCTGATCGCACTCGACGCGCTCGTGGTGGAGCCGTTCGGCGTGGCGTGGCTGCCCGCGGACCGGCTGATGGACGGTCTCCTCCTCGCGCTCGTGATCGCCGGCGCGCTCGGCCTGGCCGCGCTGGTGTCCCCGCGCCGCCGGACGGTGCTGGGCGCGCTGCTCGCGGTCGTGCTGTGCGTGCCGCTCTCGTGGGGCACGCCCGAGCCCGGGCTCTCGCTCTGGCCGCGTGCGCGGGAGTGGCCCAAGCGGGCGGAGGTGGTGCGTGGGCTCCGGATCGACGCGCTCTGGACGGCGCTTCGCGCCGCGCCGCCGGGCCGCGTGCTGTTCGTCCGCTCCGGCGTCCCGCTCGACTGGCGGCCGGAGTGGTGGCGGCCTCACTCCCACATCACCGCGCTGACGCCGCTCGAGACCGGGCGGGCGATCGTGGGCGGCACCTTCACCCATCCGTCGCCAGTGGCGGGACTGCTCTATTCGGGATCGGCGAGCAACCGTCCCCTCACCCGCCTGGCCGAGCAGCTCGACGGCCTGAGCCTCTTCGGGCGCCCGCTCGACGCGCTCGACGCGGGCGCCTTCGATCTTCTCGCCGCGCGGCTCGGGGTCTCCGCGGTGGTGGCGCTCGATGACGACGTGGGACGGTCCGGGTTCCTCACCGAGAATCGAACGTTCACGCTCGGCTCCCGCATCGGCCCGTTCATCATCTTCGTCGGCGCCGGCCCGGTGGCGGCCCTACCGGAGGCGGTCGGCCCGCAGCGCTTCCGCGTGGTCGTGGGCAGTCGGGAGACGGACGGCTTCACGCCGCTGCCCATCGCCTACTCGCCGCTCTGGGTGGCCCGGACCGACGGAGTCCGCCGGGCCGTCCGCCGGGATGAGCTGGGCCTGCTCGAGGTCTCGCTGCCGCGAGGCGCGGCCACCGTCGACCTCGAGCATCGACCGGGCGCGGCGGAGTGGGCGGGCGTCGCGGTCGGCGCGCTGAGCGGTTTCGCCCTGGTGATCGGAAGTCTCGTCCGGCGCTGCGCGTGAGCCCTCCGGCCCGGCTCGGCGGGCTCGCGGCGAGCATCCTGGTGCTCTGCTGCGCGGGATGGGGCTTCAACCAGGTGGCGATCAAGATCAGCCTCATCGGGATCCCGCCCATCCTGAGCGCGGGCCTCCGCTCCCTGGTGGCGGCGGCGCTGCTCTGGGCGTGGTGCTGGATCCGCGGGGAGCCGCTGCTCCGGCGCGACGGCACCGGCGGCTATGGGCTCCTGCTCGGCCTGATGTTCGCGGGCGAGTTCGTCCTCATCTACGGCGGGCTCGCCTTCACCACCGCCTCCCGCAGCGTGATCTTCCTCTACTCCGCGCCGTTCTTCGTGGCCCTGGGCGCTCATTTCTTCATCCCGGCGGAGCGGCTCACCGTCGGCCGCGTCGCGGGGCTCGCGCTGGCGTTCCTGGGCCTCTGCCTGGCCTTCGCGGACGGTCTCTACCTGCCGTCGCGCCGCGAGCTGCTGGGCGATACGCTCGAGCTGCTCGGCGGCTTCGCCTGGGGCGCGAGCACCGTGGTGATCAAGCTGCGAAGCAGCGGGCGCCTGAGTCCGCAGCGGACGCTCTTCTACCAGCTCTCGGTCTCGAGCGTGGTGCTGATCGCGCTGGCCCCCCTGTTCGGCGAGCGCGGCATCACGCACCTCACCCCGCTGGTGCTGGGCGCGTTCGCCTACCAGGCGGTGGTCGTGGCCTTCGTCTCGTACCTCGCCTGGTTCTGGCTGCTGGAGCGCTACCCGGCCTCGGGGCTCGCCGCGTTCTCGTTCTGGACACCGCTCTTCGGCGTGCTCGGAGGCTGGCTGCTGCTGGGTGACCGTCTGAGCGGCAACCTGGGGGCGGCGGTGGCGCTGGTCGCGGCTGGGATCTACCTCGTCAACC
>DATMMH010000406.1:0-4114 GCA_035569855.1 Candidatus Dormiibacterota bacterium
CCTGTACCCACGTCTACGGCGTCGGGCGGGCTTTGGATTGCCGACGCGCGAACGCGAAGCACCGGCGGGAGACGTCGAGCGGAGGGACCGGAGAACTACGACCGCGGGAGCGCGATCGGATCTACCGAGCGGAGCGGGAGGCTACGAGGAGCGGTAGTTGGTGAACTGGAGCGCGATGCCGAGATCCTTGGCCTTGATCAGCGCGATGACCGCCTGCAGGTCGTCGCGGTTCTTGCCGCTGACCCGCACCTGCTTCTCCTGGATCGAGGCCTGGACCCGGATCTTGGAATCCTTGATGAGGCGGACGATCTCTTTCGCCTTCTCCGTCGGCACGCCGTCCTGGAGCGTGATCTTCTGGCGGACCAGGCCGCCCGCCGCCGGCTCGGGATCGTTGATGGTCAGCGCCTTGAGATCGATGCCGCGGCGGTGGAGCTTGGACTGGAGGATGTCGAGCACCGCCTTGAGCTTCATGTCGTCGGTCGACGAGATGAGAATGTCCATCTTCTCGGGCTCGATCTCGTTCTTGGCTCCCTTCAGGTCGTAGCGCGTCGCGATGTCGCGGCGCGCCTGGTCGATCGCGTTGGTGACCTCCTGCATGTCGATCTTGCAGGCGATGTCGAAGCTGTTCTCGGCGGCCATGGCGTGAGCGCCTCGCTAGCGCGGATCGAGCGGCACCACCACCGCGTCCTTCGGCGGCGTGAACGCGAACAGGGTGTCGCTGATTCCTTGGTTGACGGTGACCTTGTTGAAGGTCATGGTGACCGTGTTCTGGAACTGGTCGTAGAGCACCGCCTGGCGGACGACGTAGTCCTTGGGATCCACCGAGATCACCAGACGCGTGAGGAGCGGGGTGGGCTGCTTGGGCGTGAGGTCGAGCACCGGACGGCCCGCGCCGTCGCGCGGGCTCGCCGGATTGAGGAAGCGCACCGTGAACTCCTCGCGAATCTTGCCGAGGCCGGACAGGAAGCTGCCCGCGGGGCCGGCCAGGGCCTTGGGCGCGTTGCCCTTGTTCACCTGGTTCAGCTCGGGCGTGTACACCCAGAGCGAGGTCCCATCGGAGACGATCTGCTGGGGCGCCGGGCTCTTGTAGTCCCACCGCATCTTGCCGCCCTTCTTGAGCAGCACGATCCCGTCGGCCTTGATGTCCTGGCCCAGGCTCTTGTTGCGCGCCACCTGGGAGAACTCGGCGCGGAGGTCGGTGATCTTGCCGTAGGTGGCCTCGACGCCGTTGACGACCTCGTCGAGGCTCTGGGCGTGGGCGACGAGCGGCGCGCAGAGGAGGAGGAGGAGCAGCAAGAGCATGAAGAGCCGCAGGTCGACGCTTCTGCGGAAGACCATAGGCGCTCTCCTTTTTGTATTGCTCGCCTCGCCTTCGGCTGCGGCTCGCACTGCGTCGCCTTCGGCTTCAGCTCGCACTGCCACGTCTCTTCTGTAGATACTCGGGGCCGACGAGGATCTCGCGGGGCTTGGCGCCCTGGCCCGGCCCGATGATGCGATCCTGCTCCATCATGTCGATGAACCGCGCGGCCTTGGGATAGCCCAGACCCAGCCGCCGCTGCAGGAACGAGATCGACGCGGCCCGCTGGGCGATCACCAAATTCACCGCGTCCCAGTAGATGTCGTCACGGTCCTCGCCGCCGCCGCCGAAGCCGGCCTCCTCGGACGGCAGTTCCACGTGCTCGTACACCGCCGAGCCCTGGGTGCGCAGGAACTCGCAGATGGCCTTCACTTCCTTGTCGGAGACCCAGCAGCCGTGCACCCGCATCTGGCGGCTCGCGCCCGGCGGCACGAAGATCATGTCGCCGCGGCCCAGGAGCTGCTCGGCCCCGTTGCCGTCCAGCACGGTCCGCGAGTCCACCTTCGAGGCGACCTGGAAGGCGATACGCGTCGGGAAGTTGGCCTTGATGAGGCCGGTCACCACGTCCACCGAGGGCCGCTGGGTGGCGATGATCAGATGAATGCCCACCGCTCGCGCGATCTGAGCGAGGCGGATCAGCGAGTTCTGAACCTCGCCGGCCGAGACCATCATGAGGTCGGCTAGCTCGTCCACCACCACCACCCAGTAGGGCAGCCGCTCCTCCGGCGGCACCTCCTTGTTGTAGCCCTCGATGTTGCGCACCGCCTTGGCCTGGAGCTGCTTGTAGCGGGCGTCCATCTTGCCCACGATCCACTTGAGGCGGGCGGAGGCCTCCTTCGCGTCGGTGACGACCGGGGCGAGCAGATGCGGGATCTTCTCGTAGACCCCGAGCTCGAGGCGCTTGGGATCGATCAGGAGGAACCGGACGTCGGCGGGGGTGGCCTTGTACAGCAACGAGCAGATCATGGTGTTGAGCCCGACCGACTTGCCGCTGCCCGTCGAGCCCGCGATGAGCAGGTGCGGCATCGCCGCCAGGTCCGCGATCACCGCGTTGCCGGTGGTGTCCTTGCCCAGCGCGAGCGGCAGTCGGCCCTTGGTCGCGACGAACTCCGGGCTCACCAGGATCTCGCGCAGGTACACGGTGGCCGTCTCCGGGTTCGGCACCTCCACCGCCACCGTGCCCCGTCCCGGAATCGGCCCGATGATCCGGACCGCCGCGACTTTCATAGCCAGCGCCAGGTCGTCGGCCAGGTTCACGACCTGGCTCACCTTCACGCCCGAGGCGGGCTCGAACTCGTAGGACGTGATGACCGGCCCCGGGCTCGCCTGGACGATGTGGCCGTCCACCCCGAAGTCGTGGAGCTTCTTCTTGAGCGTCTGGGCGTTGGTCTCCAGCTCCTCTCGCGTGCGCGAGAGCGACGAGGCGGGCGGCGCGGCCAGCAGCCCGACCGCGGGCAGTTTGAACGCCTCGGCGCCGCCCTTGCCGAAGTCGAACGTCTCCTGCCAGGCGAGGCCCTTCTCGGATAGACCCGACTTGGCCTTGGGCGGCTCCTTGACGACGAGTGGGGGGACCACGGCCTCCGCCGTCGGCCAACCGCCGGGCGGCGCGGCGGCCAGCAGCGGCAGGTCGGCCAGCGGCTGGCTCTTGCCCTTCCGGGCGGCCTCCTGGCGACGCATGCGGCCGAAGCGCGCCCGCAGGCCGCGCGACAGCACGCCGTACGGGATGCGGGTGACGAAGAGCACGCCCAGCGGGATGAGGGCGAGCAGGATGATCCACGTCCCGGCCGTCCCCACCGACAGGCGCAGGGCCTCGGAGACTACCCAGCCCACCACGCCGCCCTTGTGCAGCCGGTACTCGGCAAGCGTGTCCGAGGCGCGGGCCAGGATCCCGGTGACGCTCACGAGCAGGATCGCGAGACCTACCCCGGCCGGCCAGCCGTGCGCCACGCGCGGGCGCACGAAGGCGGACACGCCGTAGAGCGCGAGCAGGATCGGGAAGAGATATCCGGCGTAGCCGAAGCTGTGAAACGACCCCCAGCCGAGCCACGCCCCGACCGGCCCGACCGGGCTCGACTGGTCCAGCGGGTGCAGGGTCGGGTCGTAGGCGTAGAGCGCCACGAAGCCGAAGCCGGCCAGAGCCAGAGCGAGGATGCCCTTGGCCTCGCGCACCCAGCGGCCGGGCTCGCTCTTGGGCTTGCGCGGGAGACGCCGCTTCGCCGCCTCGCGCGAGGCGTCGCGGATCTCGTGCGGCCCGTGCCCGTTCTCACCGGGCTTCTCGGGCAGGATCTTCTCGATCGTCACCTTCTCGGCCATCACACCTCCAGGATCACGGGCAGCACCACGGGCTTGCGCTGGAACCGCTGGTTGACGAAGCGGCGCACCGCGCTGCGCACCACCGCACCCACCAGCTCACGATCGAATGCTTCCGGCTCCTGCCGCGAGGCCAGCGCGTCCCGCACCGCGGTCTTCACCTCGTCCATCAGCGCGTCGGCTTCCTTCATGTAGACGAAGCCGCGCGAGGCGATCTCCGGCCCCGCCACGATCGAGCCGGTGACGCGGTCGATGGTGAGCGCCACCACGAGCATGCCGGCCTCGGCCAGGAGCTGGCGATCGCGGAGCACCACCGCGCCCACGTCGCCCACGCCCTTGCCGTCCACCAGCACGGGTCCGGCCGGGTAGCGGCCCAGCACCCGGGTGCCGGAGGCACTGATCTCGAGCCCGAGGCCGTCCTCGATCAGGAAGATGCGGTCCTTGGGA
>DATMMH010000407.1:0-8289 GCA_035569855.1 Candidatus Dormiibacterota bacterium
ACCCGGCCCGCGCGACGTGATCCTCGAGATCAAGGCCTCGGGCATGTGCGGCAGCGACCTGCACAACTACCGCGCCCCGGCCAATCCGGGTCGTCACGGGTGGCATCAAGCGGGCGGCCGGCGTGATCGCCGGTCACGAGCCCTGCGGCGTCGTCGCGGCCGTGGGCACCGCCGTCACCGACAGGGAGGCCCGGATCGGCCAACGCGTGATGGACCACCATTACGACGGCTGCGGCAACTGCAAGCACTGCCGCGCGGGCTGGACGCAGATGTGCCTCGAGGGAACGGTGGTCTACGGCTCCGGCGGTCACGGCGGCCACGCGAAGTACATGAAGGTGCCGGTGTCGACCTTGGTGCCGCTGCCCGACGCGCTCTCCTTCGTGACGGGCGCGGCGATCTCCTGCGGCACCGGGACGGCGTGGGGTGCGCTCAAGCGGCTCAACCTACAAGGCGGCGAGACGATCGCGATCTTCGGCCAGGGCCCGGTGGGCCTGTCGGCGACGCAGCTCGCCGTCGTCATGGGCGCGCGCGTCATCGCCGTCGACATCGCGCCCGAGCGGCGCAAGCTCGCCCAGGAATTCGGCGCGCACGAGGTGATCGACCCCGGGGCGGGGGACGTGGTCGCGGCGATCCGCGGCCTGACGCACGGCGAAGGCGCGCACAAGACGCTGGACGCCTCCTCGGCGCCGGAGGCCCGCGCCGCGGCCGTGCGCGCGGTGCGCTCGTGGGGTACGGCCTGCTTCGTCGGGGAGCGCGGCCAGGTGACGCTGGACGTGAGCCCGGATCTCCTGCGCCGGCAGGTGACGCTCGTCGGCTCCTGGACGTTCTCGAAGCAAGGCCAGGCCGAGTGCGCCGAGTTCGTGGCCGACCGGAAGGTGGACGTGGAGAGGCTCTTCACGCACCGCTGGGCGCTCGAGCAGGCAGAAGAAGCCTATAAGCTCTTCGACACGCAGACGACGGGCAAGGCCGTCATCCTGCCGTCCTGACCGAGGGGCCCGGCTTCCTCCAGGAGCGCACCACCGGCAGGACCTCCTTGGCGTAGAGGCGAAGCCCGGATTCGGCGAGATCGAACGGTGTGCCATCGAAGCGGAACGACGTGGCCAGCTCGAACTCGCCCACGAGGCCCCGCCGGTCCTCGAGGGTGCGCAGGATCCGGTCGGGCGTGCCCCAGACCGCGGCCTCCATGAAGGCGGAGACGATCCCGTCCATGCCGATCTCGCGGGCCATCGCGATCTTCTGCGCGTAGGCGTCGTACCCCTTCACGGTGCTGAAGTGTGGGCCCAGCAGCTCGTAGTGGTAGAAGTTGCTCTCCACGAACTTCCCCATGTACCGGCGGGCCTTCTCTGCCGCGCCGTCCATGGTGGAGGTGCACACGCAAAAATCGGCCAGCAGGGGCGGCCCCGCCTCCTGCCGGTGCAGCTCGCGCACCAGATCGCGGTGCTTCCGGATGGCCGGCATGCGCATGGGCCAGGGCCGGTCGGCGAACATGACTATTCGAGCGTTGATCCGGGCGGCGGAGACCACCGAGTCGTCAGAGGAGGCCACCGCGTACACGCGCCCGTCGAAGCTCCGCCTCGGGCGCGGCCGGATCTCGGTCCTCGGCTGCCGGTAGAACGGCCCGTCGCCCTCCATGAACCCGGTGCGGAGGCCTCGCAGGATCATCTCCGCGGCCTCGTCGAACCGCCCTCTCGATTCGTCCATCGTGCCCCGGAAGGCCTCGAACTCCCGCCGGGCGAGGCCGCGACCGATGCCGAGGCGGAGGCGGCCTCGGCTCAAGTGGTCGAGCACGGACGCCTGCTCGGCGACGCGCAGGGGATCGTGCCAGGGCAGGATGACGGCGGCGGTCCCGAGGCCGATATCCGGGCACTCCGCGGCCAGGTAGGACATGAGCTGAAGGTTGTCCGGGCAGAACGAGTAGTCGTTCCCGTGGTGCTCGACGGACCACAGCACGTCGAAGCCGAGGTCGGCGGCGAGCCGGGCGAGCCGAAGCTCCTCGTCCCACGCCTGCTCATCGGACACGTTGCTCCATCCGTAGGTGGCGAAGATCATCTGCAGGCCGACGTCCATCGCATCCTCCTGAGGCTACGGGCCGAGGCCACGGGCTGAGGCTACGGGCTCACTCGATCGCGTCATGATTTCACGACTGGCGCCCGGCCACAACCGGGGGCGTACCCGGTAGTGGGCAAGACGGATGGCGCCGGTTAGACTCCAGGTCGTGGCCAGAATGAATTCCTCGCGCCGAGCCTTCCTGTGGCAAGCAGTTGGGCTCGCGGTGCCGATGGTTCTCTCGACTCGGTCGTCGTCGGCGGCCGCCAAGGGGACCCCGGAGTTCAACGTCCGCGCCCATGGCGCGAAGGGCGACGGCCGGGCGAATGACAGCCGGGGAATTCAGGCGGCCATTGATGCGGCCGGCCAGTCGGGTGGGACAGTCTACTTCCCCGCGGGGGAGTATCTCTCGGGCAGCCTGCACCTGCGAAGTCGCCTCACCCTGCGCCTCGATGCCGGCGCGACCTTGATCGCGAGTCCCGATGACGCGGATTTCGATCCGGTCGAACGGCTAGGCTACAAGTCGTTCTCGGATCCCGAGACCCGTGACTTCCGCTTTGCGCTCCTGCAGGGACTCGATCTGGCGCAGGTCAGCATTCTCGGCCCCGGCAAGATCGACGGGAACCGGACGAGACGAGGCGGTCCCAAGCCGATCGCGCTCAAGCGGTGTCGCACTGTCGTGATTCGCGACGTGACCATCGTGAACGCGCCGAACTACAACATCAGCCTCCTGGGTTGCGACGCGGTGGACATCCGCGGGGTCACTATTCTGAACGGGTACTCCGACGGCATCGATCCGGACTGCTGCCAGAATGTGCGGATCACCAGTTGCCGCATCGAGTCGGCGGACGACGCGATCGTGCTCAAGTCCAGCTTCGCCCTCGGCGTTCGTCGCGCCACGCTGAACGTGACCGTGACCAACTGTCACCTCACCACCGTTCACAATGGCCTCAAGCTGGGCACGGAATCGACCGGCGACTTCAAGAACATCGTGTTCCGCAATTGCACCGTGGTCGGGCGTACTCATCCGTGGGAGGGCGACCTGAGCTCTGGTGTCGCGATCGAGACGGTGGATGGGGGCACCATCGATCGCGTCTCGGTGTCGGACATTCGGATGACCAACGTGCGCGCGCCAATCTTCGTGCGGTTGGGCCAGCGTGGCCGTGCCCAGGACCGGCCCGCGGCGGGCGCGCTGCGGAACATCGCGGTCTCGAACGTGGTGGCGGTCGGAGCCATGACGGCGTCCTCGATCACCGGCATACCCGGGTACCCCGTCTCGGAGATCTCCCTGCGGAATATCCGGATCACGGCCAAGGGCGAAGGTCGGGCCGAGCTCGTGTCGAAGACCGTGCCGGAGCTCGAGAAGACCTATCCGGACGCACACATGTTCAAGGACCTGCCCGCGTACGGCCTCTATTGCCGACACGTCCTCGGGCTGACCTTGGACGAGATCGAGCTGAGCGTCGATCGGCCGGACGCGCGTCCCGCGGTCGTCCTGGATGATGTGGGCCGCGCCCGGGTGAGAGCCCTTCGGGCGACACCGCCAGGTGAAGGGGAGGCGCTGCTGTGGCTGCGATCGGTGCGGGACTGCGTCGTCCGCGCGCTGCGTCCCGGCGCCGGGACGAAGGCAGTGGTACGGCTCAGTGGGGCCGACACGACGGGGGTCTATCTGGACGGGAATGACTTCAGTCAGGCGGAGACGGTGGTGGTCGCCGATGCCGAGGTGGCCGCGAGCGCGTTTCGAGTGGGCGGGAATGTGATGCCGGGGAAGCCCGCGCCGCGCGTGGCCCCGAAGCCGTCGTGATGCCCCGGGCTCCGATCATTGAGTTGGCAGTCGCCCGGCAGCAGGAGCTTCATCCCGGATGGATCTTCCGCATCAGATGCAGGGTGCGCTCGTCCTTGCTGCGCACCAGATGGCCCTGCGCGATCGTCTCGGGCCGACGCCTGCGTGATCTCGGGAGTCTGGCACGGCGCGGGGCCGGCCCCGGCCGGGCGGCGTCGGCGGGCGGCCCACCGCGCCGCCCGCCGACCGGTCGATCACGCCTCGGTGACGCGTGCCTTGACGGCTTCGACCAGCTCGGGCGTCACGGCGAGCCCGTGGCCCTCCACCGCGTGCTGGCCCGCCAGCTGAAGGATCTCGTCCATCGTCTGCGCGCGGGCGACGAACTGGCAGGACGTGCCCGACACGTCGGCGCAGCGAAGGACCTTCTCCATCTCCACCTTCTTCATGGCCTCTCCCCCTGTTGCGGCCATTCCTGGCCGCGCTGGAATGATCTGCTGACGGACAGGCTAAGTCCGCGGCCTCGACCACCTAGGTACGAAATCCGTACTGCCGGGCGGGGGACTCCGGGTTATCGTCGGAGCATGAAGAGCTACGGGCAATTCTGCTCGATGGCGCGCGCCCTCGATCTACTCGGAGAGCGCTGGACGCTCCTCATCGTGCGCGAGCTTCTGTGCGGGAGCCGCCGTTTCGGAGAGGTCCAGCGCGGGATCCCGCGCGTCTCGCGTACCATGCTCGCGGCACGCCTTCGCGAGCTGGCCGACGCCGGGGCGATCGAGCGCCACGACGGCGACGGCGGCCCCGAGTACCGACTGACGCCCGCCGGTCTGGAGCTCGCGGCGGTCGTCCGCGAGCTCGGCACGTGGGGCCAGCGCTGGCTCCCTCGCGGGCTCGACCCGACCGAGCTGGACGCGCGCGCGCTCGTCTGGGATATCCACCGGCGGGTTCGGCGGGAATCTCTTCCGGAGAAGCCCTTCGTCGTGCGCATCGAGCTCACCGACGTCCGCGGGGCCGCGGCTCGCCACTATCTGCTCCTCCGCCGCAACGAGGTGTCACTCTGCACGGCCAACCCTGGCTTCCCGGAAGAGCTGTGTCTCCGCGCCACCCGCCGAACCCTGATCGGGTGGTGGCGCGGAGACCTCACCTTCCGGCAGGCGATCGAGGCGGGCCTGGCCCTCGAGGGCCGGCGCGAATGGGTCCGCGCGTTCCCGAGCTGGTTCGACCGTTATCTGTTCGCGGCGGTCGCCCCTGCGGTCGGAGCCCTGGTTGCCCGGAAGTAGCTCCGTGCGGTCCGGCCGCGCCGCGCGATGTGCGCGTCGCCTTCTGCTATAGTGCGGGCCATGGCGGAGCGGCCCCTGCCGCGATGGCTGGCCTGGGCGGCGGACCCCGAGCAGCTCCGCCGCACGCCGTTCCTCGCGCGGTCGCCGCTCTTCACCGGTTTGCCGCGCCGCCTGCTGGCCCGTCTCGGGACGCGGTTCTTCGAGAAGGCCTATCGGCCCGGCGAGGTCGTCTTCGAGGAGGGTGATCCGGGCCGGGCGCTCTTCGTCGTGGTCGAGGGGGCGGTGGAGATCATCCGGGCGACGGCGCAGGGCCCGTACGTGCTCAACACGCTCGGCCCCGGCGATGCCTTCGGCGAGCTCGCCCTCATCGACGACTTCCCGCGCTCGGCCACCGCGCGGGTCGCCACACCGGGACGACTGCTGATCCTCTACAAGAGCGACTTCGACGCGCTCATGGACGGCAACGGCCGCATCGCCGTCGTGATGATGCGCAATCTCTCTCGGAGACTTGCCATCTACGCTCGGCGCCCGCCGGGGGTCATGAGCGGGCCGGGCCCGGGGTCCGAGACGGCCGGCCCGCTGTGAAGGCCGGCCGTCTCCTCGCGTGGGGCGGCGTTGTCGCGCTGGCCTGGCTGGCGCGTGGGCTGGTCCTGCCCCTGTTCCTCGCGGCCGCGCTCGCCTATCTCCTGAGCCCGGCGGTCGCCTGGGCGGACGCCGTGGCCATCCGGCGGAGCGTGGCGGTGGGCGCGCTGTTCACAGCCATCATCACCGTGCTGGTCGTGGCAGGGTTCCTGCTGGGGCCGGGGATGGTCGCCGAGGCCGGGGCGCTGATGGACCGGCTGCCCGTGCTGGCGCGACAGATCGACGTCGGTCTCGACGCCGCCGTGCGCGAGCTGGCCGAGTCGGCGCCCGCGCTGCGACGCCTCCTGCCCGAGGGCGGGCAGTGGGTCCAGCGATTCGTCCTCAACCGCGGTCCCGGCGAGCCGAGCGACCTGTTCGAGCACATGGGGCACCTCTTCCTGCTGGTGATCCTCGTGCCGTTCTTCGCCTTCTTTCTGTTGCGGGACATGCACCGGCTCATCGCCGTGGCCATGGACCGGCTGCCGGCGCAGCACGTGGAGACGTCGGTGGCGGTGTGGCGCGAGCTCAACGGGGTCATCGGGCGCTACATCCGCGGCCTGGTGCTGGACGGCCTCGTCGTGGGCGCACTGGCCGCCCTGGGCTTGTGGGCCGCGCGCGTTCCCTATCCGCTCTTGCTCGGCGCGTTCGCCGGCCTCGCCAACGTGGTGCCGTTCGTGGGGCCGCTGCTGTCGGCCGCGGCCGCCGGGCTCGTGGTGGTGCTGACCCCGGGGCAGGGGCTCGCCGGCGTCGGGCGGGTGGTGCTGCTGTTCCTGGTCATCAAGGTGCTCGACGATACGATCATCCAGCCCTTCACCATCGGGCGGAGCGTTCACCTCCATCCGGCGTTGCTGCTCGGGTCGGTGGTCGTCGGCAACCACGCGCTCGGCGTGCTCGGCATGATCATCGCCGTGCCCGTGGCCACGGTCCTCCAGGAGACGGCACGACTCCTTCTCGAGCACCGCCGCGTGCTGGCGCGACGCGACCTGCGGCATCACGCCGAGCGCCCGGTCGTCTGACGGGCGGGCGCCCGTAGCGCGGGGAGCACGCGCTCCGCGAGGAGCTCGATGGTGCGCAGCACCTTGGCTTGCTCCATGCCCGGCCACTGGATCCGGAAGATGAAGCAATTGGCGCCGAGGCGGTCGGCGTAGCGCCGGATCTCGCGGACGGCGTCGTCGGGATCACCCACGATGAAGCGGTCCGCGACGAGCTCCTCGAACTCGTGCGAAAAGCTGTCCCCCTCGGGCAGCGCCTTGTCCTGGCCCCACGACGCATAGGCCTTGTACTTGGCCTCGAGGAAGGGCCGGCATTCCTTCAAGGCGGTGCGGCGGTCGGGAGCCACGTACAGCTCCTTGATGATGGGCAGCTCCACCGGGAACGGGCGACCGGCGTCGCGCAGGGCCTGACGGTATACGCCCATCTGCCGCTCGAGGACGGCCAGCTTGGCGTGCGGGTTGATGACCCAGGCATCGCCCAGGCGCGCCGCGCGGACCACCGCGGCGTCGTTGTTGGCGGCGAACCAGACGGGCGGGTGGGGCTGCTGCACCGGGCGCAGCATCATGCGTGCGCGGGTGAGGTGAAAGAAGCGCCCGTGATGTGTTACCTCCTCGCCCGACCACAGCCGTTTGATGACCTCCAGGCTTTCCAACAAGCGCCCCACCCGCTCCTTGGGCGCCACCCCGAACGCTTCGTTCTCCTCGTCGCGATAGCCCAGGCCCACGCCGAAGATGAAGCGCCCTTCGGTGATGACGTCGAGTGTGGCCACCTGCTCGGCCACGTCTACCGGATTGAGCAGCGGGAGCAGGATCACGGTGGCGCCCACCCGCATGGTCCCCGCCTCCGCGGCGAGCCGCGCGAGCGCGGGCAGGCTCTGCATCTCCTGGAACGGCGTCGAGAGGAAGTGCTGGCCCATCACGATGAGGCCGAAGCCGGCGTCGCGGGCCGCCCGGACCTGGTCGATGTGCTCGCGGAAGCGATCGACCATGGACACACCGGGGGGATGCTGTTTCGAGACGATCAGGCCGAAGTTCATGGGTTCCATACCGCGAGTATAGGGAATTCAAATGGCTTCTTCCAAGACCTCGACGTTTTGATGGTCGCGAGGGATCGTGGGGCAGCTACACGAGTGTCCGGACGAAGACGTTTTGCTCCGGCGCCGGGAACCCGGCCTCGCCGAAGGCCTCGCGGATCACCCGGTTGGTATCGAAGTACACCTGCCAGTAGTGCTGGTTGTCACAATACGGACGCACCGCGAGGACCGGACCGAGGGGTGTGAACTGGAGAATCTCCACATCCGGCTTCGGCTCGGTCATGACGTTGGCGATCCGGGCGATCTGCTCCCGCAGCAGTCGCACGGCGGCCGCGTGGTCCACGCTGTTGTGTAGCTGGGCCAGCAGATCGACGCGCCGATATCGATTGGCGGAGAAGTTCTGCACCGTATCCGAGAAGATCTTGTTGTTGCCGACGAAGGTCCGGACGTTGTCCAGCGTGTTTACCGTGGTCACGAACAGCCCGATCTCCTCGACGGTCCCGGTCACGCCGGCGGCCCCGATGAAGTCGCCGACC
>DATMMH010000408.1:0-8962 GCA_035569855.1 Candidatus Dormiibacterota bacterium
CGGCGAGCACGAGACCCTCCACGTCCTGAACCACCCGGCCCGCTACGCCCTGACCGTCGAGCAGACGCTCCGCCGCATCCGGACCATCACGCGCGACGGCCTTCCCATCGACGCGGTCGAGATCACCGACACCGGGGTGTATCAGCCCGAGTACGACGTCGAGGCGATCACGCTGCCGAAGGTCGCCACCGACGACTCGCATCGGGACGAGGATCTCGGGCGCGCGTGGATCGAGGTGGACGCAGCCCGGAGCGCCGATGCCATCCTTCGTGCGGTGAAGGCGGGAGACTTCCGGGTGGGTTTCAATTCGAGCCGCCGGCCCGGCACCGGGCTCGGTGATCTGCTCGGGCTCGGCACGCGCTGATCGTCCGTCAGACCCGGGGAGCGGGCGCCCCGATGCTGCGCAGGAGCAGCGGGGTGAGCGCGGGTACCGCCTCGCTGAGCAGGTCCGGTCTCCCGTTGTAGAGCCACTGGATCACCACCTCGTTCAGGGCCCCAACCCACGCCAGGGTGGCCACGCGCGTGTCGAGCGACGGGATCGATCCTTCCGCCACCGCCTCGTCGAGGTGCGCCCGGATGAGCGTCGCGAAGCGTTCGTGCACTTCGAGCCGCTTGGCCTGGTAGGCGGGCCCGAGGCTCACCGACTCCAGGAGGAGAATGCGGGCGAGGTCCCGGTTCCGGGCGAATGTCTCGAGACCCGCGGTCAGCGCCGCCTGCACCCTGCCGAGCGCCCCGCGCGCGCCCCCGATGGCCGCGGTCACCGACTCGGCCAGCCGCGCCGAGAACTCGTCGACCAAGGCAAGGAAGAGCGCCTCCTTGTTCGGGAAGTGGTGATAGACCGCGCCCTTGGAAGTCTGCGAGGCCCGCACGATGTCGTCGACGAGAGCCCTGTGATAACCTTTCTCGGCGAAGATCTCGAGCGCCGCTTGGAGGATCTTCTCTCGCGTCGCGGGCCTGGTCATTCTCGATTCATCTTGAGGGAGACGGCATGCTGATTCGTATCGGTCACAGCCCCGATCCGGACGACGCGTTCATGTTCTACGCGCTGAACGCGGGCAAAGTGAAGATCCCCGGCATCACGATCGAGCACGTGCTCGAGGACATCGAATCGCTCAACCGCCGCGCGCGCACCGGCGAGCTCGAGGTCACCGCCGTGTCGGCCGCGACCTACACCCTCGTGCACGACCGGTACCGGATGATGGATCCCGGAGCCTCGATGGGAAAAGGCTACGGCCCGATCCTGGTCGCGAAGGAGCCGATCGACCGCGCCAAGCTCGAGGAGAAGGTGGTCGCGATCCCGGGGAGCCACACCACCGCCGCGCTGCTGTTGCGCCTGTACGTGGGCGATCCGCCCACCATCGAGGTCGCTTTCGACAAGATTCCCCAGGTCGTTCTGGAAGGCCAGGCGGACCTCGGGCTCCTCATCCACGAGGGACAGATCACCCACCAGCGCATGGGGCTCCACAAGGTGCTCGACCTGGGGGAGGAGTGGCAGAAAGAGTCGGGCCTGCCCCTGCCGCTCGGCATCAACGTGATGCGGCGCGACCTGGGCGAGGAGACCCACCGCGCGATCTCGCAGGGGCTCCGCGACGCCATCGACTACGCCTACGCCAACGTGGACGAGGCCCTCGAGTACGCGATGCGCTACGGGCGGGGGATCGATAAGGAGACCTGCCGGCGGTTCGTCCTGATGTACGTGAACGACTACACCAAGCGCCTGGGTGACGACGGCCGGGCCGCGCTCACCCGACTCTACGAGCTGGCGCACGCACGCGGCCTGATCAAGTCCATGCCCCCGGTGGACCCGATCTAGTACGTCTTGATGATCTCGTAGTCGGTGGTGCGCTGGGCGGGGGTGAAACCCGCGTCGCGGATCAGGGTGATGATCTCCTCCACCGTGGTCTTGTTCACGAAGTCGGCCGCCGCGTGCACGTTCTCCTCGAACAGGGTGCCGCCGAAGTCGTCCGCCCCCCACGAGAGCGCGACCTGACCCGCGCGCTTGCCCTCCGAGAACCACGAGGCCTGCACGTGGGGGAAGTTGTCGAGGTAGAGGCGGGAGACCGCGAGCATCCGCAGATACGCGTTCGGGCCTTTGTATTGCTTGATCCACTTCTCGAGCAGGGTGTTGCCGGGCTTGAACGACCAGGGCACGAACGCGGTGAAGCCGCCGTGCTCGTCTTGAAGCGCGCGGATCGAATCGAGATGGTCGAGGACGTCCTCCGGCTGCTCCACGTGACCGTACATCATCGTGGCGGTGGATTTGAAGCCCTGGCGGTGCGCCTCGCGGTGCACCTCGAGCCAGGCTCCGGGACCGCCTTTCTTGGGCTCGATGCGTCGCCGGACCCGCTCCGATAGCACCTCGGCGCCGCCCCCCGGGATGCTCGTCTGACCGGCCCGCTTCAGGAGGGTCAGGATCTCGGGGACGGGCTTGCCCGCGACGTCGGACATGGTGCGGATCTCGGAAGCGCTGAAGAAGTGCGGGGTCACCGACGGGAAGCGGCGACGGGTCTCGCGCACCAGCTCGAGGTAGTACTCGAGTGGCAGCGCGGGGTTGTGGCCGCCCTGGAGCAGCACGGTAGTCGCGCCCTCGTGGGCCGCAAACTCGACCTTGGCCAGCACCTCGTCCACCGTCAGCGTGTAGGCTTCCTTGTCGCCGGGCCGGCGGTAGAAGGCGCAGAACTGGCAGTCGGTGATGCACACGTTGGTGTAGTTCGGGTTCGTGTCGATCACGAACGTGACGCGCGCCTCCGGGATGCGGCGGAAGCGCGCCTCCTGTGCCACGCTCCCGAGGTCCAGGAGCGACGCCTCGGTCAGGAGCCAGAGCCCGTCGGCGCGGTCGAGGCGCGCGCCGTGCTCGACCTTCTCGCTGATCCGGGTCAGCACGACGGCCGCCCGAGCAGGCTTCGCAGCCGGATGAACTCCGCCGCGCCCTTTTCCTCGTCGGGACCCAGCCGGAAGGCGAAGTTGCGGAGGTAGGACTCGACCTGCGCGCCGGTCCAGCCCAGGTCGCGCCGGCCGGCTGCGATCGCGGGCAGCGCGGCGAGCCCCCGCTCCAACGCCGCGTCCAGCGCGCCCTCGAAGGCGCGGCGCTCCCCGGCGGGCACTCGGGCGGCCACGGCCCAGCGGGCGAACACGAAGGGGAGCCCGGTCCAGTCGCGCCATTCGATCGCGAGGTCGACGACCTGGTCGGCGACCGGGCCGCCGGTCAGCCGGCGGATCGCCTGGTCGCCGATCAGGAGCTGCGCGTCGCACGGCTCGTCGGGCCCGACCCAGGCGGCCGGCGCGACCTCGTAGCGCAGCGCGAGCAGTACCCGCAGCAGCTCGACCGAGGTCGAGGTCTCCCCGGTGACGCCGATCCGGGCGCCGGCCAGCTCGGCCAGAGGTCGCTCGGAGAAGACCAGCACGCTCCGCGCGCCGGTGGGGCAGCCGATCCCGTAGGGCAGGGGCACCAGCCCCGGCTCGAGACGCACGTAGTCCATCAGCGACAGAGGGCCCGCGTCGAGCTCCCCGGTCGCCATCGCTTCGCCGAGCCGCCGCGGGATCAAATCCGTCAGCTCCACCCCCGCCAGCCGGTAGAAGAACGGCTCGCAGTTGAGGTACGGGATGCGGCCCACCCGCAGCATGTCAGCTCCACACCTTGACGACGTTGTAGAGCGCGTTACGCTCGACCGGGATCTTGCCCGCGTCGCGAATGATCCGGAGGATCTGGTCGGTGGCGAGGCCGGCGGGACTCGCGGCCTGGGCCATGTGGGCGATCTTTTCGTCCTCGAGCGTGCCGTTGACGTCGGAGGCGCCGAAGTGCAGCGCCAGCGAAGCGGTGGCCTCGCCGATCATCACCCAGTAGGCCTCGACGTGCTCGAAGTTGTCGAGGAGGAGCCGGGACGCGGCGATCGTGCGCAGGTCGTCGGTGGGCGGCGTCTGCCGCGGCACCAGCTTGGTGGTTCCGGTTTGGTAGGAGAGGGGAATGAACGTGATGAACCCGCCGGAGCGATCCTGTTGCTCCCGCAGCCTCAGCAGGTGGTCCACCCGCTCCTCCCTGGTCTCGACGTGCCCGTAGAGCATGGTCGCGTTCGTCTTGATGCCGAGGGAGTGGGCGATCCCGTGGATCTCGCACCAGCGATCGGCGTCGGCCTTGCCGGTGAAGTGGAGCTGCTTCTGGAGCCGTCGGGAGAAGATCTCCGCTCCGCCGCCCGGCATCGAGCGCAGGCCCGCTTTCTGCAGGCGGGTCAGCGCCTCACGGGGCTCGATCTTCCACCGCCTCCAGAAGTAGTCGATCTCGGCGGCGGTGAACGCCTTGATCTGGGTCTCGGGCCGAGCCTGATGGACGGCCTCGATCATTCGCTCGAAGTACTCGAAGGGCCAGTCCGGATGGTGGCCGCCCACGATGTGCGCCTCGCGGGTTCCCGGCTTGATCATGTTCAGCACGTCCTCGATCGTGTTCTCGAAGGCCCCCTCTTCGCCCTTCTTCCGGGCGAAGTCGCAGAAGCTGCAAGACAATACACATACGTTGGTGGGATTGATGTAGCGGTTCAGCACGAAGAAGACGTGGTCGCCGTGGCGCCGACTCTTGGCGAAGTCGGCCATCCGGCCGAGCCCGTGCAGATCCGAGGTCTCGAAGAGCACGCGCCCGTCCTCGCGCGAGAGACGCTCGCCGGCCAGAACCTTGTCCCAGATGGGGTGCAGAGCGGGGTCGCGGAGTCGCGGGGGAGCCGGCGCGGCAACGGCCATCGAATGCCTCCGTGTTCGGGTGAATCAGACCGACCAGTCGGTCTGATTCTAAGTACCTGGAATCCGGCCTGTCAAGGTTCTAGTGGACGGGTTGCTGGCCGCCACTCCGGGGAGCGGGCGCGTGCGAGCGGCGTGCTATCCTAGCGGTCCGTGAGCGGTGAGCCGGTCGTGTACTTCGAAGACATGAAGGTCGGTGAGGAATACGTCTCACCCGGGCGGACCGTCACCGAGGCCGACATCGTCATCTTCGCGGGCCTGAGCGGCGACTACAACGTCCTGCACACCGACGCCGAGCACATGAAGTCCTCCCAGTTCGGGGAGCGCATCGCCCACGGGCTCCTCGGCCTCTCCATCCAGCAGGGCCTCCTCGACCGCGTGGTGCCCGGACAGTCCACCGGGCCTCTCGCCGCGGTGAAGTGGAAGTTCAAAGGGCCGATCAAGATCGGGGACACCATCCGCGTCGAGGCCCGGATCGCGACCAAGAAGGACGGCGGCGGGCCGGGCCACGGGCTAGTGACCGTGGAGCGGCGGGTGGTCAATCAGCGGGGCGAGGTCGTCCAGGAGGGCGAGACGGACCACCTCGTGAGCCGCCGGCCCGCGTGACCAGGCCCATGGCGCGGGCCGAGGGGGAACGGCGGCTCTACTTCGAGGACGTGCAGGTGAACGTGCCGCTGGAGACGCCCGGCATGACCCTCACCGAGGCGCACGTCGGCCTCTTCGCTGGGCTCACCTCCAGGCGCTCCGACGACCCCGCCGCGGTGCCCGAGCTGCTCCCCCTCTGCCTGTCTTCCGGCCTCGGGTGGCGGGTGGCCCAGCCCCCGCTGGTCGTCCTCGCGTTCATGGGCTTCGACTGGCAATTCTTCAAGCCGACGCGGGTCGGCGACACGATCCGGAGCGTCTCCACGACGGTGGCGAAGCGCTCGATGCGGGAGGGCGGCGTCGTCATCGAGGAGCGCCGCATCCTCAACCAGGCGGGCGACGTCGTGCAGTCCGGCCGGCTCACGCTGCTGGTCGCCAAGCGGCCGCCCGCATGAAGCGCGCGGCCTGGCTGGCCGCGGGGGCCGCGCCCGCGCTCTGGGGCGCCTACACGTGGGGCTCGCACCTCCTCACCGTGGCCAGTGTTTGGCGCGGGCCGCGGGAGCGCCGCGCCGCCGCGCTCACGTTCGACGACGGCCCCGACCCGGAGTGGACGCCGCGGGTGCTCGACATCCTCGAGCGCGAGGGTGTGCGCGGCACCTTCTTCCTGATCGGCCGCCGCGCGCAGGCCGCGTCCTCCGTCGCGCGCCGGATCGCCCAGGCGGGCCACGACCTGGGCAATCACACCTGGAGCCACCCGAGCTTCTGGCGCTGCGGCCCCGCGCGCACCAGGGACGAGATCGCCAGCGGGCAGGCGGCCATCGAAGACGCCTCGGGCGCGGCTCCGCGCTTCTTCCGACCGCCGTGGGGCAAGACCAACCTCGCCATGTTCGGCGCGCTCCGCCGATCGGGGACGCCGTGCGTGTTCTGGACGGTGCAGCCGGAGAGCCGGAGGCCGGTCGAGCCCGCCCAGCAGGCGCGACGGGGCGCCGAGCGCGCGAGACCGGGGGCCATCTTCGACCTCCACGACGCCGACGGCGTCCCGGGCGCGGGCCGCCGGCTCGCCACGTATCTGCCCGACCTGATCGCGGGGCTGCGGGGGCAGGGCTACGCGCTGGTCCCGCTCCGCGAGCTGCTGTAGAATCGCCCCACCCAAGGCACCAGACAAAGGAGTCTCCGATGGCCGTCGATCCCCGCAAGCACAGCCGCGTTCTCCTCGAGGGCACCGACCGCGCCGCCGCCCGAGCCATGATGAAGGCGGTGGGCTTCTCCGACGAGGATCTCGCGCGCCCGCAGATCGGGGTGGCTCATTCCTGGATCGGGACCATGCCGTGCAACTGGAATCACCGGAAGCTCGCCGACAAGGTCATGCAGGGCATCCGGGCCGCGGGCGGCACCCCGATCGAGGTCAACACGATCTCGATCACCGACGGCATCACGATGGGCACCGAGGGCATGAAAGGCTCGCTCATCAGCCGGGAAGTGGTGGCCGACTCGGTGGAGCTCGTCGCCCGCAGCCACATGTTCGACGGCATCGTGACCATCTCCGGCTGCGACAAAACGATCCCGGCCATGACGATGGTGCTGGGGCGGCTGGATATCCCGGGCCTGATGCTCTACTGCGGCTCGATCATGTTCGGTCGCTGCGTGGGCACCGAGGGGCCGTTCGCGGGGCGGAATCTCACGATCCAGGACGTCTTCGAGGCGGTCGGGGCCTACAACGCGGGAAAGATCCCGCTCGAGCAGTTCAAGGACGTCGAGGACCACGCCTGTCCCGGCGCGGGCGCGTGCGGCGGCCAGTTCACCGCCAACACCATGGCCACCGCCTACGAGATGCTCGGCATATCGCCAATGGGCTGGAACGACATCCCCGCCGTCGACCCCCGCAAGGAGGAAGTGGCGTTCGAGTGCGGCAAGCTGGTGATGGGGCTCTTGCGCAAGGGCGTCACCCCACGCTCCCTCGTGACCCGCAAGAGCTTCGAGAACGCCATCAGCGGGGTCATGGCCACCGGCGGCTCCACCAACGCGGTGCTCCACCTGCTCGCCACCGCGCGCGACTTCGGGGTCAAGCTCGCGATCGACGACTTCGATCGCATCTCCCGCAAGACCCCGGTGCTGGCCGACCTCAAGCCGTGGGGCAACTACACCGCGCCCGAGATGTACGAGGCGGGCGGCATGCCGGTGGTGGGCAAGCGCCTGCTGGAGGCCGGCCTGCTGCACGGCGCGGAGAAGACGGTGACCGGCCGCACCATCGGCGAGGAAGTGAAGTCGGCGTCGGAGCCGGCCGGACAGCAGGTGATCAAGCCGCTCGCAAGAGCGCTGAAGGCCGAGGGCGGCATCGCCATCCTGCGGGGCAACCTGGCCCCCGAGGGCTGCGTGATCAAGATCTCCGGCCAGAAGAAGTACTCGCATCGCGGCCCGGCGCGCGTGTTCGAGCGCGAGGAGGACGCCTTCCAGGCCGTCAAGAAAGGCAAGATCGAGCCCAACGACGTGATCGTGATCCGCTACGAAGGTCCCAGGGGCGGGCCCGGGATGCGCGAGATGCTCCACGTGACCGGCGCGCTGCAGGGAGCGGGGCTCGGCGAGAGCGTGGCGCTGATGACCGACGGCCGCTTCTCGGGCGCCACCCACGGCTTCATGATCGCCCACATCGTGCCGGAGGCGGCCGATCGCGGCCCGATCGCCGCGATCAAGAGCGGCGACATCATCAACATCGACGTCAAGAAGCGGCGCCTCGACATGGAGGTACCCGCGGCCGAAATCAAGAAGCGCCTCGCCAAGTGGAAGGCGCCCAAGCCCCGCTACACGAGCGGCGTCTTCGCCAAGTACGCGAAGACCGTCTCCCACGCCTCCATCGGCGCCATCACCTAGAGCCTTCCCACCTCATTCCCCTCTCCCTCTGGGAGAGGGGAGGGTGAGGGCGGCCAGGTGGGGGCCGCAGGGCTTACCCCAGCCGAATATCCAGCCACCCCTCCGCGGTAACCGTCGCGCGCTCCCGTTCCCGGATCAGCACCGTGGTGGTGGCCGACTCGAAGATCGCGGGCCCCTTGATCTCCTGGCCCTCCGGCAATCCGTCCAAGTCGTAGACCGGGACCTCCATCCATCGATCGAGATACGCGCGCCGGCTGCGCGGGGCGGCCGGCGCGCTCACCCGTCGGGACTGCTCGGCGGGCAGGGCGGGCAGACGCCCGATCACGGCGGCCCGCACGTTCACGAGCACCACGTCCTGTCCAGGCGCGCTGTACGTGTAGAGCTCCTCGTGCCGCTCGTGGAAGCGCTCGACCACCTGGTCCATCAGATCCTTCGCCCCCACGTCCACCCCGTCGAGCGGCACCTGGATCTCGAAGGTCTGCTCGCCATAGCGCATGTCCACCGAGCGGCGCACGTCCACCCGGCCAGCGAACGACGCGCCCAGCCGCCGCCGTCCCTCCGCCTCCATCTCGGCGAAGAGCCGGCGCAGGCGCGCCGCCCCGACCTGGCCCGCCTCGCCCACGTGGGTGCGCACGAATTCGTAGCGGAGGTCGGTGGCCAGCATGCCCCAGGCCGAGAGCACCGAGGCCACGCGCGGCACCACCACCCGGTTGATCTCGAGCATCCGCGCGACCTCGGTGATGTGCAGCCCCGCCGCACCGCCGAACGACAGCAACGTGAACCGGCG
>DATMMH010000409.1:0-2061 GCA_035569855.1 Candidatus Dormiibacterota bacterium
CCCGAAGCCCCCTTCTTGCTGCTGCTGCTCGATGTCGACCACGACCGCTACTATCTGCCGATCACGGTGTCGGCCGCCGCCCCGGCCGACGCCGCCATCGCCCGGGACGGCGGCGACGTTCTGGTGGACGCGCACGACGACCCGCGCTTCGCCCGCCACGTGCTCACCGCCATCGCGGGCGGCCGGGCCCTCGCGACGCGCGCGGGGCTCGTCCGCTTCATCCCGACACCCGGCCGGCTCTTTCCTTCCGATCCGGGCGCGCTTGCGGCGCGGCGGCTGACCGGCGAGCAGAGCAATACCTCGCTGATCCTCGGGCGGAGCTTCGTGCTGAAATCGCTGCGGCGGCCCCAGCCCGGCACCAACCCTGACGTCGAGATCACCCGCTTCCTCACCACCCGGACCCGGTTCCGCCAGGTCCCCCATCTGGCCGGCGACGTAGAGTACGTGGGCCCGGATGGACGGCCCGCGAGCCTCGCGCTGCTGCAGGAGTTCGTCGACAACACCGGCGACGGCTGGCGGTACCTCACCACGGCCCTCGAGCGACGGGGGGAAGCGCTCGAACAGCGGGCGGAGGCGCTCGATGCGGGACCGGATCCGCTGCTCGACGATCTGCGTCGGCTCGGCGAGGTCACCGCCGGCTTGCACGCGGCGCTCGCGTCGGATCCCGACGATCCCGACTTCCGCCCGGAGCCGGTGACCCGGGCCGACGTCCTGCGCTGGACCGCCGACATCACCCGCGATCTCCAATCTCCCGCCCTGGCCGGCCTGCTTGCCACACACGCGGCCGCGGGGGGCGACCCCGCTCGATCGGTGGCCCGAGCGCTTGCCGCGCTCGAGCCGCTCGCGGCCGCCACGGTCCGGATCCGCGGACACGGCGACTACCACCTCGGACAGGTACTCAAGACCGTCGACGACTTCGTGATCATCGACTTCGAGGGCGAGCCGGCGCGCCCGCTCGCGGAGCGGCGCGCGAAGCAGTCGCCGCTACGGGACGTGGCCGGGATGCTGCGATCGCTCGACTACGCCGCCCACGCGGTGGCCTTCGGGCGGCCCGAGGCGGACAGAGCGAACGCGATCGCGCGTCTTCTGCGGTGGGAGCAGCGGGCGCGTCGGGCGTTCCTCGACGGCTACCGGGCGATCGCCGCGACGAGCCCGGTCCCGCTGGTGCCCGTATCGGACGCGGCGCTAGAAGGCGCCTGCGCCGCGTTCGAGCTGGAGAAGGCCTGCTACGAGCTCCGCTACGAGCTGGACAATCGACCGGACTGGGCGCCGATTCCGCTGGCCGGCATAGCCCGCATCCTCTCAGCTGGACCCGCGTGACGCCCCAGATCTCGAGATCCGGAATCCCGGATCGGCACCCTTCTACCCGGTAATCCTGACCCGATCGCGTGTTGCCGGTCCGCGGTCGGCCGACCGTCTCGGCACTCTCCGGACCTTTCACTGGGACTTTCCGACACTTCGAGCACCCGCGGCCGACTGGCACGCCACGTGCGTCTCTTCGGGCGCAGCACGTGATCGGGCACGAAACGCAACCGGACGAACAGGAGGCGCGCACATGTTGTGGACGATCTTCGTGATCCTGCTGGTCCTCTGGGCGGTAGGCGTGGTGAGCGCGTACACGCTGGGTGGCTTCATCCACATCCTGCTGCTCGTCGCCGTCGCGGTCGTCCTCATTCGCATCATCCAGGGACGGCGGCCGGTCTAGCGGCATGCCCTACACCGTCCAAGCACACCTCAAGCCCAAGGCGCTGGCCGGCGTCTCGGACGACCAGATCGATCAGCACTGGGCGCTCTACGAGGGCTACGTGAAGAACGCCGACGGGCTGATCGAGGCGGTCGCGAAGGCGCCGGCCGGCGCGCCCGCGTGGGCGGAGATGAAGCGCCGCCTCGGCTTCGAGATCGACGGCCTCGTGCTCCACGAGTACTACTTCGGCAACCTCGCGGCCGGCTCCACGCTGAGCGCGGGCAGCGATCTGGCGACCGATCTCGCGGCCGCCTGGGGCTCGATCGCGGCGTGGCGGAAGGACTTCGCGAAGACCGCCGCCCTGCGCGGCGTCGGCT
>DATMMH010000410.1:0-13593 GCA_035569855.1 Candidatus Dormiibacterota bacterium
GCTGATGTCCTATGGGGCCGACGTAGCCGACCTTTTCTATCGGGCCGCGAGGCTTGTTTGCAAGGTCCTGCTCGATGGGACCGAACCCGCCGACTTGCCCGTCGAGCAGCCGACGAAGTTCGAGCTAGTGATCAACCTGAAGACCGCGAAGGCCCTCGGCCTGACGATCCCGCCGGCGCTCCTGCAGCGGGCGGATCAGGTGATCGAGTAGCCGCGTATCATCGTGCCGCCGCCACCGCGACGGCGAAGCCGGCCAGTACCGGATGGGGGTGGCCGGGCGCCGACCGCTTCTGGGGCAGGAACAGCGTCGCGACGTAGAAGGGGTGATCGGCTAGCTCGACGATTCGCATTTCGCCGTCGTCCCCTACGCCGCTCACGGTGAGGCCGGCGTGCGCGAGTGGCTTCACATAGTCCGGGTTCATCCCATAGTTGCACCAGTACTCCTCCACCGCCCTGGTGGCGTCATAGAGCGCCGCCGTGCGGGTGCCGGCCACCAGCCTCACCGGGTGCGACTGCCCGACGAGTGAGCAGAGGAGCGGCGTGATGGCCAGACGGGGCGCGTCCGGGTTCGTCTCGGCGTGGTCCGCGTCCTCGATCCCGAGGACGTTGCGCGCGAACTCGACGATCGCGTGCTGAAAGCCTCCTCAGGTCCCGACGAGCGGGACCCTGCGCTCGCGGGCGAAGCGTATGGCGGCGAGGGCACCCTCCATGCTGCGGTACGGGCTCGCGGGCGCGATGAAGATTCCCCGGTAGCGGGCGAGCCGTTCTTCAGGTCGGTCGGGTCGAACCTCGGTCGTCGGCACCCACTCGAAATCGATGCCGGCATGCCCGAGCCCCGCGTTCGTCGCCTGATGCGTGTGGTTCAGCGCGTCGAAGTCTCCGACGATACCCACGGGTGACGTCATGTCGTCCTCCTCCTATCTACGGTGCCGTGTCGGTGACGGGCGCCGCCTCTCGCCCCCGCTGCGGCCCGTCTTGGCCGTCGCGCCTAACCGTACGAAGCCTTCTGTCATGAGTCAAATTTGACTTCGTCATGACTATCCATCGTCAAGGAAGACCGAGGGCCGGGCCCCTGAGCCGTTCGGCGTGATGACGGTGGGCGGCGGCATCAGCTTGGTCAGCCACGCCGTCGTAGTGCCGTCCAGGTCGTTCCTGGGGTCGAGATCGGCGACCATCAATCCTGAGATAGCGCCCGTGACGATCCCCAGGTTGAGGTCCGGCGTCCGGCCCCACCAGACGCGGATCTGCTCCGGCGTCGCCCGCCGGCTCTGGTAAGGTCTCCAGGCGACCGCCGGGTACTTCGATTTGATGCAGACGGGGATGACCGGCCAGCCCCGCGCCTCGGCGTCCAGGGCAACCTCTAGTAGCGTCTTCGTTTACCTTTTATCCTTTTATTAGGCGGCGATCAGACTGCTCAAAACGAGTGTCATCTTCGGGTGAGGCAGGGTGGTATTCTCGCGGTCCCAACCACCGAGGAGGCAAGCCATGAAGACGCTGATCGCGCTCGTCCTGCTCCTGTCGGCGCCGCCGCTCGCCTGGGCCCAGGCGCCGATCCAGCTCAAGGCGGGCAGCGGGGTCGGGCCGGGCAACCCGGTCAACGATGCGCTCCTGGACCTCGCGCGGATGCTCGACCAGAAGAGCGGGGGCAAGCTCAAGCTCGACGTCGTGATGAGCAACGGGCTCGCGAAGGGAGAAGCGGCGCACCTCGAGGGCGCGCAGCTCGGAACCATCGACATCGTGCCGATCGGCTCCGCGCCGATCGGCGGCATGTTCGACGCGGTGTACCAGGCGCTCGACCTGCCGTTCTTCTGGTCCTCCCGGGAGCAGGTCTGGAAGGTGATGGACGGTCCGATCGGCCAGGAGCTGCTCAAGCGCATGGACGCCAAGGGCGTCAAGGGGTTCTGCTTCGGCGGAGGATGGGGCTTCCGCAACATGATGGTCAACAAGCGGCCGATCTACACGCCGGAGGACATGAAGGGCCTGACCATGCGGGTCCAGGAGTCGCCCGCCTACGTCGCGTTCATGAAGGCGCTCGGGGCCAACCCGGTGCCGATGCCATACGTCGAGGTGTACCTGGCCATGAAGCAGGGCACCATCGACGGCATGGAGCTGCCGTCCTTCACCATGACCTCCGACAAGTTCCAGGAGGTCACCAAGTACTACTCGCTCACCCGGCACTCGTATCCGCCGATCGGCTACTTCATGAACCTGAAGCGATATCAGTCACTGCCGCCGGATCTGCTGAAGGTCGTGGGCGAGTCGATGCAGCAGACGTGCGCGGTGCACCGGCGGTACGAGGTCGAGCGCGAGAAGCAGGACTACGACGTCATGAAGAAGGCGGGCACCCAGATCAACGAGGTGAAGGATCTGAAGGCATTCCAGGCGCTCGTCAAGCCGGTCTACGCGTCCGTCGAGCAGCAGGTCGGCAAGGAGTTCATGGACCGTCTCACGACCGCGGCCGCGCAGGCTGCGAAGTAGCGCGGCGCGAGGGAGGCGCATCATGGCGGCATACGTCATCGTCGATCTCGTCGTGACCGATCCGGTCACCATGGACGAGTACCGCAAGCAGGTGCCGGCCACGCTGGCCAAGTACGGCGGGCGATTCCTGGTGCGCGGCGGCGCCCACCACACCGTCGAGGGCGACTGGAAGCCGAATCGCGTCGTGGTGCTGGAATTTCCCAGCCTCGAGCAGGCGAAGCGCTGGTACGACTCCGAGGAGTACCGGGAGCCGAAGGCGATGCGGCTCCGGGCCGGGCGCGCCAACCTGATCATGGTCGAGGGTGTCGCGTAGGCCGGCGATGGCGAGCCTTCGGTTTGGGATCCCACTTCGGTTTGGGATAAAGGTCGCCCAGATGGGCGGCTCGTACGCCGAGATGCGCGAGGCCTGGCTCGAGGCCGATCGCCTCGGCTTCGACACCGGCTGGCTCCACGATCACCTGCTCAACCAGAACGACGTGACCCGCCCCGAGGACGAGGGATGGACCGTGCTCACCGCGCTGCTGGTCCAGTCGCGGCGCATCCGCGGCGGGCTGATGGTGACCGCCAACACGTTCCGGCATCCTGGCGTCCTCGCCAAGATCGCCACGACGGCGGACGTGGTCTCCGGCGGACGCGTCGAGGTGGGCCTCGGCGCCGGCTGGTTCGAGGAGGAGCACCGACAGTACGGGCTCGCCCTGCCGCCGCTCGGGGAGCGCATGAAGCGCCTCGAGGAAACCTGTCGCATCCTCGAGGCCCTGTGGACCGAGCCGCGAGCCACGTTCGAGGGCGCGTACTACCAGCTCCGCGAGGCGATCCACGAGCCGAAGCCGGTGCAGCGGCCGCATCCGCCGCTGACCATCGGCACGAGCGGCGAGCGGGTGGGCCTCCGCATCGCGGCGCGCCACGCCCAGACCTGGAACATGGCCCGGGCTACCCCCGAGGAATTTCAGAAGAAGTCCTTGCTGCTCGACGAGTACTGCCGGGAGATCGGCCGCGATCCCGGCGAGATCGAGCGCTCCATCCAGTTCCTGCCCGACGCGATGGAGGGCAACGTCACCGCCCTCGCCCGCGACTTCATCGCGGTCGGCGCGACCCACCTGATCTTCAGCTGCCCGACCCCCTACGCAGCCGCCGGCGCGCGCCACATCTGGGCCGACGTCGTCGCGCCCCTGCGCGCCTAGTCGGGGTCGATCCGGCTTGACACGTCGGCCGCGCCGGGGCTAACTCTCTGTCTGCTGCCAGTCCACGCCAACGAAGCCAGAGGAGGCCAGCAATGAAAGCTGCCGTATTCCACGGTCCGCATCAGCCGCTCACCATCGAGGAAGTCGACATCGACAAGCCCATCGGCCGCGAGGTGCTGGTGCGCACCGTCGCCTCGGGCGTCTGTCACAGCGATCTGCATTTCGTGGACGGCTACTACCCGTTCCCCACGCCCGCCATCCTGGGTCACGAGGCCGCCGGCATCGTCGAGGAGGTCGGCCTGCAGGTCAGCGAGTTCAAGCCGGGCGATCACGTCATCGCCTGCCTGTCCGTCTTCTGCGGGCACTGCGACTACTGCCTCACCGGGAAGACCCATCTCTGCCAGACCCGCCCGGTGCGGGCCAAGACGGATCCGCCGAAGCTCTCGTGGAAGGGCCAGCCGGTCAACCAGTTCGCCAACCTCTCCGCCTACGCGGAGAAGATGCTGGTGCACGAGAACGCGCTGGTGAAGATCGACGCGAGCATGCCGCTGGACCGCGCCGCCCTGATCGGCTGCGGGGTCACCACCGGGGTCGGCGCGGTGCTGAACACCGCGCGGATCGAGGCCGGATCCACCGTGGCGGTGTTCGGCGCGGGCGGGGTGGGGCTCGCCGCGGTGCAGGGCGCGCGCATCGCGGGGGCGCGCATGATCATCGCGGTGGACACCGTCGACGCCAAGCTCGCCACCGCCAAGGAGCTGGGCGCGACCCACGGGGTCAACGCCAAGGCCGGGGATCCGGTGAAGGCCATCCGGGACCTGACCGGCGGCGGGGTCGACTACTCCTTCGAGTGCATCGGCCTCAAGATCGCGGCCGAGCAGTGCTTCGACTGCATCCGGCCCGGCGGCACCGCCACCGTGGTCGGCATGATCCCGGTCGGGCAGAAGGTCGAGCTGGACGGGCCGATGTTCCTGCGCGAGAAGAAGATCCAGGGCTGCAGCATGGGCTCCAACCGCTTCAAGGTGGACATGCCGCACTACATCGAGCTGTACCGGCAGGGCCGGCTCAAGCTGGACGAGATGATCACCCGGCGCGGGAAGCTCGAGGACGTCAACGAGGCGTTTCGCGCCATGAAGGCCGGCGAGGTCTCGCGCACCGTTCTCATGCTCGCGTAGGTCGGAGAGTCTCATGGAGCCCACTCGTCTGAATCGACGCGATCTGCTGAAGACGGTGTCCGGGGCGGCCGCGGCCGGGCTGCTCGCCGGCCGCGCCGGCCCCGCGGCGGCCCAGGCGGTCAAATGGTCGGGCGGCGCCGCCGCGCCGAATCTGAAAGCGCCCACGAACGCCACCGACTGCCATCACCACATCTACGACGCGAAGTATCCGGTCGACCCGAAGGCGACCCTGCGGCCGGACGACGCCCTCGTCGAGGACTACCGGGCGCTGCAGAAGCGCATCGGTACCACTCGCAACGTCATCGTGCAGCCGTCCACCTATGGCATCGACAACCGTTGCACGCTCGACGCGCTGGTGGCCATGGGGCCGGCCGCGCGGGCGGTGGTGGTCGTCAACGACGCGGTGTCCGACGCCGAGCTCAAGCGCATGCACGCCCTCGGCGCCCGCGGCATCCGCTTCAACCTGGCCCAGGCGGGGGCGACCACCCCGGAGATGATGGAGCCCCTCTCGAAGCGGGTGGACGCGCTCGGCTGGCACATCCAGATCAACGCCCCCCCCGGCAAGATCATGGAGATCATGCCGATCCTCGATCGAGTCGCCTCCCCGATCGTCTTCGATCATCTCGCGCACATTCCCGAGCCCGACGGCGTCAACCACCCGCTCTATGCGAAGGTGCGCGCGCTGATGGACAAGGGCCGCACCTGGGTCAAGCTCTCCGGCGCGTACGCCGACACCAAGGTCGGGCCGCCGACCTACGCCGACTCGAGCGCGGTCGCGCGCGCCTACGCCAAGGCCGCGCCCGAGCGCTGCGTCTGGGGCAGCGACTGGCCGCACCCCACCGAGAAGGACAAGCCGGACGACGCGGTGCTGTTCGATCTCCTCGCCGACTGGGTGCCCGACGAGCGGGCGCGCCACCGCGTCCTCGTCGAGAACCCCGCGGTCCTCTACGGGTTCGCCTAGGTCGTCGTATATACTCGCTACCGGCGGCGGCGCGACCGCCGCGTGGGAGGGGGGTGAGCACGTGGCGAAGGGCCGGAGCATGAAGAAAGAGAAGAAGAAGCCGAAGAAGGAGAAGAAGTAGCCCCGCGTGACCCGTTCGCTTCTCCTGAGCTGCGAGGCGGTCGGTAAGGCGTACGGCACCCGGTCCCTCTTCGACGAGCTCTCGTTCGGGCTCTTCGAAGGGGACCAGGTGGGCCTCGTCGGACCGAACGGTGCCGGCAAGTCGACCCTCCTGAAGATCCTCGCCGGCGTCGAGGCGCCCGACCGTGGCCACCGCTCGCTGCGCACCGGGATCCGAGTCGGCTACGTGCCGCAGGACCCGGTGTTCCCGGCCGGCGAGACCGTCGAGGACGTGCTCGCCGCGGCGCTCGTCGCGGTGGACGACGCCGATCGCCCGGGCCGCATCGCCCAGGCCCTCGGCCGCGGCGGGTTCCCCGACGGGCGCGCGGACGTGGTCACGCTCTCCGGGGGCTGGCAGAAGCGGCTGGCCATCGCGTGCGAGCTGGCCGCCGAGCCGGACGTCCTCCTGATGGACGAGCCCACGAACCACCTGGACATCGCGGGCATCCTCTGGCTCGAGGCGCTGCTCGTGGAGCGGGCGCGGGCCTGCCTGGTGGTCAGCCACGACCGGTACTTTCTCGAGCACGTGGCCACCCGCATGATCGAGCTGAGCCGCGCCTATCCCGCGGGCCTCTTCGAGACGGACGGCCGCTACAGCGAGTTCCTCGCCCGCCGCGACGAGTTCCTCACCGGGCAGGCCGCCTACGAGGAGTCGCTCGCCAACACGGTGCGGAGGGAGATCGAGTGGCTCCGCCGCGGCGCCAAGGCCCGCTCGACCAAGGCCAAGGGCCGCATCAAGGATGCGGACCGGCTGATCGAGGAGCTGCGAGACGCGCGCGCCCGCGGGGCGGGGCGCCCCGCCGCCATCGACTTCACCGCTTCCGGCCGGCGCACCCGGCGGCTGCTCGTGGCCCAGCACCTCTCCAAGTCCCTCGGCGGCCGCCCGCTCATCCGGGATCTCGATCTCGCCATCACTCCGGGCGTGCGCATCGGTCTCATGGGACCGAACGGGAGCGGCAAGACAACCCTGCTCAACCTGCTGGCCGGCACACTGGCTCCCGACGCCGGGACGATCGAGCGCGCCGAGGGGCTGCGCATCGTGCGCTTCGAGCAGGAGCGGCCCGGGCTCGACCCCGAGCAACCGCTCCGGCGCGCGCTCGCCCCCGAGGGCGACGGCGTCGTCTTCCGCGGTCGGAGCCTCCACGTGGCCGCGTGGGCCAAGCGCTTTCTGTTCACGCCGGAGCAGCTCGAGGTGCCGGTCGGTCGCCTCTCGGGCGGCGAGCAGGCGCGCATCCACATCGCGCGCCTGATGCTGGAGGCCGCCGACCTGCTCATCCTGGACGAGCCGACCAACGATCTGGACATCACCACGCTCGACGTCCTCGAGGAGAGCCTCGGCTCGTTCGAGGGCGGGCTCGTGCTGGTGACGCACGACCGGTTCATGCTGGACCGGGTCGCGACGGTCATCGTGGCCCTGGACGGGGAAGGCGGGGCGGGGACGTTCGCGGACTACGAGCAGTGGGAACGCGCGTGGGAGGTGCGAGGGCGAGCGGGGCGATCGGGCGCCTCCGATCCCCCGCCCTCTTCCCCCCAACAGGAGCGGGGGGAGAGAGAGAAGAGGAAGAAGCTCGGGTATCTGGAGCAACGGGAGTGGGATGGGATGGAGGCGGCCATTGGGGCCGCCGAGCGCGCGGTCGAGGCGTGCCGGCGGGCGGCCGAGGAGCCGGCCATCGCCTCCGATCCCAAGGCATTGCAGGAGAGCTATGCGGCTCTCGACGCGGCCCGCGCCGAGGTGGAACGCCTCTACGCGCGCTGGGCCGACCTCGAGGCCAGAGGAGAGACGAGATGACCGACCCACAGGCCGTGCCCACCGTGAAGATCGACAACGCGCACGTGCGGGTGACCGAGTGGCGCTTCGCTCCCGGCGCGCGGACGGGCCATCATCGGCACGAGTATGCCTACGTGGTGGTCCCGCTCGTGACGGGATCGCTCGCCGCGACGACCACGGCCGGCGAGACGAGCAACGCGCTGCGGGTGGGCGAGCCCTACTACCGCGACGCCGGGGTCGAGCACGACGTCCGGAACGCCAACGCCTTCGAATTCGCCTTCATCGAGATCGAGCTGAAGGCCGTCTGAGCTCCGCTTTGGGACTGGCCATCCGGCCCGGCGCGGTATAGGCTAGCGTCCTGGGGTAGGGGAGCCGTATCCAACCACAAGGAGACCTCTGATGAAAAAGCTCCTGGTCGTCCTTCTGGCGGTCGTGATGGTGCTCTCCCTGACCGTCGCGCCCAGCGAGGCATGGCGTGGCGGGTGGCGTGGTGGCTGCTGCTGGGGCGGCTGGTGGTGGCCCGGGGCCTTCTTCGGTGGCCTGGCCCTCGGGGCCGCGGTGGCGGCGACCTACCCGCCCTACTATGCGGCGCCGCCCGTCGTCTACGAGTCGGCCCCGGTCTACGTCGCGCCCCCGGCGCCGGCGCCTCCGGCGGTCCAGCGCGAAGTCGTCTACCCGAACGGGAAATACCTGCTCTACGGCGACGGCATGCAGCAACCCTGGCAGTGGGTCTGGATTCCCGCCGCACCTCCACCTCCCGCACCCCCGCAGCGCTAGCTCACCGCGACTCCGCGACGATGGCGCGGCGCACCTCGACGGTCTGAGGCGGCGATGAGCGAGACCGCGCACCGGACCGTCGAGACCAACGGCATCCGGATGCACGTCGCCGAGCAAGGCGAGGGGCCGCTCGTCGTGCTCTGCCACGGCTTCCCGGAATCCTGGTACTCGTGGCGTCACCAGCTCCGGGCCCTGGCTGACGCGGGGTTCCGCGCCGTCGCGCCCGACATGCGCGGGTACGGCCGGACCGAGGCGCCCGCCGAGATCGATCGATACTCGATGTTGCACCTGGTCGGCGATATCGTGGGCTTGCTCGACGCGCTGGGCGCCGAGACCGCGGTGATCGCGGGTCACGACTGGGGGGCGCCGGTGGCCTGGCACGCCGCGCTCCTGCGCCCGGACCGCTTCCGCGCGGTGATCGCCTTGAGCGTGCCCTACCGATCGCGCGGGTCGGTCCCGCCGACGACCGCGATGCCCCGCACCGACTCCACCGTCTTCTACCAGCTCTACTTCCAGGAGCCGGGCGTGGCGGAAGCCGAGCTGGGACGCGACCCCCGCGTCACGATCCGCCGTCTCCTCTATTCGGGCTCCGGGGACGGCGAGGGTCGGGGCGCGATCGGCGCGCCGGACGCGGTCGGCATGGTACCTCGCAGTGGCGGCTTCCTGGATTACACCGCGGACCCGGTCGTCCTGCCTCCGTGGCTCACCGAGGCCGACATCGACGTCTACGCCGGCGAGTTCTCGCGCACCGGCTTTCGCGGCGGGCTCAACTGGTACCGCAACGTCGACCGCAACTGGGAGCTGCTCGCCCCGTACGCGGGCGCGCGCGTGATGGTTCCCGCCCTCTACGTGGCGGGCGACCGTGATCTGGTGGTGAAGTTCCGCGGGATGGATCAGCTCATCCCCAACCTCTCGAGGTTCGTGCCGCAGCTCCGGAAGACGATCATGCTCCCGGGCTGCGGGCACTGGACGCAGCAGGAGCGGCCGCACGAAGTCAACGCGGCGATGGTCGAGTTCCTCCGGGGACTCTGACCGGCGGAGGCGGAGCATGGCGCGAGCGCGCATCACGCTGCGGAGGCCCGAGCGGTTCAAAGATCCGGCCAACCTGACCTGGGAGCGCTACATCGCACTGCAGGCCCGCGAGCGCGAGCGCTACCTGGCCGAGCGGGCTGCGATTCCCGCCGACGCGCTCGCCTACCGGACCGTCGGGCCTCGTTATCTCGAGCGCGCGGTCGAGCAGTTCGCCAACAACTATTTCCCCGAGCTGGCCGCGACCCACTACGTCGCGACCGCGGCGGCCCACGCGCCCTTCGAGGAGCTGAAGAAGTGCTGCCTCTTCCAGCTCGCGGACGAACAGCGCCACCTCGAGATGGATCGCGAGGTCTTCGAGCGGGCCGGCATCCCGGAGCGGGAGTGGCTGCCCGCGTGGGAGCAGCCGGGCACGACCTGCCGGTTCTTCCGTCACGTCCTGGAACTGGAAGACCCCATCGAGATCCTCGTCAAGGCGAACTTCGTGGCGGAGGGTGCGGCGGGGCCGGGTACGTTCACGGTCCTCGCCGACGGCGCGGAAGCTCGCGGCGACCTCCTGTCCGCGGTGAATCACCGGGCCCGCATCCGCGACGAGACGCGGCACATCAGCTACGCGCGCGCCCTGGTCAAGGCGCTGATCGAGGACGATCCCGGGAACCTCGCGGTGATCCAGGAGTGGCAGGACGACAGCCTGCAGCTCTTCGTCGAGGTGGCGAGGGGCGGGGAGCGCCGGGAGTGGTGGCAGGGCTTCCTCGATTCCTACTACAAGATCTCGCTGCCGCTCGGCCTCCGGCCGACCACCTTCTAAGGAGACGCCCATGGGATACACGCTCGAGACGTTCGCCGCCGCCGCCCACGACATCCTGACCGCGGATCCCGGTCCCACGGGCCGCCAGAAGGTGCGCGCCCTCGTGCAGGACGTGCTGAAGGACGACGCATTCGTCGCCGCGCACCTGGGTGACGACGTGCCGGAGCGCAAGATCCTCTACCAGGACCCTCAGCTCGGCTTCTGCATCCTGGCCCACGTCTACCGAGGCGCGCGGGAGAGCAACCCGCACGATCACGGGCCGTCCTGGGCGATCTATGGCCAGGCGCGCGGTGAGACGTTGATGAACGACTGGGCCCTGATCGAGCCGGCGAGCGAGACCCGGCCCGGCAAGGTCCGCCACGTCCGGACCTACAGCCTGAAGCCGGGCATGGCCCACGTGTACAACGAGGGCGACCTCCACTCGCCCCGCCGCGAGGGTCCCACGCGCCTCATCCGCATCGAGGGCACCAACATGGACAAGGTCAAGCGTCTGGCGTACGAGAAAGCCTGATCGGGAGCGCCTCTACTTCCAGCTTTCTCCCGACGGCGAGGGCTTCGACCTGATCCGGGTGCAGAAGCCGTCGACGGCGCGGCCGGCTACATCCGCCGGCTGACCTCGGTCAGCGTGGGCGCCACCTCTTCCGCGAACATGCGCATCGAGCGCAGGGCCAGGCGCGTGTCGAGCCCGGGCAGGGCCATCAGCAGGAGGACGCGCCGGTAGCCGGTCGCGTCCAGATACTTCCGGAGCCCGTCGCGCACCTCGGCGGGCGTCCCGATCAGCGCCCAGCCGTCGTCGAGGTAGTCCTGGAAGGCGCGTAGCCGGAGCAGGGAGCGATCGAAGGAGCTCGGCACGGTGCCGCCGGTGGCGTCCGAGCGCAGCCTCGACATCTTCTGCTGGTAGCCCATGAACGGTTCCTCGACGGCGCGCAGCGCCTCGTCGTGAGAGGGCGCCACGTGCACCACCCGCATGCCCCACGCCTGGTCCTCGAGGGCTTCGATCTCGGCGGCGGACCGGCCGGCCGCGAGTGAGGCCTCGCGATACAAATCGTGGCGCCGCTCCAGCTCGGTGAGCGGCACGAAGAACGACGAGAGCGTGGGCAGGCCGAGACGCGCGGCGGAGAGCACGCTGTCCTCGCTGTTGGCCGCGATGAAGAGGGGCGGATGCGGGCGCTGGACCGGGCGCGGGCGCACGTGCAGTCGCTCCGCCGAGTGGAACCGCCCGGTGAAGTCGAAGGGCTCGCCGCTCCACGACTTCCGGATGAGCTCGATGCCTTCCTCGACCCGGGCCCGGCTGTCCTCCCGGTCGGACTGGAACGTCTGGTAGTCCTGCAGCGTGCCGCCGCGGCCGATGCCGACGTCGAGCCGCCCGCCGCTCACCACGTCGAGCACCGCGAGCTGCTCGGCCAGATCTACCGGGTGGTGGAGCGGAAGCAGGCTCACCCCCATGCCGAGGCGCAGCGCGGTCGTGCGCGCCGCGAGGTACGCGGCCAGCACCGGCGGCACCGGGCAGAGGCCGTAGTCGTTGAAGTGGTGCTCGGCGATCCAGACCGACCGATAGCCGAGCGGCTCGGCGGCGAGCATCTGCTCGAGGGCGGAGTCATAGACCGCCCGCTCGCTCCACTGCTCGTCGCGTTGCATCAGATAGAACAGCCCGAATTCCATTCGGCCCTCCGTCCCGGCCCACCCTCGGTGCGCTGCCGGCCCCTAGCATAGGCCATCCCGCTTGACTTTGTCGTCGGCGCTGCGGCATAGTCCCGGCACCCAGAGCCCGCGTAATGACGCGCGGGCCCCAGTTCGCCCCGGGCCCTTCCCTTCAGCAAGACGTAGGCACGACGACGTAGGAAGGAGAGCCGCGATGCTCAACGACCTCCTCGGCCCGCTCGCCCTCCGGCTCGACCGCCGTCAATTCCTCGCGCGTGCCGCCTGGACCGGGGCCGGCGCGACCGCCCTCGTGGCCGGCGCGGGCCGGACCCGCGCCTTCGCGCAGCCCGGAGCGCAATACCCCGACTGGATCGCGGCCAGCCCCAAGCCGCCCAAGCGCGGCGGGGTGTTCACCCGGGCCTCCTCGTGGGATCCGCCGGTCATCGATCCGCGCCTGACCCAATCGGTCGGACTCTACCAGTTCGCCGGTCTGGTGGGCAGCCGCCTCGTCCGCTACCCGTTTCCCGACGAGGCCACCGGCCCAGCCGACCTCAGCCTCAAGGGCGATCTCGCCGAATCGTGGCAATCGACCCCCGACGCCCGCGTGTGGACGTTCAAGCTGCGCCAGGGGGTCAAGTGGCACAACGTCCCGCCGCTCAACGGGCGCGAATTCGTCGCCGCGGACGTCAAGTACTGCTTCGAAGCGTACGCGAAGGAAGGCGTGCAGTCCTTCACCTTCCAGGAGATCGAGGCCATCGAGACGCCGGACAAGTACACCGTCCGAATCCATCTCAAGACGCCCAACGTCCTGTTCCCCCAGAACGTGGCCGAGCCGATCACGGTGCTCTTCTCCCGTGAGGTCCTGGAGGAGGACGGCGATCTCAAGAAGCGCATGGTCGGCACCGGGCCGTTCACGCTGAAGGAGCACAGCCGAAAGGTCCGGGTGGTGCTGGCGCGGAACCCCGACTACTTCGACCGAGGCCGCCCGTACGTGGATCAGTACGTCATCCTCTCGACCCCGGACGCGTCGACCCGCATGGCCGCGTTCCGTACCGGGCAGAGCGACATCATCTGGCTCGCCAGCCCGTCCGAGGTGGAGACGGTTCGCCGGACGAACGCGAACGCGGTCGTGCAGTCGTACCACAATTCGTTGACCCCGTTCGGGGTCGCGCTGGCGCAGGACAAGCCGCCCTTCAACGACGTGCGCGTGCGCCGGGCCTTCTCCATGGCGGTCGACCGGCAGAAGCAGGCCGACACGCTCTTCGAAGGGCACGGCATCATCGGCTGGGGGGTTCCCTACATTTACTATCAGGACAAGGCGCCGACGCTCGCCCAGCTCGGTCCCTGGTGGCAGTACCGCCCCGCGGAGGCGAAAAAGCTCCTGGCCGAGGCCGGCCACCCGAACGGCTTCGAGACGACGCTGTTCTACTACGAGTACTTCCCGCAGATGTCGTCGCAGGTCCAGCTCGTGCAGCAGGACCTGAAGCGCAATCTCAACGTCGACGTCAAGATCACCAAGCTCGACTACACGACGTACTACGGCCGCTACGCCGAGAGCAAGTGGGACGGCATGGCGTGGGGCTTCCAGTCGGGCCACGCGGTGGGCCTCGACGAGCGGA
>DATMMH010000411.1:0-16634 GCA_035569855.1 Candidatus Dormiibacterota bacterium
AGGTGTGGCCGAGGGTCTGGCCCACCGGCTTGCCCTTCTTCTTCAGCGCGGTCCCGATCTTGCGGTACTCTTCCAGCGTGCGCGGCGGCTGCGTCGCCCCCACCTCCGCGAACCACGAGCGCCGGTAGGCGATCAGGCTGCCTCCGGTGCTGTAGGGCAGCGCCAGCCAGCGCTTGCCGCTTCGTGCCGCGGCCTCGGAGTGGGCGTAGAAGCCGCCCTGGTCCTTGGCCTTCCACTCGCAGAGATCGGAGACGTCTGCCAGCCCGCCCGCGTAGAGCTGGGGCCAGTTGTGGAGCATCAAGATGATGTCTGGCCCCGAGCCCGACTGGATCGCCGCAGTGATCCGCGCCTGGAGATCGTTGGCGTTGATCGTCTCGACCGTGACCTTCATCTTGTTCTGCTCGCTGTACTCGGCGAGCTGGCGCCTCAGCTCGACGTCCCCCTCCGGGATGAAGTCGACCCAGTGGAGCAGGTGGATTTCCACGGGCTGGGCGAACGCCGGGGCGCGCCGGGCGGCCAGGATGCCTTCGAGCCCGGCGACCGCCGCGACTCCGCCGGCGGCGCCCCGCAGGAAGGTGCGACGGTTCATCGGGTGAGCGGACGGACGATCAGCGCGGGGGTGGGGCATGGATGGGCCTCCTCCGCTCGGCCGCAGTCGCGACCGAGGGTCGCCGGGGAAGAGTTGTCCGAGATCCGAACCGGGGGCATCAGTGCCTCCGTACGGTGCCGGTCGTGGAACCTACGCGTTTGGTCGGTCAGGCCGGACGGGGGGATAGTACTCCTGCAGCGCGGGCCAGCCAAGGCTACCCACGCGGGGGCGGGAAGGGGCGACGAGGAGACCGCTGGCCGCCCCCGCGTGAGGCCGATCGCGATCCAGCCCGCTAGTTCGAGCCGCCCTTACCTCCTTCCATCTCACAGGTGCCGAGGGTTGCGACCCATCGATTGCCCGCCTGCTCGCACTGCTGCTCGTTGCTCGCCGTCGTCTGCGGCGCGGTGCTCGCCATCTCCGACGCGCAGCCTGCGAGCCCCAGCACTCCGAGCGCGATCCCCACCTGCAACAGCCTTCTCTCGTTGGTCATACGGGACCTCCTCCTCCTCGCCTCGATCTGATCCCAGCGTGAGAGCGAGTACCTGAAGAAATGCCCTTCGAAGAGCTTGTGATCGCTTCAGGTTGGCGCTTGACGTCAGACGTCGAGGGCCCTACGGTTTCGCCATGACCCGGCTCGGAAGCTCAATGCTCGCGATCGGATTGACCCTGCTCGCCGCCGCGCCCGCCCGGGCCGCCGAGGGCGAGATGCGCTGGGGGCTGCACGTCACCCTGGCCGCCAAGTGGCTCGACCCCGCGGATACCGAGGCGTTCAGCACGCCCTTCATGGTGCTCTACGCGATCCACGACGCACTGGTGAAGCCCATGCCGGGCGGGCTCTACACGCCGAGCCTGGCCGAGTCGTGGCAGGAGTCGAAGGATCACCTGACCTACACCTTCGCGCTACGCAAGAACGCCCGATTCCACAACGGGGAGCCGGTCACCGCGGAGGACGTGAAGTTCTCCTTCGAGCGCTACAAGGGAGCGAGCGCCGGTCTCCTGAGGGAGAAGGTCCGAGACGTGCAGGCGCTCGGGCCGACCCAGGTGCGCTTCGTGCTCAAGGAGCCGTGGCCGGACTTCATGACCTTCTACGGCACCACCGCCTCGGGCGCGGCCTGGATCGTGCCGAAGAAGTACGTGCAGCAGGTCGGCGAGGACGGCTTCAAGACCGCTCCGATCGGCGCGGGGCCCTACAAGGTCGTCTCGTTCAAGCCGGGCGTCGAGATCGTCATGGAAGCCTTCGACGGCTACTGGCGCAAGGCGCCCTCGGTCAAGCGGCTGGTCATGCGCTCGATGCCGGAGGAGACGACGCGCGCCGCCGCCCTCCGCTCGGGGGAGGTGGACATCGCGTACCTGCTCACCGGGCCGACCGCGGAAGCCATCCAGAAGACCCCCGGCTTCACGGTGAAGGCGCCGCTGCTCTCCGGCGCGTTCTGGCTCGAGCTGCCGGACCAGTGGGATCCGAAGTCGCCCTGGCACGACCGGCGGGTGCGCCAGGCCGCGAGCCACGCCATCGACCGGCAGGCGGTGAACCAGGCCGAGACGCTCGGCTTCTCGCGGCTCACCGGTAGCATCGTGCCCCGCATCTTCCAGTACGCGGTGGCCTACGAGCCCCCGGCCTACGACCCGGCGCGCGCCCGGAAGCTGCTCGCCGATGCGGGCTACCCGAACGGCTTCGACGCGGGCGACTTCTACCCGTTCCCGCCCTACGACTCGATGGGCGAGGCCATCCAGGGCTATCTGCAGTCGGTGGGCATCCGCTCGAAGACGCGGAGCATGGAGCGCGCCGCCTACTTCACCGCGTGGCGCGAGAAGAAGCTCCACGGCGTGATCCTGGTGATCTCGGCCGCGTTCGGCAACGCGGCCACGCGGCTCGAGCCCTACGTCACCCGGAACGGCATCTACGCCTACGGCAGCCTGCCCGAGGTGGACGACCTCTACGGGCGGCAGGGGCGGGAGCTCGACGGGAAGAAGCGCGAGGCCCTGCTCGCCCAGATCCAGCGGATCCTGACCGAGCAGGCGATCAACGTGCCGATCTACGAGCTGGCCTTCATCTGGGGGATCGGTCCGCGCGTGGAGGAAGGCGGCGCCGGCCTGATTCCCGGCTTCTCCTACTCGGCGCCCGCCGAAGACCTCAAGCTGAAGGCGCGCTGAGCGGACGCCGATGGCCCAGTACTCGCTCGGCATCGACATCGGCGGGACCTTCACCGACCTCGTGGTCTACGATCACGACACTGGGCAGAGCCACAGCCGCAAGGTCCTCACCACCCACGACGACCCGGCGCGCGCGGTGGCCGCGGGCGCGGCGGGCCTGCTGGCCCAGGCGCGGCTCGATCCCGCCGCGTTCTCCCGGACCGTCCACGCCACCACTCTCTTCACCAACGCGCTGATCGAGCGCAAGGGTGCGGTCACCGGGCTCATCACCACCGCCGGCTTCGCCGACACCCTCGAGATCGGACGCGAGCGGAAGTACGAGCTGTACGATCTCGCGATCACCAAGCCCGAGCCGCTGGTGCCACGCCACCTTCGTCTGGAAGTCGCGGAGCGGACGAAGTCCGACGGGCGCATCGCGCGGCGGCTCGACACCCGCGCGCTGGCCGCGCGCGCGGCCGCCCTCGTGAAGGCGGGGGTGGGCTCGATCGCCATCGTGTTCCTGCACGCCTACGCCAATCCGCGCCACGAGACCGAGGCCGCGCGGCTGATCGCCCGACGCCATCCCGGCGTCGCGGTCACCACCTCCCACGAGGTGGCGCCGGAGATCCGCGAGTACGAGCGCGCCTCCACCACCGCGGCCAACGCCTACATCAAGCCGCTCGCCCAGAAGTATCTCGCCCTGATGGCCCGGCGCGTCTCCGAGCTGGGCATCCCGGCCCCGTTGCTCCTGATGCTCTCGAGCGGGGGCCTCACCCACGTGCAGGAGGCGCAGCGCGTGCCGGTGCAGATGCTCGAGTCGGGGCCGGCCGCGGGCGCGATCGCGGCCGCGTTCTTCGGGCGGGCCGACGGCGACGGCCGCGTGCTCGCGTTCGACATGGGCGGCACCACCGCGAAGCTCTCGCTGGTGGACGGCGGCGAGCCGCTCACCGCTTACCGCTTCGAGGCGGCGCGGCAACGGCGCTTCATCGAGGGTAGTGGGCTGCCCATCCGCATCTCCACGATCGAGCTGATCGAGATCGGCGCGGGCGGCGGCAGCATCGCCTCGGTGGACGAGATCGGGCTCCTGAAGGTCGGCCCGCGCAGCGCCGGCTCGCATCCGGGCCCGGCCTCCTACGGCCTCGGCGGGCGCGAGCCCACCGTGACCGACGCCGACTTCCTGCTCGGCTACCTCAATCCCGACTACTTCGCGGGAGGCGAGGTGGCGGTGGACATCCCGGCGGCGCTCACCGCGGTCGAGGGGCTGGCCCGGCGGCTCGGGCTCGGGTCCACCAAGGTGGCGTGGGGTATTCACGACATCGTCAACGAGAACATGGCGGGGGCGGCCCGCGTGCACATCGCGGAGCGCGGGCGCGATCCGCGCGACTACGCGCTGCTCTGCACCGGCGGCGCCGGTCCGGTGCACGCCTACTCGGTGGCGGGCAAGCTCGGCATCGGCCGGGTGATCTGCCCGCCCTCGGCGGGGGTGGCCTCCGCGCTCGGCCTCCTGGTGGCGCCGGCCCGCGTCGATCGCGTGGCCACGGTGGGCATCCGGCTCGACGGGGGCAGCCTCGCCGCGCTCGAGAGCGCGTTCGCGCGACTCGAAGAGGAGGCGCGCGCGGTGATGGCCGAGACGGGGCTCAAGCTCGAATCGGCGACGATCCAGCGGCTGGCCGACGGGCGCTTCCTCGGGCAGGGCTTCGACCTGGTGGTGCCGTTGCCCGCCGGGCCCTACCCGGATGACGACACGGGCCGGGCCGGGCTGCGCGGCGCATTCGAGACCGCCTATCGGGAGAAGTTTGCCCTCACCCCGCCCGGCGTGCCGGTGGAGTTCATCAATATCCGCGTCGCGGTGCGGGCGCCGGTGTCGGGCAGCGACGTGGTGCTGGAGGGCCGCCGCGGCGGAGGAGTGCGCGCGGCGCTCAAGGGGACGCGGCGCGCGTACTTCGCGCCGGAGGGTTGGATCGAGACCGCGGTGTACGACCGCTACCGGCTCGGGGTGGGGGATGAGCTAGCCGGGCCCGCGGTGGTCGAGGAAGAGGGCTCGACTCTCGTGATCGGACCCGGCGCGACCGCCCGCGTGGCCGCGAGCGGCAACATCGTCATGACCCTTCAGTCATGACGCGCGGGGTCCGCGCCGCCCTCGCGCCGGCGCCGCCAGCGCTCCACCACGAGTCCGAGCCCCACCCCGAGCGTGACCGCGAGCACGCCCAGGCCCACCAGGTGCTGCTCCAGCATCTCCATGCGGCCATCGTGCGACGGCGGCCCTGAAGGAATACTGAAGGCCCCTCACGGCGCGAGCGGGAAGCGTACGCGGATCGTGGTGCCGCCCCCGGGCGCGCTGGCCACCGCGATGCTTCCGCCCTGCGATTCCATCACGAGGCGGCAGATGGCGAGGCCGAGCCCGACCCCGGGCGTGTCGCTGGCGCGCGCGCTGGAGCCGCGGTAGAAGCGCTCGAAGAGCCGCGGCGCCTCCTCCTCGGGCACGCCGGGCCCGTTGTCCGACACCGCGACCACGGCCGCGCCCCCCTCGATCGAGACGCCGACGCGCACGCGGCCGCCCCGCGGGGAGAACTTGACCGCGTTGTCGAGGACGTTGCTCACGACCAGACTGGCCGCGGCGGGCGCCACACTGACGCGGATGTCGTCGGGCCCATCGATCGCCACGCTCACGTTGCGCTCCCACCCGCCGGGGGCGAGGCGCGAGACCGTCTCGGTGAGGATCGGGGTCAGCGGGACGGGCTGGCGGGGCACTTCCGGCGATTCGCCCGCGTCCAGGCGGGCGAGGGTCAGGAGCGCCTCGGTCAGCCGGGAGAGCCGTGCGACCTCGCTCAGGCAGGAGCGCAGCGCCTCCTCGTACTCGGGCCGCTCGCGCGGGCGCCGCAGGGTCACCTCGAGCTCGGCCCGCAGCCGCGAGAGCGGCGAGCGCAGCTCGTGGGAGGCGTCGGCGGTGAAGCGGCGCTGGGCCTCGAAGACCTGCTCGACGCGGGCCAGCATCTCGTTGAGCGTCTCCACGAGCCGGCTGATCTCGTCGCGCCCGCCCGGGTGGGGCAGCCGCTCCGCGAGCCCGGTGGCCCCGATGACGCGGGCCCGGAGCACGATCTTGTCGATCGGCTGCAGGATCGCCCGCGCCAGCATCGCCCCGGTGAGGACCACCGCGCCGAGGATCGCGAGCGACATCAGGACGAACAGCCAGCGCGCCCATCTCACCGCGGCGTCGGTGTCGTCCAGCGAGCCGCCGACCTGGATCGCGTAGCGCATGGGTCCGATCTCGAGCGGCATCGAGAGCAGCCGGAGCGGCTCGTCGCCGAAGTCCGACACCGTCTCCACCACCGGCTCGCCGGCCCGGAGGCGCGCGAGGAGGGGCGCGTGTATGGGCAGGCGCGCGGTGCCCAGGTTCGCGCTGTGGGCGACGACCCGTCCGTCGAGGTCCACGATCTGGATGAACTTGTCGAGGCGGGGGAACGACGGGGGAGACGTGCCCGGGGTCATCTCGTGGATGCGGGGCGACTGGCTCGGATCGGCGAGCGCGGCGGCCGCCTCGGTCTGGGCCAGCTCGGCCAGCGACTGGTCGAACTGACCCAGGACCATCCGCGAGAAGGCCCAGTTCGCGCCGACCGCGGCCGCGGTGAGCAGGAGGCCCACCACCACCAGGTGGAGCAAGAAGACGCGCGTCTTGAGCTTCAACGCGATCCGTCCGCGCCAGGCCCCACCAGGTAGCCGCGCCCGCGGATGGTGTGGATGAGCGGCGGTCCGCCCCCTCCGTCGACCTTGCGCCGGAGGTGGCTCACGTGCACGTCGACCAGGTTGGTGAGCGAGTCCTGCTCGTTCTCCCAGACGCGCTCCCCGAGCCGGGTCCGGGTCACCACCTCGCCCGCGTGGCGCATCAGCACCTCGAGGATCGCGTACTCCTTCGGAGTGAGGTTGATCGGGAGCCCGCCGCGGGCGACCCGGTGGCTGCGCGGGTCGAGCGTCAGGTCCGCCACCGAGAGCACGACCGGACGGGTCATCTCCGACCGGCGCAGCAGCGCGTGGATCCGGGCGAGCAGCTCGGTGAACCCGAACGGCTTGATCAGGTAGTCGTCCGCGCCCGTGTTGAGCCCGGTGACGCGATCCTCGATCGAGTCGCGCGCGGTGAGCATCAGGATCGGCGTGGCGATGCCGCGCGCGCGCCACTCGCGACAGATCGCGATCCCCTCCCGATCGGGCAAGAGCCAGTCGAGGACGATCACGTCGTAGTCGGTCGCGGTGGCCAGCTCGTCGCCCTCCTCGGCGGTGGAGGCGACGTCCACCACGAAGCGCTCCTCCTGCAGACCCTTGGCGAGGAGCCGGGCGGCCTTGCGGTCGTCCTCGACGATCAAGACCCGCATCGTGCTGGTACGATACCGCCCCGCTCGCGGCCCGGCAAGAACGGTCCCGGACCGCGCGATGGCCCGAAATCCTTCACGAATCCTTCATGTTAGCTCCGTAAACTACCCTATATGCGGAGCCCGACGAGCCACTGGTCCGTTCTCGCCGTGCTGGCGGTGATGTCGCTCCTGTGCGGGTGCGGCCGCGGCGAGACCACGGCCGGGGCGCCGCAGCCCGGGTCCGGCACGCCGGCCAACATGGTCGTGGTCGCGCCGAACTCGCCTCAGCTCCAGCAAATCAAGATCGAGCCGGTCCGGATTGCCGAGATGGCGAGCGAGGAGCTGGTCGCGCCCGCGCGCGTCGTCGCCAATCCCAATCGTACGGCGCGGGTGCTGTCGCCGGTGCAGGGGCGGATCACGAGCGTGCTGGTTCGGCTCGGCGACACCGTCGAGCAGGGGCAGCCGGTGGTGGCCCTCGAGAGCCCGGATGCGGAGGCGGCGGTGGGCGCGTTCCTCCAGGCGCAGGCGACCGAGCGCCAAGCGCGGGCCACGCTGCAGAAGGCGGAGACCGATCTCGCGCGGGCGGCGGATCTCTACCAGGTGAAGGCGGTGGCCGAGAAGGATCTGCTGAGCGCGCAGAACGAGGTGGCGCAGGCTCGGCTCGGGGTGGAGGGCACCGCCGCCGCCCGGCAGCAGGCCGCGCGCAAGCTCGAGCTGCTCGGGCTCCGGCCGGACGCGTTCCGCCAGGCGGCCCTCGTCCGGGCGCCGATCTCCGGCAAGGTCCTCGAGATCAATGTGGCGCCCGGTGAGTACCGCGCGGCCGTCTCCTTCAGCACGGACACCACCGCGCCGCTCCTCACGATCGCGGACCTGTCCACGGTGTGGGTTACCGCGGACGTCCCCGAGCCCTTCCTCCGTCTCGTTCACCTCGGCCAGCCGGTCGCGATCAGCCTGGTCTCGTTCCCCGACGAGGTGTTCAACGGAACGGTCTCGCGCATCGCCGACGTGCTCGATCCGCAGACCCGCACGCTCAAGGTCACGGTGGATCTGCCCAACCCGGGCGGCCGCTTCCGCCCCGAGATGTTCGGAACCATCCGGCAGCCGGGGCCCAAGCGTCCGCTGCCCGTCCTGCCCCCCGCGGCGATCGTCCTCGAGTACGGCCGGCCCGTGGTCTTCGTGGAGCGCGCACCGGGACAGTTCGAGCGCCGCGAGGTCTCGACTGGCGCGCACAACGACACTGTCGTGGCGATCACCCAGGGTGTGCAGGCCGGAGATCGCGTCGTCGTGGACGGGGCCGTCCTGCTCAAGGGACGGTAGGGCGCCGGGCGCGCCCGGAAGCCGCCGGCCATGATCGCCCGGCTCGTCCGCTTCGCGATCGCCCGGCCGCTCGTGATCGTGGTGGCCGCGGTGGTGCTGGCCGGCGCGGGCGTGTCGGCCTTCCGCCAGCTCCGGATCGAGGCCTATCCCGACCTCACCGATCCCACCGTGGTGGTGGTCACGCTCTACCCGGGCTTCGCGGCCGAGGAAGTCGAGCAGCAGGTCACGGTGCCGATCGAGCGCGCGCTGAACAACACGCCCTACGTGATCTCCCGCCGCTCGCGCACCATCTTCGGGCTCTCGGTGGTCGAGCTGACCTTCGAGGACGGCACCAACGACTTCCTCGGGCGACAGCTCGTGCTGGAGCGGCTCCAGGGCGCGCAGCTCCCGGACGGGGTCACGCCCACCCTCGGTCCGCTGTCGGGCGGGGTGAGCGAGTTCTACCGCTACGTGGTGGTCGGGGATGGGACCAACGCGATGACCCGCCGGGAGATCCAGGACTGGGTGATCGGTCCGCGGCTGCTCCAGGTGCCGGGAGTGGCCGACGTCGCCACCTTCGGAGGCCAGGTGCGCCAGTACGAGGTCCAGGTCGATCCCAAGGCGCTCGACAAGTACCGGCTGAGCATGCGGCAGATCGCCGACGCGGTGAAGAACAACAATCGCAACGCGGGCGGCGCGCTCCTACGAATGGGCCAGCAGGCGCTGCCCATCCGCGGTTCCGGCCTCGTCCAGTCGCCCGTCGATCTCGAGAACATCGTGCTCGACGCCCCGCGCGGCGTGCCGATCCGGGTGCGCGACATCGGCCACGTGCAGATGGGGGCCTTGCCCCAGACCGGCGTCTTCGCGATGGACGACGACGCGCCGGGGACGGGCGGCGTCGAGGGAATCGTGCTCATGCGGCGCGGCGAGAATCCGAGCGAAGTGCTGCCCCGGGTGCGCGAGGCGGTGGACGAGCTGAACGCCGGACGCCTGCCCCAGGGCATGCGCATCGTGGCGATCCACGACCGGTCGGACCTGGTCGAGAACACGCTGCACACCGTGTCGCACGTGCTCACCGCCGGCTTCGTGATCGTGGTGACCGTCCTGCTCCTCTTCCTGCTGAGCGTGCGGGCCGCCCTCCTCACCGCGGTGGTCATCCCCCTGTCCCTGCTGTTCGCGCTGGTGTGCATGTACCTGAGCGGTGTCTCGCTGAGCCTGCTCAGCATCGGCGCGCTCGACTTCGGCATCATCGTGGACGGCACGATCGTGATGGTGGAGCGCATCATCAGGGCGCTCGAGTCGGAGCGCGACGGCGAGGCCGGGGACGCGCGCGAGGCCATCGCGGGCGCCGCGCTGGAGGCGCAGCGCCCGATCCTCTTCTCGCTGCTGGTGATCATCGCGGCGTACATCCCGCTCCTGACCCTGCAGCGGGTGGAGCGCCGCCTCTTCATGCCGATGGCGCTCACCGTGTGCTACGCGCTGCTCGGGTCGCTCCTGCTGAGCCTGACCCTGATCCCGGCGCTCGCGACCTATCTCTTCCGCGGCCGCCCGCGGATCCCGCGCCACCGGCCTCTCGAGCGTCTCAACGACTGGTACGGCCGGATCATCCGGCGGGTGGTGGATCGCCCGGCCTGGGTGGTGGCGGTGGCGGCGATCGGGGTGGCCGGCGCGTTCTGGGTGGGCTCGTCGCTCGGCACCGAGTTCCTGCCTCAGCTCGACGAGGGCGTGATCTGGATCCGCGCCAACCTGCCGGCCGGGATCTCGCTCGAGAAGTCGGCGGAGGTCGCGCGGCAGATCCGCCTGCTCATCCGCGAGTCGCCCGAGGTCAAGCTCGTCGCCTCCCAGACCGGGCGCAACGATTCCGGCACCGATCCGTTCGGGCCCAACCGCAACGAGCTGCTGGTGGATCTCAACCCGTACGGCACCTGGCGGGCGGGGCGCACCAAGGCCGGGCTCGTGGACGAGCTGGCCAGGCGGCTGACCACCACGATCCCGGGCGCCACGTTCAACTTCACCCAGCCGATCATCGACACCGCGACCGAGATCGTCACCGGCTCCTCCGCCGACCTGGCCGTGATCATCAGCGGGCCGGATCTCCGCGAGCTGCGGCGGCTCGCCGGGCAGACCCTCGACCTGCTCGCGCCCATGAAGGGCGCGGCCGACACCTCGATCGAGCAGGAGGCCGACCAGCCGCAGCTCCGCATCGCGATCGACCGGCTCCGGGTCGCGCGCTACGGCATCAACGTGGGCGACGTGCAGGACGTGATCGACCTCGCGCTCGGGGGCGCGCCGGTCGGCGGCGTCTTCGAGGGTGAGCGGCGCTTCGACATCGTGGCCCGGTTCACCCCGGAGTCGCGCGGCAGCCCGGGCGCGATCGCCGAGCTCCTGATCCCGACCCGCGACGGGGCCCGGGTCCCCCTGCTGCAGCTCGCCGACATCCGCACCTCCGACGGGGCGACGATCATCGCCCGGCGGGAGAACCGCCGCGCGATCACGGTGCGCACGAACATCCGGGGGCGCGACCAGGGCGGGTTCGTGAGCGAGGCGCAGCAGAAGTTCGCCCGCGCCGTCGCGCTTCCGCCCGGCTACGCGGTGGACTGGGGCGGCCAGTTCGAGAACTTCGCGCGCGCCAAAGGACGCCTGAGCGTGATCATGCCGATCACGCTGGCGGTGATCTTCGTCCTGCTCTTCATCACGTTCGGCACCGCGCTCGACGCGGGGCTGGTCCTGGTCACGGTGCCGTTCTCGGTGGCGGGAGGCGTGGTCGCGCTCTCTCTGCGGGGCATGAATCTCAACGTCTCGGCCGCGGTGGGCTTCATCTCGCTGTTCGGGGTCGCGGTGATGAGCGGTGTCCTCTATATCTCCGACATCAACCGGCGGCGCGGGCTGGCGGGGGAAACGCTGCGGGACGCGGTGGTGGCCGGGGCCCGGGCGCAGCTCCGCCCGGTGCTGCTGGTGATCGTGGTGGCCACGCTCGGGATGGTCCCGGCGATGGTCGCCCACGGGATCGGCTCGGACATCCAGCGGCCCCTGGCCACGGTGGTGGTGGGCGGCCTGCTCTCCACCCTGATCCTGACCCCGCTCGCCCTCCCCGCGGTCTACCTGCTGGCCGAGCGGCTGCGACCGGGCTCCCGTCGGGTCGCGTGATATGTGAGAATCGGCCCCGATGAGCGAGGGTCGATTCGACGCCATCAGCCTCGAGGTGTTGTGGACCCGGGTCATCTCGGTGGTCGACGAGGCGGCCAAGGCCATCGTGCGCACCTCGTTCTCCACGCTGTCCAACGAGGCCAACGACTTCGCGTGCGTGCTCACCGACGCGCGCGGCTACGCGCTGGCCCAGAACTCGGGCAGCATCCCGTCCTTCATCGGCACGCTGCCCGCGACGGTGCGGCACTTCCTGCGCGAGCTGGGACCCGAGCAGATGCGGCCGGGCGACGTGCTGATCACCAACGATCCCTGGCAGGGGACCGGACATATGAGCGACGTCTCGCTCGTGAAGCCGATCTTTCTTCTGAAGGAGGGCCGTCGACCGCGATTGGTCGCCTTCTCGGCGACCACTTCCCACATGCCGGACATCGGCGGGCGCATCCGGGCGATCGAGGCGCGCGAGCTGTTCGAGGAGGGGTTCCACATCCCGCTGACCCATCTGATCCGCGACGGGCGCGCCGACGAGAGCCTGCTGCGGCTCCTGCGCGCGAACGTGCGCACGCCCGACCAGACGGTGGGTGACATCTGGGCCCAGGTGAGCGCCAACGAGCTGATGGAGAATCGGGTGCGGCGGCTGATGGAGGAGTACCGGCTCGAGTCGCTCGACGGTCTCGGCGACGAGCTGTTCGGTCGCTCCGAGCGGGCGATGCGCGAGGCGATCCGGGCGGTGCCCGACGGCACCTACCGCTACGCGATCGACACCGACGGCTTCGAGGCGCCGTACCACTTCCGCATCGCGCTCACGGTCAGCGGCGACCGCATCGTGGCCGACTACACCGGCACGTCGCCCGCGCAGCCGCGCGCGATCAACTGCGTGATGGCCTACACCTACGCGATGACCGCGTACGCGGTCCGCTGCGCGCTCCTGCCCGGGCTGCCCAACAACGAGGGTATGTACCGGCCGGTCCAGGTGGAGGCCCCCGAGGGTTGCCTGCTCAACCCGAAGTTCCCGGCCGCGGTGGTGAGCCGCGCTCAGACCGGCCACTACGTGCCGATCCTCGTCCTGGGCGCGCTGCACCAGGTCATTCCGGACAAGGTCGCGGCGGCGGCCGGCTCGCCGCTGTGGGCGGTCGCCCAGTCGGGCGTGCGCGACGACGGCCGGCCCTACACGACCGTGCTCTTCTTCAACGGCGGCATGGGCGCGACCGCGGCCAAGGACGGCGAACACGTGCTCTCGTGGCCCAGCAACATCTCGAGCACGCCGGTGGAGGTGGCCGAGCGCAATAGCCCGCTCTTCTTCCACTACAAGCGCATGCGCCCGGGCTCGGGCGGGCGCGGGCGATTTCGGGGCGGGCTCGGCCAGGACGTGCTGATCGAGAGCGAGTCGAAGCGGCCGATCGTGATGAGCTTCATGGCCGAGCGCACGCGCGTGCCCGCACCGGGCCTGGCCGGCGGCGGCGCGGGCGGGCTGGGCGACGTACGCATCAACGGCAAGAAGGTGGATCATCGCCGCCAGCACGTCCTGGAGCAGGGCGACCGCGTGCTGGTGAGCACCCCGGGCGGCGGCGGCTACGGTCCGGCCGGCAAGCGCTCGCCCGAGCTGCGCGAGCGGGACGGCCTCCTGGACTACGTGGCCCCCTCGAACGAGAGGGCGGCGGCTAGGTCACCACGGCGGGGTTCGCGAGGTAGTCGTCGAAGCGCATCCCGGTGAGCCGCTCGAAGGCCTCGACGTAGCGGCGGCGGGTGCCCTCGACCACGTCCGCGGGCAGCTCCGGACCCGGATAGGTCTTGCCCCAGCCGATCTTCTCGCAGAAGTCCCGCACGTACTGCTTGTCGTAGGAGGGCTGGGGGCCGCCCGGCGCGTACTGATCGGCGGGCCAGAAGCGGGAGGAGTCCGGGGTCAGCGCCTCGTCGCCCAGCACGAGCCGGCCGTCGCGATCGACCCCGAATTCGAACTTGGTGTCGGCGATGATGATGCCGCGCGCGAGCGCGTAGGCGGCCGCGAAGCGGTAGAGGGCAAGCGAGCACCGCTCGACTTCCGCGAACCGCTCGTTGCCGACGACGCGCGCGGCCTGCTCGCGGGAGATGTTCTCGTCGTGGCCGGACTGAGCCTTGGTGGCCGGCGTGAAGATCGGCTCGAGCAGGCGATCGGACTCGCGCAGGCCGCCGGGGAGGTGGTGCCCGCACACCTGGCCGCTGCTTCGGTAGTCCTTCCAGCCGGATCCGGACAGGTAGCCGCGCACCACGCACTCGATCGGCAGCATCTCGAGACGCCGGCACTCGGTCGAGCGGCCGTCGGAGCGCACCGCGAGCAGGTGATTCGAGCAGATGGCGCGCGTGCGGGCGAACCAGAAAGCGGCCAGGCCGGTCAGCACGCGACCCTTGTCCGGGATCGCGGTCGGCAGCACCACGTCGAAGGTGGAGATGCGATCCGAGGCCACGAGCAGGAGGCGCTCGTCGTCGAGCGCGTACAACTCGCGGACCTTGCCGCTACCCAGATGCACCGCGTCCGCCATGGATGGGAGCCCTCCTTTTCGCCGCACTGTAGCATAATGCGCGCGTGCCGGAGGGGGCCGCGACGGCACGGCCCGCGTTCGTGCCGGCAACGATTTAAGCCTCGCCGGGTGGATACTGTGGGTATGAGCGCACTTCAGCCCGCGCATCGACCCACGCATCAAGTCGTCGTCATCCCCGGCGACGGCATCGGCCCCGAGGTGACCGCCGCGGTGCGCCGCATCCTGGCCGCGGCCGGCGCGCCGGTGGAGTGGGTCGAGTGCGTGGCCGGCCTCGCCGCGCTCGATCGGGGGCTGGACGTCCTGCCCCGCGAGACCCTCGAGGCCATCGAGCGGCACCAGGTGGCGCTCAAGGGGCCGTGCACCACCCCGATCGGCGAGGGCTTCGTCTCGATCAACGTCCGCCTGCGCAAGGAGCTGGATCTCTACGCGGCGGTGCGGCCGGTCCGGAACCTGGACGGGGTGCCGACCCGCTACCGGGGCGTGGACGTCGTGATCATCCGCGAGAACACCGAGGGGCTCTACTCGGGCATCGAGGCGACGCTGGCTCCGGGCGTGGTGACCACCACCAAGGTGGCCACCGAGAAGGCCTGCACCCGGATCGCGCGCTGGGCCTTCCGCTACGCGCAGCACCGCGGGCGGAAGAAGGTCGCGGTCTTCCACAAGGCCAACATCATGAAGCTCACCGACGGCATGTTCATCCGCTGCGCCCGGACCGTGCACGACGCGGAGTTCACGGACATCGGCTACCAGGAGATGATCATCGACGCGGGATGCATGGGGCTCGTCCAGGATCCCACCCGCTTCGACGTGCTACTGCTGGAGAATCTCTACGGCGACGTGCTGAGCGATCTCTGCGCGGGGCTGGTGGGCGGTCTCGGCGTGGTGCCGGGCGCGAACATCGGAGACCGGAGCGCGGTCTTCGAGGCGGTCCACGGCTCGGCGCCCGACATCGCGGGCCGCAACCTGGCCAATCCGCTCGCGCTCCTGATGTCGGCGGTGATGCTGCTCAACCACCTGGCCGAGACCCGCGACGACGAGCGGTGCGCGGCGGCGGCGCAGCGGATCAAGGACGGTTACAACGGCGCGCTCGCCCAGGGCGCCAAGACGCGCGACCTGGGCGGCACGCTCGGCACCTCCGAGTTCGCCGAGGCGGTCGTGACCCACCTCGGCGCCTGACCGGCGCGCGCTCCACCGTCTCCCAATTCCTTGGTCCGGCGGGGTCCGGGCCGCATAGTGGTTGGTCGAAACAAGTCCTTCAACCAGTCCTACTCGGGCAACGATCTCTGACCGGGAGGTATACTGAGCCCATGAAAACCGGGTTGATCGTCATCGGCGTGATCGTCCTCATCCTCGTCATCGGTATCGGGTGGGCCATCGGGATCAACAACCAGCTCGTGGCCCAGGAGCAGCTGGTCAACGAGAAGTGGGCGCAGGTGCAGAACGTCTACCAGCGCCGCGCCGACCTGGTCCCGAACCTGGTGGAGACGGTGAAGGGCTTCGCGACCCAGGAACGCACCGTGCTGGAGGAGGTGACCAAGGCGCGCGCGAGCGTGGCCGGCATCAAGGCCACCCCCGAGCTGATCAACGACCCGGCCGCGTTCCAGAAGTTCCAGCAGGCCCAGGCCGAGCTGGGCGGTGCGCTGAGCCGGCTGCTCGTCACCGTCGAGCGCTATCCCGATCTCAAGTCCAACCAGAACTTCCTCACCCTGCAGAGCCAGCTCGAGGGCACCGAGAATCGGATCGCGGTGGAGCGCATGCGCTACAGCGAGGCGGTGCGGGACTACAACACGCGAATCCGCCTCTTCCCCGGCAGCCTGATCGCCTCCTTCCGCGGCTTCAAGGAGAAGGCCTACTTCGAGGCCACCCCCGCCGCCCAGGAAGCCCCCAAGGTGAAGTTCTAGCCGGGCGGCGGCGCGGGAAATTCCGGTGCTCCGCCGCGTCGCGCCCGCGATGCTGCTGCTGGCGCTGCTGGCCGCGCCGGCGGCCGCCCTGCCCATTCCCCCCGCGCCCGCGCATCGGGTCAACGACTACGCGGGCGCGCTGTCGGCCGCCGACCGTGACCGCCTCGAGCAGAAGCTGATCGCGCGGGAGGCGACGAGCCGCAACCAGGTGGTGGTGGCGATCTTTCGCTCGCTCGAAGGCGAAAGCCTGGAGGACTACTCGATCCGGCTCGCCCAGGCCTGGCGGGTCGGCCAGAAGGGCCTCGACAACGGGGTCATCTTCCTCGTCTTCCTCGACGACCGGAAGATGCGCATCGAGGTCGGCTACGGGCTCGAGGGCAGCCTCACCGACGCGATCTCCTCTTCCATCCTGCGGGACCTCGTGGCGCCTCGCTTCCGCGAGGGACGTCTCGCGGAGGGGATCGGGGCCGGGCTCGACGGCATCGATCGCGCCCTCGCGGGCACCTACCAGCGCCCGCCGGGGCCGAACCGCGGGCAGCCGACGCACGGCTTCGGCTGGCGCGAGGTGCTCGGGCTGATCTTCGTTGGGCTGCTGCTCGTCACGTTCGTCCAGAACCGGATCCAGAGCGCGGCGCTGCGGCGCCGGGGCTACACCGGGGGATCCTCGGGCTGGGGGGGCTGGGGCGGCCCGTTCATCGGTGGCTTCGGG
>DATMMH010000412.1:0-15539 GCA_035569855.1 Candidatus Dormiibacterota bacterium
AAGTGTCGTCGGCCGCGCGCGCGGTCTCGCCGGCGGCGGCGACCGCACCGAGCGCGACCGCGCCGGCGATGAGCGACCGACGGCTGAGAGGTGGGATCTCATCCACTGCGCGGCTATCCTAGCCGAAGGCGGGAAGCCGGGCCAGCGGCGGCCGGTCACTTGACACCCGCGGCGGGGGCCCCTATCGTCAGCGCGTATTCCCACCTTTTCCGGTCCAGTGGAGGCGCGCGATGAGCGATTTCCGGGTGGTCCGACTCGAGGAGACCGAGCAGGTCAGCTTCGGTCCGCTCTCTCACTACCAGCCGATCATCGGCGACGAGGCGGGGACCACCCCGGTCCGCACCGGCATCCAGACCGCGCAGCCCGGCTACGAGACCCCGGTGCACTCGCACCCGTATCTGGAGATCCTGCATATCCTCGACGGCGCCGCGGAGGCCTGGATCGACGGCCAGGAAGACCGCGCGATCGTGCTGCGGAAGGGCGATACGATCGCGCTGCCGCCCGACACCCCGCACGCCTTCCGGGTGGTGGGCGACCAGGAGCTGCGCCTGCTCGGTACCCACACGTCGCCGAAGCGGATCGTCAACTACAAGGACGGCGGAGCGAGCGACGCGCGCGGCTACCGCATGCCGAGGTGAGCGCGTGAGACTCGGGGTCAACCTGTCGAGCGCCCATCCGGATGGCGCGCCCTTCACCGGGGCCGCGCTGCTCGAGAGCGTGCGGCGGGCCGAGCGGCTCGGGTTCGACAGCGTGTGGTTCTTCGACGCGATCGGCCGGGGTTTCATCCTCCCCGATCCGCTGATCGGCGTCTCGGTGGCCGCGGCGGTCACCACGCGCGTCGAGATCGGCACGTGCGTGCTGCAGGTGCCGCTGCGCAACCCGGTGGAGCTGGCGCACCGCATCCTCACCGCGCACCTGGTCTGCAACGGGCGGCTGCTCCTGGGCGTGGGCGCGGGGTCGACGCCGACCGACTTCGACGCGCTCGGCCTCGACTTCGCCGGCCGCATGCAGGCGCTCCAGGCGGCCCTGCCGCTGATGCGGCGTCTCTGGCGCGGGGAGAAGGTCGGCGCGGCCCAGCTGACGCCGTGGCCGGGCGCGCTGGGCGGCCCGCCGGTCCTGATCGGGAGCTGGGGCGGCAAGCACTGGATCCCGCGGGCCGCGCAGGAATACGACGGCTGGATCGCCTCGGCGGCCAAGACGTCTCTCGCCACCCTGACCGACGGCATCGAGCGCTATCGCGCGGCGGGCGGCAAGCGCGCGATCGTGACCAACATCGGGCTCGACCTCGGGGCGCCCACCGCCCCGCTCGACGACCACGCCCCGTTTCACCTCCGCTGCGCGCCCGACGCGGCCGCGCGGCGGCTGCGGCAGCTCCGGGACCTCGGCTTCGACGACGCGGTGCTGGTGCTCCGGGCTCCCACCGAAGCGAACCTCGCGGGTGCAAGGGAGTTACTACGATGACCTGGATGCGATCGCTGTCGCGCCGCGAGGCGCTCTCACTGCTGGGCGGAGCGGGCGCGGCCGCCGCGCTGGGCCCGCTGCTCGATCGAGGCCTCGTGCTGGCCGCCGACGCCCCGGCCGCGCCGGGCGTCAAGAAGGGCGGACAGGTCGTGGTGGCCGTCTCGCAGGAGCCCACCGTCTTCAACCCGGTGCGCCCCCACATCGAGGTGGACCGCGGCGTGCACTTCGGCCTCTTCGACAGCCTCTGGCGCATCGACGAGCGGGCCCAGTTCATCCCCAACCTCGCGGTGGAGATCCCGTCCGCCAAGAACGGCGGCATCCGGAACGGCGGGCTCGAATATGTGATCAAGCTGCGGCGCGGCGTGAAGTGGCACGACGGCCAGGCCTTCACGGCCCGCGACGTCAAGTTCACCCACGACCTGATCTTGAACCCCAAGTTCGGCGCGTTCACCAAGGTCGGCCACGACGTGGTCACGAGCGTGGAGACCCCCGACGAGTACACGCTGCGGGTGCGCCTGAAGGAACCGTTCGCCCCGTTCCTCACCTGCTGGGGCGACACCTACATCGTGCCCGCTCACATCCTCGAGGGGGTGGCGGATCCGAACACCGCCGAGTTCAACACCAAGAGCCCGGTGGGCACCGGGCCCTTCAAGTTCGCGAGCCGGGTCGCGGGCGACAACCTGCTGCTGCGGGCGAACGAGAGCTACCACGGGCCCGCGCCGGTGGTGGAGCGCGTCATCTTCAAGTACATTCCGGACCTCACCGTGCTCTACACCCAGTTCAAGACCGGCGCGGTGGACGTGACCGGCATGCAGGGGATCTCCGCCGAGTTCTACGGCGAGGCCAAGGGCCTCCCGGGGGTGACCATCCACCTACACTCCACTCCCTCGATCGAGTACATCTACTTCAACCACGGCAAGCCGCAGTTCAAGGAGATCGCGGTGCGCCAGGCGCTCTACGCCGCGCTCGACAAGCGCGCGGTCATCGACCAGATCTACTACGGCGTGCACAAGCCAGTGGAGGGCTACCTGCCCGCGACCTCGTGGGCCTACAACCCCGATCTGCCCAGGCAGGAGTACAACCCCGAGCAGGCGAAGCAGATCCTGGAGGAGTCGGGCTGGAAGGCGGGCGCCGACGGGATCCGGGCCAAGGGCGGGGTGCGGCTGGCCTTCACCTGCTCGACCACAGCGGGCAACAAGCTCCGCGAGCAGACCCAGGCCCTGATCCAGCAGAACTGGCGCGCGGTCGGGGTGGACATGCAGATTAACAACATGCCGGCCGCGGTGGTGTGGGGCGAGTACTACGTGAAGTCGCAGTTCGACACGTTGCTGGTCGGCGTGCAGGCCACGATCGGCGACGATCCCGACTGTCTCAACCGAATCCACAGCAAGTACATCCCGGCGGAGAGTGGTTCCGGGCGCAACGTGCTGCAGTACAAGAATCCCCAGGTGGACCGGCTTCTCGAGGACGGGGTGCGGGAAGTGGACCGGGCCAAGCGCCGGCCACTCTACCAGAAGCTCCAGCAGGTGATCCGCGCGGACCTGCCGTACCTGCCGCTCTTCAGCTACGTGCGCATCGAGGGCGTGAAGCAGGGGCTCGTCAACTACAAGCCCAACAGCAACACGCTGACCAACACCTGGAACATGTACGAGTGGGGGTGGAAGGCCTAGCGTCGCGTGCATCGGTACCTTCTACGCCGGCTCCTCCAGGCGCTGGTGGTGCTGGGGCTGGTGTCGGGGGTCGGCTTCGCGGTGCTGCATCTGGCCCCGGGCGGGCCCGCCGCGATCTACGCGCTGACCCCCAGCATGAGCGCGGAGGATCTGGCGCGTATCACGCGTGAGCTCGGGCTCGACCGGCCGGTGCCCGAGCAGTACCTCAAGTGGATCCGCGGGGTCCTCACCGGCAACTGGGGCCGCTCGTACCGTGACGGGCGGCTCGTGCTCGAGATCATCGGCGAGCGCATCCCGGCCACCCTGCTCCTCATGGGCAGCGCGTTCGGGCTCGCGGTGGGGCTCGGGCTCGCCGCCGGCATCGTCAGCGCGGTGCGCCAGTACTCGCTCTTCGACCACCTGCTGACCTTCGTCTCGATGGTCGCGCTGTCGGTTCCGACCTTCTGGCTCGGCCTGATGGCGATCTACGTCTTCGCGGTGCTGCTGCGCGTGCTCCCGCCCGGCAACATGGGCACGATCGGCGCGGACTTCGCCCTGCTGGACCGGCTGCGCCACCTGATCCTGCCCGCCGCCACCCTCGGGCTCGTGATGGTGGCCACCTGGAGCCGCTACACCCGCGCCTCCATGCTCGACGTCATCCGGGAGGACTACGTGCGGACCGCCCGCGCCAAGGGCATGCCGGCCGGTGCGGTCATCCTCAAGCACGCGCTCCGGAACGCGCTGATTCCGCTGATCACGCTGGCCGGGCTGCAGCTGCCGATGATGCTGAGCGGCGCTCTCGTGGCCGAGACCGTCTTCACCTGGCCCGGCATGGGACGCCTCTTCGTGGACTCGATCGGCTACCGCGACTACCCGGTGCTGATGGGGCTCCTGATGCTGACCGCGCTGCTGGTGGTGGCCGGCAACCTGGTCGCCGATCTGATCTACGCGGCGGTCGATCCACGGGTGCGGTTGTCGTGAGCGGCGCCGTGCCGATCGCCGCGCCGCGCGCGGCGCCGCGGCCGGAGAGCCTCGCCGGCCTCGTGCTGACGCGCTTCCTGCGCCATCGCCCCGCGGTGGGCAGCGTGGCGGTCATCCTGCTCCTCGTGCTCGGCTCGGCGCTGGCCGGCGACCTCGGCCTGCCGGACCCGATCCGGATCGAGCTTCGCCACAAGTTCGCGCCGCCGCTCACCGCCGGCCACTTTCTCGGCGCTGACGAGCTCGGGCGCGACGTGCTGAGCCGGCTGCTGCACGCCGGCCGCATCTCGCTCACCGTCGGCCTGACCGCGATGGCGGTCACGATGGCCTTCGGAGCCCTGCTCGGCACGCTCGCGGGCTACTACCGCGGGGTCGTGGACACCGCGCTGCTGCGCATCACCGACGCGATGCTCTCCTTTCCGCCGATCTTCCTGCTGCTGGCTCTGGCATCCTTCGTCCGGCCCTCGCTCTGGACGGTGACCCTCATCATCGGCGTCACCTCCTGGATGGACGTCACCCGCATGGTGCGCGGGCAGATCCTGGCCCTCCGGGAGCAGGAGTTCGTGCTGGGCGCCCGGGGCCTCGGAGCCTCCGAGGGCCGCATCATGCTGCGGCACCTGGTGCCGAACACGATCGGCATCGTGGCGGTCGCGGCCACGCTCAGCGTGGCGCGCGCGATCCTGCTCGAGTCCTACATCAGCTACCTCGGCTACGGCATCCAGCCGCCGCTGGCGAGCTGGGGTAACATGCTCAACAATGCGCAGAGCTATTTCACCACCGCGCCGTGGGTCGCGATCTTCCCGGGCGTCGCGATCACGCTGGCGGTGACGAGCTTCAACTTCCTGGGCGACGGATTGCGCGACGCGTTCGGAGACAAATCATGAGCGAGACCGCGGACGTGGTGGTGATCGGAGGCGGCGTCAACGGGGCCAGCATCGCCTACGCGCTGGCCGCCCGTGGCGTCAAGGTCGTGCTGGTGGAGAAGGGCGCGCTCGCGGGCGGCGCCTCCGGCCGGTCGAGCGCGCTCGTGCGCATGCACTACACCAACGAGTGGGACGCGCGGCTGGCGTGGGCGAGCTTCCCGGCGTTCCGCCACTGGCCCGAGCTGATGGGCGGCCCCGCGGTGTTCACCCACACCGGCTTCGTCAACGTGGTGGCGCCGCAGTTCGCGGACCACCTGCGCCGGAACGTGGAGATGCTCCAGCGCATCGGGGTGAAGACGAGCGCGATCACCCCCGCCGAGCTTCGGGACCTCCAGCCGTTCGCCAACGTGGACGACGTCGGCGCGGCCGCCTACGAGCCGGACAGCGGCTACGCCAACCCGGCGGAGACGGTGGAGGGTTTCCGGCGGCGGGCGGTGGAGCTGGGCGCGCGCGTGCTCCAGTGGACCGCGGTGACCCGCATCGACCGGCGCGAGAGCCGCGTGCTCGGGGTCGAGACCGCGGCCGGGCGGATCGACACCGGCAACGTGGTGGTGGCGGCGGGCGCGTGGTCGAAGCGGCTCTGCGGAGAGATCGGCCTCGCGCTCCCGGCGCGGCCGAAGGCCATCGACACGGTGGCGGTGGCCCGGCCGGCCGAGCTGCGCGATCCGCACATGGTCTTCATCGACAACGTGCAGGGCAACTACTTCCGGCCGGAGGGGGGCGGCCTCACCCTGGTCGGCATCCCGTGCCAGGAGTGGGACATCGATCCCGACACGCTCGGCACCGGGCTGCCGCCGCACGCGGCCGGGCTCGGAGCGCAGCTCCTCACCCATCGCATCCCGGTGATGGAGCGGGCGACGCTCTCCCGCGGCTATCGCGCGTTCGACGGCTACAGCGCGGATCGTCACGCCATCCTCGGACGCGTGGACGGCATCGACGGGCTCTACCTGGCCACCGCGTTCAGTGGCTCCGGGTTCAAGATCGCGCCCGCGGTCGGCGCGTGCATGGCCGAGCTGATCACGGACGGCCACGCCAAGACGGTGGACATCGACGCGTTCAGCCTGGCGCGCTTCGCCCTGGGCAAGACCGTCGAGGGGCCGTATCCCTACGCGGTGCGCCCGGACTACATCGACCCGGCCGCGGTCGGCCGGGCGTGACGGGCGCGCTGAATCGCGCTCCACACCCGCTCGGGCGTCACCGGCATCTCGAGGTGCTCGACGCCCAGCTCCGCGAGCGCGTCCACGACCGCGTTGACCACCGCGCCCAGCGCGGGCGTGGTCCCGCCTTCGCCGCCGCCCCGGAGGCCCAACGGGTTGCTGGTGGACGGCACCTCGCTGATCTCGGTCTGGAACGCGGGCAGCATGTCGGCGCGCGGCATCGCGTAGTCCATGAAGGTCGCGGAGCGTAGCTGGCCGCTCGCCGGATCGTAGTCGCAGCGCTCCCAGAGGGCCTGCCCCACGCCCTGCGCGATGCCGCCGTGGGTCTGGCCGTGCACGATCATCGGGTTGATCGCGCGGCCCACGTCGTCCACCGAGGTGTAGCGGGCGATCTCCACCACGCCGGTCTCGGGATCGACCTCCACCTCGCAGACCGCGGCGCCGTAGGGGAAGGACGGGTCGGACACCGTCTCGTCGCACTCCGCCTCGAGCGGGCCGGCGAGGTCGGCGGGCGCGTCGCTCCGCAGCGCCGCCGCCGCGACCTCGAACAGGTCCACCGATCGGTCGGTGCCCCGCACCACGAAGCGCCGGGCGGTGAACTCGAGATCGGCCGTCGCGGACTCGAGCAACCACGCCGCGACGCGCGCGCCCCGCTCGACGACCCGATCAGACGCCTTCGCCATCACCACCCCGCCCAGCCGCATGGAGCGCCCGGAGTGGGAGCCGCCGCCGACCGGCACCCGGTCGGTGTCTCCGGTGATCAGACGCACGCGGTCCGGCTCCACGCCGAGCCACTCCGCGATGAGCTGGGCGAAGCTCGTCTCGTGACCCTGGCCGGCCGAGAGGGTGCCGATGACCACGTCGATCCAGCCGTCCGGCCGCACCGAGACCTGGGCTCGCTCGCGCGGCGCGCCGGTGGCGATCTCGATGTAGTTGGCGAGGCCGATGCCGCGATGGCGGCCCCGGGCGCGGGCCTCGCGGCGCCGCGCCTCGAAGCCGGCCCAGTCGGCCAGCTCGACCGCGCGATCCTGGGTGGCCCGGTAGTCGCCGCTGTCGTAGACGATGCCGAAGGGGTTCGCGTACGGCATCGCGGCGACCGGTACGAGGTTTCGCCGCCGGAGTGCCACCCGGTCGAAGCCGTGACGGCGGGCGGCCAGGTCGATGAGCCGCTCGATGACGAACATCACCTGGGGGCGCCCCGCGCTGCGATAGGCCGCGAGCGGTGAGGTGTTGCTGTGCACCGCGCGGCCACGTACCGCGGCGGTCGGAACGCGGTAGACGCTGGTCGACAGCTCGCGGCCCTTGTTGAGCGGCACGAACGTCACCGCGTGCGCGCCGACATTGCTCGTGTTGGTCCCGCGCAGGGCGAGGAAGTTTCCCTGGGCGTCGAGGGCCAGCTCCATTCCCGACAGGAGGTCGCGCGCCTGGTAGTCGGTGAGCAGGGCCTCGCGCCGCTCGCAGGTCCACTTCACCGGCCGCCCGAGGCGCCGGGCGGCCCACGCCACCAGCGCGAACTCCGGGTAGAAGCTGTTGCGCGTGCCGAAGTTGCCGCCGACGTCCTGCGCCACCACCCGGACCGCGGTCTCCGGCACGCCCAGGATCTCGGCCAGGTCGGTCTTGTGGCGGACCACGCCGCCCGAGCCCGCGTAGAGGGTGTAGCGGCCGGTGGCGCCGTCGTACGCCCCGAGGGCGGCGCGGGGCTCCATCGGCACGCCGGTGATGCGTGGGATCCAGGTGTCGAGACGCACCACGTGCGCGGCGCCCGCGAAGGCGGCGTCGGCGGTCGCCGCGTCGCCGGCCATCGAGTCCACGCAGACGTTGCCGCCCAGCTCCTCCCACAGCACCGCCGCGCCGGGGCGCGCGGCATCAGGCGTGGCGGTGACGGACGGTAGCGGCTCGTAGTCGACCAGCACGCGCTCGGCGCCGTCGGCGGCGGCGGCCGCGGATTTGGCGACGACCATGGCCACCGCCTCGCCGGCGTGACGGGCGCGATCGGCGGGCAGGGGCCGGTGCGGGGCCACGAAGATGCGCGCGCCGTCGCGGCCGCCCACCGGGAACTCGTTCGGGTTGGTCGGCACCGGACGGTGCGGGATCGGTGAGAGCCCGTCTGCGAGGGCGTCGCGACCGGTGAGAACCGCGAGCACCCCGGGCGCGGCCAGCGCGCCAGCGGTCTCGATGCGGCGGATGCGCGCGTGGGCGTGCGGCGATCGCACGAAGCACGCGTAGGCCTGACCGGGCAGGTTGAAGTCGTCGCTGTAGCGACCGCGGCCGGTGATCAGCCGGCCGTCTTCCTTGCGCGTGACCGGCTTGCCGAAGCCCTGGCGCGCCGAGCGCGTGCGGGACTGGAGGAACGACATGGGCCTCGATCTTGCCACGGCCGCTCCGCCGGGTAAACGGAGGCTCCCGGGCGTCCGTCCCATCCAGTGACCGAACCGATTCACCAGGAGGGGCATATGCAAGTCATGCGGATCACCGTCATCGTATCGGCCATCCTGGCCATGTCCGGCCCGGCCATGGCGCAGACGTTCATCGACCAGCGGGAAGTGCGGCAACAGGAGCGGATCGGCCAGGGCGTCCAGTCCGGCCAGCTCACCGGTCCGGAGACGCGGCAGCTCGAGCGCGGCGAGGGCCGGATCGATCGCGCGGAGGGACGCGCCCTCGCGGACGGCCGTCTGAGCATGCGCGAGCGCACGCATCTCAACCGGATGCTGAACCGCGAGAGCCGTCAGATCTATCGCGACAAGCACAACGCCTGGCACCGGTAGGCCATCGCCCGCGCCGGCCGGGCTGGGGTATCATCGGCCGGCGAGGGTCATGCAGGGTAAAGTCGTCGTCGTCACGGGTGCCACGTCGGGGATCGGCCAGGTCGCGGCCGAGCAGCTCGCCGCAATGGGCGCGCGGATCGTCCTGGTCGCGCGTGACCCCCATCGCGGCGAGGTCGCGCTGGCGCGGCTCCGCGAGCGCGGGCCCCGCGCCGGGCACACCGTCCACTACGCGGATCTCTCCCGGATCGGCGACACCAAGCGCGTGGCCGCCGCCATCGCGGCCGCCGAGCCCCGCGTCGACGTGCTGATCAACAACGCGGGTGCCCTGTACGCCACGCGCCAGGTCACCGGCGACGGCCTCGAGCGCACCTTCGCGACCAACCACATGTCCTACTTCCTGCTGACCGAGGGCCTGCGCGCGCGGCTCGCGGCGGCCGCGCCGGCCCGGGTGATCAACACCGCCTCGGACGCCCACAAGGGTGCCCGCCTCGACTTCGGCGATCTCCAGGCGGTGCGCGGCTATTCCGGCATCAAGGTCTACGGGCGCTCCAAGCTGTGCAACATCCTCTACACGCGCGAGCTGGCGCGGCGCCTGGACGGCACCGGGGTCACCGCGAACTCGCTGCACCCGGGGTTCGTGGCGACCCGCTTCGGCGACGAGAGCGGCGGCTGGCTCTCGTTCGGCGTCCGCCTGGCCAAGAAGATCGCGGCGATCTCGCCCGAGAAGGGCGCCGACACCATCGTGTTCCTGGCCTCCGCGCCCGAGGTGGCGGGCGCCAGCGGCGCCTACTTCTACAAGCGCCGGCCCGCCACGCCGTCGCGGGAAGCGCAGGACGACGCTGCGGCGGGCCGTCTCTGGGCGGAGACGGAGAAGCTGGCCGGCGTCTCGGAATAGCAACAATCGGATGGTGGTCGTCACGGCCCTGCTCGACCGTCTTCGGCCCGCCGCGACCGTGCGGTCCCGGGCCCGAGGAGGATCATGGCGGCAGCGACGAGCTGAAGCGCCGTGCAGACACCAAGGGCCGGCCCGTAGGTCCCGGCCCGGTCACGCATGACGCCCACGAGTGACGGCCCGAAGGCGAAGGTGAACTGATTGATGCCGACCACCAGGCCAACGAGCGCGCTGAACTGCTCCCGCGGCCACTCGACAGCGAGAATGAGGCCGGGCAGGGTGGTCAAATTCCCGACGCCCAGGCCGAAGAGTGCGCAACCCGTGTAGACGCCCACGGCGGACGGTGCCCACGCCAGCACGGCCAGGCCCGCGATCTGGATGACGAGCGTTGCGCTCGCCACGAGGCGTCGGTTCAAGCGATCGATGACGACACCCGTCACCAGCCGCCCGACCACCGCCGCCGACGTCGTCGCGCTCACGGCCCGCGCGGAGCCGCCGGCTCCAAGCAGCGGCGTCACGACGGCGACCAGATGCGTGAGCACCCCGACCTGGGCCGCGAGGCCGAGCGCGAAGGGGGCGGACACGCTCCAGAAGCGCCACGTGCGCAGTGCGTTGCCACGCCCGTGTCGCCCGGTGCCAGCCGACGCGGTGGCTAGTGCAGAGGGACGGGGATCGCCGTCGGGGCCGAGCCCGAGCTCTTCCGGACCCCGCCTCATGACACCGGCTGCAACGGGGAGCAGCACCGCGAGGAGCACGGCTGCGGCGGCGCCGAGCGCGCGTGGGAAGCCGGCCACGCCGATGAGCAGGATGAGCGCCGGCGTGACGATGACGCCGCCCAGCGTGGCCCCGTTGAACGCGATGCTGACGGCCAGACCGCGGCGTCGCTCGAACCAGGGGGCGAGGACGATGTTGATCGCCGCGCCACTCATCGATCCCCAGCCAAGGGACATGACGACGAAGACGGGATAGAGTTGCCACGGCTGGGTGACGGACCCGAGCGCCGCCACGCCGGCGGCCATCGCGATACTCCCGCCGGCCACGACGACGCGCGGGCCGAGGCGCTCGTAGAGGTCGCCGATCGACGCCGTCAGGAGCGCCCCCGCGACGTAATACACCGTGACCGGCGCCGACACGGCGGCGGCCGACCAGCCGTGTAGCCCCTGGAGGGTCGCGACGTACACGGCGAGGCCATAGAAGCCGAGCCCGAAGCTGAACAGCGCCATGGTGAAGGTCGCGCCTACGACGTTCCAGCCGTAGAAATATCGAACACTCATGCCTGCGCACAACGGTAGCCGCGGCGTCCATCGCGGTCTCGCCGTTTTCGGACGTCATCGCCCCGACCCGTGGCGGGCGACGCGGCGCATGCTACGCTCGGGCATCGTGAGCAACGGCATCGGCCTTGACTGGCGCGCCTGCGACCGCGCGCGCCTCGCCCGAGACCGCCGGTTCGACGGGTGGTTCTTTACCGGTGTCTTGACGACACGGATCTATTGTCGTCCGACCTGTCCGGTAAAACCCGCCCAGTCTCGTAACGTCGTCTTCTTTCCCACCGCCGCCGCGGCTGAGCGCGCGGGGTTTCGTCCCTGCTTACGGTGTCGCCCCGAGACCGCGCCGGGGACACCGGCGTGGCGCGGAGCTGCCGCGACGGTCTCGCGCGCCATGCGGCTCATCGAGGGTGGATTCCTCGACGATGGCAAGGCCGTCGAGGAGCTCGCCGATCGGCTCGGGATGACGAGCCGACATCTGCGTCGACTATTCGTGCGCCATGCGGGGGCCTCGCCCACCGCGGTCGCGACGACCCGACGGGTGCAACGTGCAAAAGGGCTCATCGACGAGACCGTGATGCCGATGTCCGAGATCGCGTTCGCCGCCGGGTTCGCCAGCATCCGACGCTTCAACGCCGCGTTTCGTGCCGTGTATCGGAGGTCGCCGACGGCGGTTCGCCGAGCAAGGCATAGGCGCGGGAGCGCCAGGAACGCCGCCGAGCGGTAAAGGGGGGCCGACGGCGGGCGGTATTCGTCGGGGATCGCGCTATCGATCCAGTCGTCGGTGCAGGAAGGCCTCGACCTGAGTCCAGGCATCGGCCGCCGCGGCCCGGTCATACTCGATCCGGTGGCCAACGACATACCGGGTCTCCCCTGGAACGTCGAAGGCATGGGTGGCACCCGGATAGACTCGCAAGTCCACGAAGTCCTCCTCGCCGCTGGCCGCCAGTCGTTTGACAAACGAGCGGCACTCGGCCGCCCGTGTCCAATCATCCGCCCCGCCGATGAGGATGAGCACCGGGGCCGTCAGGCCCGCTTTGTTCCAGGTACAGCCGGGATACCAGGCGATGCCGACGGCGAACCGCTCCGGCGCCTGCCAACGGTCCCGCTCCATGGCGACCAACACGGCCACCGCCCCGTGGGAGTGCCCTTCCAGGACGATCCGCGTCGGATCCACGACACCCATCCCCACCAGGAAACGCGCCGCGCTCAACGCATCCCAGGCCCGTCGCCAGGGCGAAACGGTCAGCGGTCTTCCACACGCCTCACTGATGCCGCGCGGCTTGAAACTGTCGACGATGAGGGCCACGTAACCCAGGTGCACGAATCGCCGGGCATACTCCGTCATGAATAGCCACGCGCTTTGCTGGGGTCCGCGCCAGCTCAGCCCGTCACAGCCGTGGAGCAGGACCACCGCGGGAAACGGGCCTGGCCCGTTCGGCCTGAACAGATAGCCGACGATCGCCGTGTCGGCAGGGTCCGGCTTCCCGTCCGGGATGAGCGGGATCGTAACCTGGTCACCCTCGGCCCATGCCGCACGAGGCGTCGACAACAGCAGAAGGAGGGCTACCGCGACCCGAATCAACGGTGAGTTCCTCGGCGCCTGCATTCGGAGCACGACACGCTCGGTCCTTGACGCGAGCATTCTACTTGATGCCTTCGAATTTGCGCCACCGAGCTTGACACGCCGAAGGGCGCTGGTTTAAGTTCCCGGGCACGATCGGACGGAAGACAAGGGCGAATCAGGTGTCCCTGCTTGGTCCGTGTCACCGGTCCGCTATCCAGGGCACTCTTTCCGAGGGGGTACGAGAGGGATGGTCAAGTTTCGCCTTTGGGTTTCCCGCACGATGTACCTTGCATGCATCTTGTTGATATCGTCGTTGCTCGCCCCTACGTCCTCGAGTGCGCAGCCGCTGCCCGAAGGGTTCCATCTCGTCGGCCAGAGTGGGCCGTTTGGGCAGGCGCTGCTGAGCGATGAATTTGCGGCTCCCGGCTCGGCTCGCGCTCTGCTCCCTGGCGTCATCCGCTGGGTGTCCGGCTACTTCGATCGCCCCCTGTTGCTCAACGGCGCCATTGTCGACGCACAGGACCAACAGGTCCACGCATTCTTCGAGACCGTCCATCGGGGACAGCCAGTACGTGGGACCTTGGCGGTGTTCTCGGGCGGTGGCCGCGGCTCGGCCCTGTTGTTGTTCGATCGACCGGACCGTTTTGCGCAATCTTCGGGGCCGATGCTCCGGCAGCTGATGGGAGGAGGAGGCGAACGAGCGGGGCGGCCGACGGCGCCACCTCGCGTCGAGCCCTTGCGCCAGGCTGCGTTTCCCGACGGCTCAGGATCCATCGGTCTGCCAGAGGGATGGGTCATCACTGACTATCGGAACGCCACCGTGGAGGCCTATGGGCAGGGGGGTCACATTGTGCTCGGGGTGCGTTACACCGTTCCGGTCAATGCCCTGCCGGGATTTCCGGGCATGCACGGGCCAATGTTGCCACCCAGTCAAGCCTTGATGGCGTGGACGGATTCGAACATGCGTGGGGCCCTGAGCCGCGGCGAGGCTCGCATGACCATCATCGAGGAGCGACCAACGCCGACGCAGAGCGGCCGGGCGTCCTACGTGCACTACAAGAACCACAGCCGGGAGTTCGCGCGCGAAGGGCTGGCGCTGGTTCTCTGCAGTCCGGTTGACTACAATGACTGGCAGCTGTACCTCTCGCTGGTCTTCGCCGATGAGAACAGGTTCCCCGATCTGTTCCCGACGATGTGGGCCATGTGGAAGTCGTGGACGATCAGCCCGGCGGTGTTTCGCGCTCGGATGGATGAAGAGCTCGCCAACATGCACGAGATCAACAACATCTGGAAGAGCGCGAGCGCGGACGTGCAGCGATCGGCGTCCAATCGCAGCTACTCCGCGGGTCAGCTGCTGCAGGGGGTTAGCAGCATCGAGCAGGTCGAGACGCAGGAACGGTGGGACATGAGCGCGAACAGCGTGCAGCCGATACTGCGAGCGCTGAACCAGAAGGGCCAGAACTGGCAGGAGGTGCCGCTTCAGCGCATCAATCCGTCAGAGCGTTGAGCCGGCGAACATAGAGAAGGAGGATCGCCGTGACCACGATCAAGAAAGACTTCCCGATCTTCGATTGTGACAGTCATGTGGTCGAGCCGCCGGCGATCTGGGACGAGTACGTGCCCCGCGATATCCGGGCCTGGGCGAAGACGCAGTTCCATTTCCATACCGACACGGACCTGCTCCACATCAACGGCCGCGTGGTTCCCGCGACGCGCGAACGATCGAACGCGGCCGAAGTAGGCTGGCCGCGGTGGAGCAAGAAGGAAGTCGGCGCTCTGGTTCCGGGCACCGAGCCGTGGAAACAGAAATTCGGACGCCTCGCCGGGTGCCGCGAACCGCAGGCGCGGCTCCGGGACATGGACGCGATCGGGACCGATCAGGTGATGCTCTTCCCGACGTGGTTCGTCCGGTTGGCGCTCGTCCGGGACGCGGAGGCGGCCCGCGTGCTGACGCGCGCGTACAACGACTGGGTCTACGACTACTGCGCGGCGAATCGGCAGCGACTCTTTCCCTGTGCGGTGCTCCCGATCCAGAGCGTCGAGCACTCGGTCGAGGAGCTGAGGAGGGTGGCCAAGCGTGGCTTCAAGGCCGCCGCGGTTCGCCCCTGCTTCTGGAATGGGCGGTACCCCACCCTGCCGGAATTCGACCCGCTCTGGAGAGAATTCGAGGATCTGGACGTCGTGCTGGCCATGCACACGTTCCCGTCGCGGGAGGCCCTGACCCCCGAGTGGGGTGAGCGCATCGCGCGAACCCGCGGCAGCGGCCAGGGCCTGCTCTTCACCGACGAGGCGGTCGTCTATTCACCCGGACAGTTCGTGAGCAACATCGTGTTCAGCATGGAGCCCACGATCGACAGCTCCGAGGCCCTCGGCTTCATCTTCGAGGCCATGACCTGGCTCACGGCCGTGCTCATGACCGGCTGGCTGGACAAGTTCCCCCGGCTGCGGACGGCAGTGCTCGAGTCGAATGCCACCTGGCTCCCCCTGGTGCTGGCGCGGAGCCGAAACTTCCTCGACCTCTACGCGTTCCAGCGTGGGCCCAAGGTGCGCGATCCGTTCGAAGCGTTCTACGAGCGGTGTTTCATCGCCTTCGAGGGAGACGAGGAGTCGGTCTATCGCATGTGGGATCAGTACGAAAACGTCGGGCTCTGGTCCTCGGACTATCCGCATCATGACGCCGAGGACGCCTGGGAGGCGCTCGAGCTCATGGAGCGGCACAAGGTTCCGGCCGCGGTGCAGCGCAAGCTTCTCGGAGAGAACGCCCGGCGCCTCTATCGGATAGAGCCGGTCACGGTGGTCACGGAGCGCGTCGAGCACTACGAACCGGCCAAGCTGCCCTGGTAGTGCCGGACCCACGCGCCTCCCGTCACAGGAGGGTTCGC